>NZ_JBDPGY010000001.1:73392-327594 GCF_039841815.1 Ruminococcus sp. 1001136sp1 | reverse complement strand
AGATGGAAAAACGGTAGACGGAGGCTATACCGATACAGCAGCCAATGCGGCAGATGGAACCGTAAGCTTCCAGGAGATCACTTACAGCAAGCCGGGAACCTACTATTATAAAGTAGTGGAGGATGTACCGGCAAAGAAACTTGAGGGAGTGACTTACAGCAGCGAGAGCTACACCATCACGGTAACCGTAAGCGATGACGGAAAAGGAAAGCTGACGGCAGCCGCAGACAAGAGCCTGGATGCCCTGGTATTTACCAATGCATACAACGCAAGCGGAAGCTACCAGCCGGCCGTGAAGAAAGTGCTGAATGGCCGTGGATTAAAAGAAGGCGAGTTCAGCTTCACCATCACGGAAGTGGATAAGGATGGAAAAACGGTAGACGGAGGCTATACCGATACAGCAGCCAATGCGGCAGATGGAACCGTAAGCTTCCAGGAGATCACTTACAGCAAGCCGGGAACCTACTATTATAAAGTAGCGGAGGATGTACCGGCAAAGAAACTTGAGGGAGTGACTTACAGCAGCGAGAGCTACACCATCACGGTAACCGTAAGCGATGACGGAAAAGGAAAGCTGACGGCAGCCGCAGACAAGAGCCTGGATGCCCTGGTGTTCACTAATGAATACAATGCAACCGGAGAAACAACTCTGACCGCAACCAAGACCCTGAGTGGTCGTGAGTTCCAGAAGGGTGATAACTGGACATTCACCGTAACTTGCGATGATGCGAACGCTCCAATGCCAGAACACCCAGTTGTTACCACAACTGCAACCAGTGGAACATCCACAACCCTTGACTTTGGCAAGATTCACTACACTATTGCAGATGTCAATAAGGACTACGTTTACACCATCACCGAGTCTGGAAATGTAGCAAACGTAACAAACGATCCAGTTGCTGCAAGAACTGTAACAGTATCTGTCAGAGACAACGGAAACGGAACTCTTAACGTAACTCAGGAAGTTACTGGAGCTGGACTGACATTTACCAACAAGTACGCCGATGGCGAAACAACCCTCGGTGTAACCAAGGTATTAAGCGGCCGTGAGTTCAAGTCAGGAGATGAATGGACCTTTAAATTAACAGCCGAAGAAGGCACTCCAATGCCAGCTCAGACCGTTGTAAAGACAAATGCAACAAGCGGATATACTCAGTCCCTGAGCTTTGGAACCATTAAGTATACGCTTGCAGATGTAGGAAATACCTACACCTACACAATCCAGGAGACTGGAAGCGCAGAAGGTGTAACAAACGATCCGAATGCAACTCGTATAGTAACTGTAACAGTAAATGAGGGCAAAGACGGAAAACTGGATATTGTAAGAGAAGAACCCAAGGGTGAAATCGTATTTACCAATACCTACGACGCAAAGGGATCTCTGACATTGGAGGCAAGTAAGACCCTGAAGAACAAAGCTCTTGAAGCTGATGCCTTTAACTTCGTGCTGAAGGACGAGAACGGAGAGACTATTCAGACCGTTGCCAACGATGCAGATGGAAATGTAACATTCAGCCCGCTCAATTATACTCTTAAAGATGTTGGAACTCATGTTTACACAGTATCAGAAGTTCAGAGAGAGAATACCGAAGTTACTTATGATACTACAGAGTATACTGTTGAAGTAACTGTAGCAGATGCAGGAAACGGAAAACTGAAGGTAAGCAAGACAATCAAGAAAGGTGATGATACTGTTGATGCAATTGCTTTTGAAAACATTTATAAAGGAGTAATTGATATCAGCGGTTCTAAGACCTGGAATGATGCAGACAACCAGGACGGAATCAGACCAACAAGTATCACTGTAAAACTTTTTGCAAATGGAACAGAAGCTGCAAGCCAGGTGGTAACTCCTGATGAGGCTGGAAATTGGAATTATGTCTTCAAGAACCTGCCGCAGTATGATGTTAATGGAGAAATTAGTTATACAGTAACTGAGGATGCGGTAGCTGGTTATGAAACAAGCGTAAGCGGCTACAATATTACCAACACTCATAAACCAGCAACCCTCGACATCACCGGAACCAAAACCTGGAACGATTCCAACAATCAGGATGGCAAACGTCCAAAGAGCATCACCGTCAACCTTCTTGCAAATGGCATAATTACAGACACCAAGACCGTAACAGCTGACGATAACTGGACCTACAGCTTCACCGATCTGCCGAAATATGCAAATGGTCAGGAAATTACCTACACGGTAAGCGAGCTTACCGTACCTGGTTATACAACAACTATTGATGATAATTACAACATCACCAACAGCTACACCCCAGGTGAGACCAGCGCGTCTGTAACCAAGATCTGGGATGATGCTGACAACCAGGATGGCATTCGTCCAGAGAGCATTACCGTAGCTCTCCTTGCAAATGGAACGCCAACTAACAAAACTGTTACTCTTACTGCTGCGAACAACTGGACACAGACGATAACTGGTCTTCCGGAAAAAGCAGATGGAGAGTATATCACCTACACCTGGACCGAGGTTAATGTTCCAGAAGGCTACAGCCTGACAAGAACTTCCAAGAACGAAACGGTAACCACTCTGACCAACACTCATACTCCAGAGCTTACTTCCATCACCGGAACCAAGACCTGGAAAGATGCAGATAATCAGGATGGAAAACGTCCAGAGAGCATTACCGTAAACCTTTTTGCAGACGGAACTAAGCTTAAGAGCCAGAGTGTAAGTGCTGATGCAGACGGAAACTGGAGCTACAGCTTCACAGACCTTCCGAAATATGCAAACGGACAGGAAATCACTTACACCGTAACTGAGGATGCAGTCGATGGCTACACAACCGAGAGTGATGGCTATAATTTCATTAACACTCATCAGCCAGAGACCACCGAGATTACCGGAACCAAGACCTGGAACGATGCAAACAACCAGGATGGCAAGCGTCCGGAAAGCATCACTGTAATCCTTCTTGCAAATGGCACAGAGAAAACTCGCCAGGCCGTAACTGCAGACGAAGCAGGAAACTGGACTTACACCTTCAAAGATCTGCCGAAATATGCAAATGGCCAGGAAATCACCTACACCGTAGCTGAGGAGGAAGTAACTGATTACACTACAACCTACGATGGCAGCAACATCACCAACAGCTACACTCCAGGAAAGACCAGTGCAACAGTAACCAAGATCTGGAACGACGCTGAAAATCAGGATGGAAAACGTCCGGAGAGCATTACCGTAAGTCTTCTTGCAGACGGTAAAGAAACCGGAAAGACCGTTACCCTGAGCGTCGAGAACAATTGGAAACAGACTATATCTGACCTTCCGGAAAAAGCAGACGGAAAAGCAATCGAGTACACCTGGACAGAGGAAACTCTCCCAGAAGGTTACGAACTTACCGACAACAGCAAGAACGGAACTGTAACTACTCTGACTAACACCTACGCTCCAGAAACAACTTCCATCACCGTAACCAAGACCTGGGATGACGCAGACAATCAGGATGGCAAGCGTCCAGAGAGCATTATCGTCAACCTTCTTGCAAACGGAGAGATCGTAGCAAGCCAGACTGTAAAAGCAGACGAAGCAGGAAACTGGACCTACACCTTTAAAGACCTGCCGAAATATGCAAATGGCAAGGAAATTACCTACACCGTAACCGAGGAAGCAGTGGAAGGTTATGAAACAAGTGTAGACGGATTTAACATCACCAACACTTACACAACCGAGACAACTGAGGTGAAGGGCTCCAAGACCTGGAACGATGCGGACAATCAGGATGGAAAACGTCCGGAGAGCATCACTGTAAGACTTCTTGCAAACGGCGAGGAGAAAGACAGCCAGACCGTAACCGCAGACGAAAATGGAAACTGGACCTACAGCTTCGAAAAACTGCCGAAATATGAGGCTGGAAAAGAAATTGTATACACGGTAACCGAGGATGCAGTTGCAGATTACACAACTGAGATCACCGGCTACGATATCACCAATAGCTATGCACCAGGAAAGACCAGCGTCACAGTTACCAAGTCATGGGCTGATAACGATGACCGCGGCGGTCACAGACCGAAGGAAATCAAGGTTCAGCTGAAAGCCGATGGAGAAAACAGCGGCGAGGAAATTACCCTGAACGCAGAGAACAAGTGGACTTACACCTGGTCCGAACTTGATGAGAAGAAGTCTGGAAAGGATATTGTCTACACAGTAGAAGAAATTGGCAAAACAGCTGGCTATATTTCCACAGTAACAGGAAATGCCACAGAAGGATTTATCATTACCAATACAATCACATCTGTTAAGATCAGCAAAGTGGATATTACCGACCAGAAAGAACTGGCAGGTGCTCATATCCAGATCCTTGACAAAGATGGAAATGTAGTAGACGAGTGGGATTCCATCTGGGAATCTCATGAAGTAACAGGTCTTAAGACCGGTGAGAAATATACCCTTCGCGAGACCGTAGCGCCAGATGGCTATACTATTACAGCTGACACAGTCTTTAGCTTGAAGGAGGATGGAACTCTTGACAAAGATAATACCAGCACAACCATCTCAGCGGATGGAACCCTTCTGGTAGAAGACAGCAGAACTTCTGTAAAAGTAAGCAAAGTAGATATTTCCGATGGGAAAGAGCTGGAAGGTGCTCACATCCAGATCATTGACCAGGATGGAAACGTAGTAGACGAGTGGGATTCCACCAAGGAAGCTCATGTTACCGAGAAACTGAAAACCGGTAAGATTTACACTCTTCGTGAGACTGTAGCTCCAGACGGATATTTACTTACAAGCGACACTACTTTTGTTCTGAAAGAAGACGGAACAGTAGATGCAGAAAAAACAACAGCTGTTTCCAAGGATGGTGTTTTACTTGTACAGGATAAACTGGCAACCTCAGCATCTATTGCAGTAACCAAGAAACTTACCTATATTGGTGAAAATCTGGCAGCAAGAGATCAGACCTTCTATGTAGCCCTGTATTCTGATAAAGAATGCACTCAGAGAGTTTCTGATGTGAAAGCTCTTGTGTTCAAGAATGCAGATGCTTCCACCGTAGTATTCTCAGAGAATATTAAGGCAGGCAAGACATACTACATTGCAGAGTGTACACAGGATGGAACTTCTCAGACGATCGGCGCTCTTGCAGATGGAACCGTCTATGAAGCTGTATTTGGCAATGGTAACTCCACAACAGTAACCGAAGCCAATGGAACAACAACCGTTTCCTTTGAAAACGTGTTCAGCAGCTTCCCGCCAGATGGATTCTACAAACAGGGTCAGCTGACAATTACCAAGAAGGTTCTTGGTGCAGATGGAGGCACCAGAAACAGCAACGAGGTATTCTATGCAGGTATCTTTGATGATGCAGCTCATACACAGCTTTCCCAGCAGGTTGAGCAGAACATTATCAAGCTTGATATGGACGGTGGCTATGAAGTAAGTGAGATCATCAATGTTGGTCTTGCCCAGTCAGGAGCAAAGGTAACCCTGTATGTAACGGAAACTGATTCCAACGGAAAACCAATTGCAGGCTCCGAAGGATTTGGATATAAAGTTACCGTAAGTGCAGATTCTGTTATATTTGATGAAACGAATATGACAGCAGAAGTTGTCATCACCAACCAGGAAGAAAGCACAGTAACAGAAACACCAACACCTACTCCTTCTTCCGATGGTGGAAATAGCGGTGGCTCCGAAAATCATTCCGGCGGCTACGGCGGTAGCAAATCACCGAAGACCGGAGATGATACCCCGATCGGAACTTATCTGATGCTTCTTCTTGCAGCTGCAATGCTTGCAGCCGAGACTGAAAGACGCCGCAGAAGAAACAAAAGACAGTAAAGCAAAACAAAGTTTCTGATCAGATTGGAACCATAACAAAGCAAGTACAAATGAAGGCGGTCCGCACACAAAGCGGATCGCCTTTTTGCAGATTCACTTTAGCTTCCTGCTCAATTAAGGAAAACTACAGAACAGCCCTGTGGTTCTGGTTTTGCAAAAAAGTAAAAAAACTTTCCTGAAAAGTGGAAAAACATCCCGAAGAAAGAGTTGACGAAACAGCCCTACTGGTATAATGAAGTCAAATTAAAGGATATTACATTTGGGAATGACTTTATAGATTTCAGGAGGTTTCCATTATGAGAAAGAATACATTAAAAAAAGCAATGGCAGTTATGATTTCAGCGACAATGCTGGTGACAGGATATACAGTAGTTTCCGCAGAAGGATTTACAGATGCGGAGGCACTTGCAGAGATGGATGCTTTTACTACAGGTAATGAAGCTGTATATGTGGAAGAAGTTCAGCCGGAAGCTGCACAGACTGAGGAGGTTCAGCCAGAGCAGACTCAGACAGAGGTTCAGCCGGAGGTTGCACAGACCGAGGAAGTTCAGGCAGAAGAATCTCAGGATGAGTTCCAGACCGGGGAATCTGCTGAAGAAGCCGCTTTTGTTGATGGATTCACAGATAGCTCTGCAGAAGCTGATCCAGCTGAGTTTACCGATGGAACCGGTGAAGTTGGAGATGCAGTAGAAACTACCGTAGATTCCGATTTCCGTTTCGAGAACGAAGAAGTCATTATCACTGCAAAAGTGTTTGATGAGACAGCTCTTCCAGAAAACGCTGAAATGAACGCTGTAAAGCTTGAAGCTGGCAGTGAGAAATATGAAGAAGCAAAACAGGCTTCCATCAGAGACCTTGGAACAACAGAAGACGACGAGTACACTTTCTACGACGTAACCTTCATCGCAGATGGTGTTGAGATCGAAGTTCCAGACGAAGCAGTCGTAATTAATATGGAATTCAAAAATGTTGCATCAGAGGAAAACGAAACCCAGAGCGCCCTCCACATCCAGGAGACAGAAGCTGGCGTAGTTGCCCAGGACGTAACCGCACAGTCCGCAGACGGAACACTGAAATCCGTAGGATTTAACTTCTAAAATTCAATAACCGCAAGCAGATACAGGACTTTCTGAGAAATCGGAAAGTCCTTTTTTGTATAATCAAAATTTCATCTATGCTGCTCCCGCCACGCCCGCGGTGAAACCCCATACACATTTTTAAAAGCCCGGGAGAAGTGGAGGGCGTTTTCGTAGCCTACGGCAGAGCCGATATCTCCTATAGATAATGTGGTCAGCTTCAGCAATTCCGCCGCTTTTGTCATGCGGTAATGAATGAGAAATTCCTGTGGAGAGCGTCCTGTGCTGGTGCGGAAAATTCGTCCCAGATAGCTTCTGTTAATACCGCATACAGCTGCCACATCCTCAATAGAAATATCATTCTGGAAGTTCTGTTCGATATAATTTATTGCCTCTTTTATATAATAATCACTCATTTTACTGGTGGCGGCAGGCTGCGGTCTGGCAACAGATTGCGCAAGCAGATCCGCAAAAAGATAGAAATGTCCCATCAGATGAAAAGGAGATTGCTCTGAATTCTGAGAAATGTAAATCAGTTCATCCGCCATCTTTTTTCGTGCCTCCCTGGAGTGGGCCATATAGACTGGCGCATCCTTGGAAAAGCCACAAACGTTGAGGATTTCTGTGGTACGCAGCCCGTCAAACTCCACCCAGACGTATTCCCATGGCACCTGAATATCTGCCACATAAGTGGTGATCTGTCCTGGAAAAATCATAAATCCCTGTCCGCTCCGAACCTGATAATTTACATTCTGCCCCTTGGAATTCGTGGCCATCAGGGTGCCTGTTCCGGAAAGAACATAGTGAAAAAGATAGTGATTCCGCGTTGCCGGACCAAATAAATGTCCGGGAGTACACTTCTCATGTCCATATTGGTAAAGGCATAGATCAATGAAAGTTTCGCTCGGAAAAATGTGAAAGTTGTTATCCATATCCGGAATCCTCCTGTTACATTTGCTGACAATATATCATAATGCGATAATATATTTCATTATACCATAAAAAACCATCATAAAGGCATAAAATAAGAAAAATTAAGCTATTTAAGTGTTGATTTTGGTATGCTATACTTAACACATCATAGAAAAAGGAGGCCCCACTCATGGCAATCACCTTCAACGAAACAACCCGGATTTTTACCCTCACCACTGCCCACACTACCTATCAGATGCAGGCGGATGCTCAAGGGTACCTTTTGCACCTGTATTATGGTGCTAGAACTGCAGGAGAAATGGACTATCTTCTGAATTATGGAGACCGTGGCTTTTCTGGAAATCCGAATTCAGCAGGCAGCGACAGAACCTATTCTCTGGATGCATTGCCACAGGAATATCCATCACTTGGCACAGGAGATTTCCGAAATTATGCGTTAAATATAGAGAATGCAGATGGTTCCCAGTGCTGCAATCCGGTTTACATAACACATGAAATTGCGGCTGGAAAATACACTCTGAAAGGTCTTCCATTCGTCCGTGCAGAAGAAAATGAAGCGGAAACTTTGAAGATTATACTGGAAGATCCTGTTACAAAAGTAGAGCTTCATCTGCTCTACGGAGTACTGGAAAAAGAAGATATTATCACCAGAAGTGTGATAATTAAGAATGCTGGAAAAGCCCCTGTAACAGTAAAAAAAGCCCAGTCTGCATGCCTGGATTTCCTTCACGGAGACTATGATCTGATCAAATTTTATGGCAGACATGCTATGGAAAGAAACATGGAAAGAATGCCGGTTTCCCATGAAAGCACTCGAATTGGCAGCCGCCGTGGAACCTCCAGCCACCAGTATAATCCAGGGGTAATCCTTGCAGGAAAAAACACAAATGAAGACAGCGGAAGCTGCTACGGAATGCTGTTTGTATACAGTGGAAACTTCCTTGTAGAAGCAGAAAAGGACCAGTATGATCAGACCAGAATCCAGATGGGTCTGACTGATGAACTGTTTGCATATCCCCTGGAAGCCGGAGCTGAATTTATCGCGCCAGAGGTTATTTTATCCTACACAAACAAAGGTCTTTCCAGGCTTTCCCAGCAGTACCATCACTGCATTATGAATCATATCTGCCAGGGAAAATACGTCCATGCAAATCGTCCTGTCCTGATCAACAGCTGGGAAGCCGCATATTTTGATTTCACCGGAGACACCATCGTAGAGCTTGCAAAGGAGGCAAAAGCGCTTGGAATCGATATGGTGGTTATGGATGATGGATGGTTCGGAAAGCGAAATGACGACAATTCTTCTCTCGGCGACTGGTATGTGAACGAGGAAAAATTAGGCGGAACTCTGACGAAATTAATCGAAAGAGTAAACGCAGAAGGCGTGAAATTCGGTATCTGGATTGAGCCTGAAATGGTCAGTGAGGACAGTGATCTTTACAGGGAACATCCGGACTGGGCAATCACAATTCCAGGCCGCAAGCCTGTCCGTTCCAGAAACCAGCTGGTCCTTGATTTTTCCAGAAAAGAAGTACGTGATGAGATATTTAAACGCATCTGCGCAGTTCTGGATCAGGGAAATGTGGAGTACATTAAATGGGATATGAACCGCAGCCTGGCAGATATTTATGCACCAAACGTGACTTATGATTATGTTCTTGGGGTGTACGATTTCCTGGAAAAACTTACGAACCGTTATCCGGATATTCTTATTGAAGGCTGCAGCGGAGGCGGCGGAAGATTTGATGCCGGAATGCTGTATTATACCCCTCAGATCTGGTGCAGTGACAACACAGATGCTATTAACCGTACACGGATTCAATATGGAACTTCCTTCTTTTATCCGGTAGCAGCAATGGGTTCCCATGTGTCAGCAGTGCCAAACCATCAGACCGGAAGAGTGACCAGTATGCATACAAGAGGTGTTGCAGCTATGTCTGGAACCTTTGGCTATGAACTGAATCCCGCACTTTTAAATGCAAAGGAAAAAGCAGAAATCCGTGCCCAACTTGCCCAATACAGGGAGTATCAGGAATTGATCCGTGAAGGAGATTATTACCGTCTTTCCAATCCTTTCCAGGATAATTTTGCGGCCTGGATGGTGGTATCAGATGACAGATCCAAGGCACTGGTAAGTGTGATAAGACTTACAGCAGAAGCCAATCCGCCGGCAGCATACGTTACCTTAAAAGGAATGGAAGAGGATGCTTTTTATCGGGAAAAAACTACCGGAAAAGTATATCCGGGAGCTGCACTTATGGAGGCTGGAATACTGCTTCCTGCTGCGGTGAGCGAATATGAAGCATACCAGATAGAACTAGAGCGTGTTTGAAAAATCATTCCCGCAATCTGCACCCCCCACTTTGCGGTATATTTTACCCGAACCTTTTCATAGTCGTTAAGTTAATTTTACCATTCTTTTGTGAAGAAAAAAGGAGAAAAGGTTTATAAACTGGAAAGATTGTTTTTTTATATATTCTGAGATATACTTGCAGTATTCGTAGACGGAACAGGGTGTGATTGCAATGGTTTCAATGATTCCTTTCGGGCTTCTTGCCGGGGTTGTGGGGGGACGGGAGGTTCGGATTACAGAGATTGATGAGAGTGGATTTTGTTTTCGGACAATCGAAGAAAATATCTCTGATTCAGAAGCTTTGAAGGTGTGCTTTTATGACATAAAGAATGGGTGTTATCGTGAATTGGAAATTCCAGAATACGATATACAAAGGTTTGATATGGTGGACGCAGAACTCTCCGGATTTTATGTGAAATATAAGGTGACGGTGAAGCAGAAAGCGTATGCGGAGGCGGTTCAGAGGCTTCTTTATCAGTATAATCACTACATTCATCTGAAGCTGGAAGAGGACGACAGCGCGTTGGTGAAAAGCCTGACAGGGTATCCGGGGGAACTGGATGAGGTCAAGCGTGGCAGTCTGGAAGAGCAGGTGGGAATATGGCGGAGAGAGCTTACGCCAGATGGATTGGAGTCCGCTTATAATGGGAAACGTATAGATTTAACTGATAATTGTTCTCAGTACGGAACTGGCTTTGAGCCTGGGTATAAGTGCCAGGTACCGCCTGAATCAGGTGTTGCGGAACTGGCGCTGGAGATAGATCGCCCGGAATTGTATCAGGAATATTTGAATAGTTCCCTGACAGAATTTTCCAAAAAGTATGCCGGAAAATGTATCGGTATCTGCGGCAGCATTATTCTGAAACATAGAGTACCGGATCGCTTTTATATTGGAAATCAGTTCTGCCATCTTCTGTTTCCGGAACGTAAATTGTTGTTTGAAATAATAGAAAAAGCAGCGGCAGAACAGGTGAAAATCACACTTGTTTTTTCTTATATCCGGGAATATATGCTGGATTATATAACAGAATTGCTTGATGAAATTAACTGGTGGTGTGAAGAAAAAGGGCAGGCTGTAGAGATTGTTGTAAATGACTGGGGAATGGCCTCTTTAGTAAAAAAAGGCAGAAGGAATCTGATTCCCAGCCTTGGAATTTTGTTAAATAAACGCAGAAAAGACCCTCGGATTTCGTTCAAAAAAGGAGAACAGAAATGGTTTGAGAGGAACAGCCTGAATGCTGGATTTTACCGTAATTTTCTGGAAAGAGAATATGGAATCCAACGCTTTGAATGGGAATCCTGCGGTTACGAACAGCAGATTCCACCTGGAAAAAACAGCCTGCATATTCCGTTCTATCAGACCAATACATCACAGTATTGTCCTCTTGGTGCAGTATGTGAAACAGGCGAGAGAGGACGACAAAAGCTTGCAAAAAAATGCCCGGGATATTGTACGGAATATGCACTTTTGTATCCGGAACATTTGCATATGATAGGGCGGTATAATTCGTTGTTTGGGATTGATATGAGGATATTGAAAGAGGAAGAAATACTGAAGAATTATATCCAAAACGGTGTGGACCGGGTTGTAATAAGAGCATGGTAATGCCGCCGGCAGGTGACATACCCGTGTTGAGGCAGAAGCGATATTTTATTCAGGATGAAGTACATGGCTGCTCAAGGCTGGAATTTATGGAGATAAGTGATGAAAATAGTAGCAGGATTAGGCTCGATAGATGAATATATAAAGTTCGCGGAGGCTGGTGCAGATGAATTTTTCTGTGGTTATGTTCCTTATTCCTGGTCCCAAAAATACGGAACGGTACTGCCCTTAAACCGCAGGGAAGTACTTTGTTATAACGTACAGCTTGGCGCATTCAGTGAGCTGGAAATCCTGTCTGGGATGATGAAAAAGTACGAAAAACCAGTCCATCTTACCTTCAATTCCCTGTATTATATCCCGGAACAATATCCAGAAATTGCCGGGATTATAAGCCAGTGTATGAAAATCGGTTTTCACAGTTATATTATTGCAGACCCGGCGTTGATGGTATATTTACGTGAAAATGGTATAAACTGCGAAATCCATCTCAGTGGAGAATGTGGAGAAATTAACAGCCAGATGGTGGCTTCATTGGCAAAAATGAGATTGAAACGTGTGATTTTTCACAGGAAAAATACATTCGAAGATATGAAAGCGGTTGTTGATAAATGTGGAAAAAAGGATGGGACAGAAGGAATTCCGGAATTTGAGGCCTTTGTATTGAATGAAATGTGCCAGTTTACAGGTGCATTTTGTAATTCTTTGCATTGCGATGAGATGGGGTATCTTTGTAAAGTGCCCTATCAGATCGGAACCTTAAAAACAGGGAATGCCGGTTCTGAAATCTTCAATCAGGAAATAAACGGAGGGCATTTGCTGCCAGACGGCTTTGTTCCTGATGATTTTCACAGTTTACATGATTTTTCCTATGATTCTGCAGGTTATCTTTGCGGTGAAACTGGCTGTGGTCTATGTGCACTTTATCAGTTAAAGCAAGCCGGAATTACGCACTTGAAGCTGGTTGGCCGTGGAAATTATACGGATTACATGGAAAAAGATATTCGAAATCTTCGAATGGCGTTGAATATATTGAGAGAATCCGCTGACGAAATGGAATTCCGGCGAAAATTGAAATTGCAGATTTTTCCCAGAGGGTGCAGCAGGAATTGCTATTACCGGTAATCAGGCAGCGCAGGCTCCGGAGTGTGTCTGAAAAATCATGCCCACAAATTGTGGTGCACATCTTGCAGAAAGCCTTTTTCAGACACGCTCTGGATTCTGTGCTGCCTTGAAAAATTTATCTGGTTGTTTTTTTATCCGATGGGCTCGAAATCTGCAGCTCCATGTTTGCACAGCGGGCAGATGAAGTCATCCGGGAGCTCGTCACCTTCGTAGATGTAGCCGCATACTTTGCAGACGAAGCCTTTTTTGCCATCGGTTTCTGGCTTCGGTTTTACATTTTTCTGATAGTAGGTGTAAGTCATGGTGTCAAGATCGTTCATGACGCGGGCTTCGGTGACGCTGCAGATGAACATTCCATGGGTACCAAGGTCTACATATTGTTCAACCTTCAGAGACATAAATGCATTAATATATTTGTCCAGGAATACCAGTCCATTATCGGAACGGTAGACCTTCTGACCTGCAAATTTATCTACGCTGCGTCCGGTCTGGAAACCAAACTGCTGGAATACAGAGAACGGTGCATCTACAGACAGGCAGTTTACGTTGAGAACTCCAGTCTGTTTGATCACATGGTGGGAGTAATTTGCCTTATTGATATTTACCGCAATACGGTTTGGAGTATCAGTGAGCTGGGTCACAGTGTTGACGATCAGTCCGTTGTCTTTTTTGCCGTCATTGGAGGTAACTACATAAAGACCGTATCCGATTCTGAAAAGGGCTGTCATGTCATTTTTGTTTGCCAGCTCATCATTCTGGGCAATGTATTCTTTGCAAAGTTCGCTTGCCATAGCTTCCAGCTGATCCTTGTTTTCCTGGTTTACTGCGGAAAGCACTTTTACAGTAGTGTCCAGCCAGTTGATCTTCTTGCAGCCAGAAAGCATTTCTTTCATAATTTTTGCTGCCAGAGGTGCCCAGGAACCATTTTCGATGATGCCCACGGTGCGGTTCTGGAAGTTGTGCTCGGTCAGACGGGTGATATAGTCGTGCATGAACGGATAAATGCTTGCATTATAGGTTGTGGTAGCAAGAACCAGCTTACTGTAGCGGAATGCGTCGGACAGAGCCTGTGACATGTCATCTCTTGCAAGATCATATACAACAACTTTGGGACATCCCTTGCTGCGAAGTTTGTCAGCCAGCAGCTCTACAGCCGCTTTTGTATGACCGTATACAGATGTGTAGGCGATGACAATTCCTTCTGTCTCTGGTGTGTAAGAGGACCATGTATCGTAAAGACCAATGTAATGTCCAAGGTTTTCTGTAAGAACAGGTCCGTGAAGAGGGCAAATGATCTGGATATCCAGGCCTGCGGCAACTTTCAGTAATTTCTGAACCTGTGGTCCGTATTTTCCAACGATGCCAATAAAGTATCTGCGAGCTTCATCGTCCCAATCTTCTTCTACATCCAGTGCGCCGAATTTTCCGAAGCCATCTGCGGAGAAAAGTACTTTATCGGTGCTGTCATAGGTTACCATAACTTCTGGCCAGTGCACCATGGGAGCGAAAACAAAGGTCAGGTTGTGGTTTCCAAGGTTGAGGGTGCCGCCATTTGTAACCTCCAGCTTCTGTCCTTCCAGGTCGAGACCGAAGAAGTTCTGGATCATAGTGAAGGTTTTTGCGTTGGCTACGATGGTGGTTTCCGGATAAACTTTCAGGAAGTTTGCCACATTTGCTGCGTGGTCCGGCTCCATATGCTGTACAATCAGGTAGTCTGGCTTGCGGCCTTCCAGGATGCGGTCCAGATTATCCAGCCATTCGTGAGTGAAATTTGCATCTACAGTATCCATGACTGCGATTTTTTCATCCAGGATCACATAGGAATTATACGTCATACCGTTCGGTACTTTGTACTGACCTTCGAAAAGATCAATCTGATGGTCGTTTACGCCTGCGTAGCGGATGGTGTCTGTAATTTTCATAGGGGTTCGTCTCCTTTTTATGAGATATTGTTATTGGTGTAATTGTTTGTGATTTCTGCGGGAACTATGTATTTTTTACTGCTTTGTTATTTCTTTAACATGGTCTTAGTATAACCAAATTTTGAAATAAAATCTGTTGCAAATACAACAAAATGGTGTAAGATATAAGAAATTATTTTTTGAACATGTTCTGGATAAATTTATAGAAAGGGATTGTAGAAATGACACCAGTGACACTTTTTTCATACATAACTCCTGAAGAACAGGAACGTATGCGCATCTGTTTCGATATGCATGAAGCAGTCTATCGGAATAATGAGACTGTGATGGAATATGCCAGTTCCATGAAAAAAATAGGTCTGATCCTGGAAGGTCAGGCAGTCCTTTATTGCATTGATGAAGATGGAAATCAATATATGATAGATAACCTGAAAAAGGATAGTGTTTTCGGCGAACCATTCCTTTTACCTGAAGAATCCCAGCACTATTATGTCTGTGCAAAATCCGAAACAAGAGTGCTGTTTATCGCCTATGAGCATGTGATTAAACGCTGCGAAAATGCCTGTAAATTCCATAGCCAGCTGGTAAGCAACCTGCTTCAGATGATTGCCCTGCGTGCCAGCCAGCAGGCCAACCGGATTTATGTGCTGTCAAGAAACAGCATCCGAAAGAAGATCATGACCTATTTAAATTCCATTGCCGCAGAAAAACAGACGAAAACTGTTATTTTGCCCATGTCCTACACCACTTTTGCCGAATACCTTAGTGTAGACCGCAGTGCCATGATGCGGGAGCTGAAGAACTTGGCAGACGAGGGGATTATAGAACGGGATGGGAAGAAATTGCGGATTTTGGATTGAAAATAGAGTGGATATATATTTTTTTATCAGTAAACGGTAACATTCTGATGGAAAATATAGTTGACGAGAAGAAACTTGTACAACATAATAATAGAAGTATAGATGCTGTCATCTGAAAAGGTTTGTGGGTGGCGGCATGAGGGAGAACAAACAAATTGGAGGTTTTTACATGAAAGTACTAAATTACGGTTCATTAAACGTAGACTACGTGTATTCCGTAGATCACATCATTGTAGGCGGTGAAACCCAGCATTCTTCCAAGCTGGAAGTTTTCAGCGGGGGAAAAGGCTTGAACCAGTCTATTGCACTGGCGAAGGCTGGGGTGCCGGTTTATCATGCGGGAATCGTGGGAACAGATGGAGATATTCTGTTGGATGCTTGTAAGGAAGCTGGTGTAAACACCAAATATATCCGCAGACTTCCGGTAAAGGGTGGTCATACCATGATCCAGGTGGACAAAAATGCCCAGAACTGCATCATTTTATACGGTGGAACCAACCAGATGCAGACAAAGGAATTTGTAGATGAGGTTCTTGCTGATTTTGGAGAGGGAGACTATCTGATCCTGCAGAATGAGATTAATATGCTGGACTACATTATTGACCAGGCTTATGAGAAAAAGATGAAGATTGTTATGAATCCGTCACCTTTTGATGACAAGCTGAGCACCTGTGATCTCAGTAAGGTTTATCTGTTTCTCGTAAACGAAATTGAAGGTGAACAGATCACTGGCTGCAAGGATAAAGATCAGATCCTGGATGCCATGGCTGCGAAATTTCCTAATGCACGTTTCGTGCTTACACTTGGAAGTGACGGCGCTGTTTATTACGATGGAAAAGAAAAAGTTTTCCAGGATATTTTCAAGGTAAAAGCTGTGGATACCACAGCAGCTGGTGATACATTTACAGGATATTTCATTGCAGCAGTCATCGAGGGCAGATCCATCCAGGAGGCGCTGAGAATGGCTGCAAAGGCCTCCTCCATTGCTGTTTCAAGACCAGGCGCTACACCGTCCATTCCGAGAGCGGATGAAGTGAAGAAAGATCTGGGAATGTTGTAGATTTCAAATTACATAAGCGTGTATCTGTGTGTGGCAGTCACCAAAGTCCATGTTTGCATGAGACCTTGGTGACTGCCTTATTTTTGCAGAGAACAGGTCTTATTCACCAGAGCTGTTGCCTGGCTCTGGATAGTCTTGGCAACCGTCTCCATAACGCGCAAAATTTATATTATGTTTTACATACTGCTTATAAATGTTTATATAAACGTTTACATAAATACACTAATGGATGGTTGGGAATACATAGATTTTATAGTAAAAACTTACTAAAATCACAACAAAAACCTTGTGCATTCATACAAAATAACACATAAAACTAAAAAGATTATTGAAATATTTATGCAAACGTTTATAATCAAATTATCAACAGTTCGGAGAGAAAACCGAACAAAAACAGATCTTAATTATATTTCAAGGAGGACGTATTTATGAAAGCAAGAAAAGCAATGGCATTGGCTATGACAGCAGCGATGGTTGGAGGTTTAATGACAGTTCCGGTAATGGCTGAAGAGAATGCAGAATTACTTCCAGGCGGCGGAAGCAAGATCATTTACTGTATCACACCTTCCACATCTAACCCATTCTTCAACACAGAGCAGGTAATTGCGAAAGAGAAAGCTGAAGAACTTGGATACGAAGTAAAATGTGCTTCCCACGATGACGACGCTGCTACACAGCTTGAGCTTTTCGAAGCAGCTATCAACGATGGCGCAGCAGCAATCATTTGCGATAACGCTGGTGCAGATGCTTCCATCGAAGCAGTTCAGAAAGCATATGACGCTGGAATCCCGACTTTCCTTATCGACCGTGAAATCAACCAGTCCGGACTTGCAGTAGCACAGATCGTTGCAGATAACGCACAGGGTGCAGCAGCAATCGCAGAAGTATGGGTTGAGGCTATGAACTACGAAGGCAAATACGCAGAGCTCCTTGGACTTGAATCCGATACAAACTGCCAGGTTCGTTCTGATAACTACCATTCTGTAATTGATGAGTATGAGGATCTTGAGATGGTAGCTCAGCAGTCCGCTAACTGGGATCAGACAGAAGCTTATGAGAAGACAGAAGCAATCCTTCAGTCCAATCCAGAGATCACCGGTATTATCTGCGGTAATGACACAATGGCATGTGGTGCTGTTCAGGCTTGCCTGGATGCAGGACGTAACGACATTAAGATCATCGGTCTTGACGGATCTGACGAAGCAAACGCTTACATCAAATCTGGTGACATGGTTGGTACCGCTCTTCAGCAGATCGCTCTGATCACTGAGATGGCAGTTGAGCAGGCAGACGCTTACCTTAACGGTACAGCTCCGGAAGAAGAGAAACAGCTTGTTCCTTGTGTAGCAATCACAGCTGACAACACAGATTGCCTGAACGCATTTGTTTACACAGAACCAGAAGCTAAATAATCTGGCTGCCAGGAAACAGATTTTTATAAAAAATGAACGAGTGTTTGAAAAATTATTCGCACAATCTGCATGCCCCGCTTTGTGGTATATTTTGCAGAAAGTCTTTTTAAACACGCTTTGGAAGGCGGTGCGCCAGCGCCGCCTTTTATAATAGAAAGCAGGGAGAGATGATTATGAAAAGCAGAAGAATTTTGGCAGTTCTGGCCGCATGTACAGCAGTAACCTTTACCGGCTGTGGTGTTGTAACTGTAGTACCCATTGGCGAAGAAGCTTCTTATACAGGAAAACAGGAATTTGATTCCGCAGCAGAGTCCCAGGGTGACTGGGGAGCCGTTGTAGCGGACATTTCCGACAAGGCACAGGATCTTTCTGAATTATTAAATGGTGATGGCATTACAGAAACAATTGCAGTAAAAGGCACAGGAAAAATCAAAGAATACAATACAGACACCCCGAAACATTATCTGATAGTAGAACTGGATGGATATACCGGAACTACAGAGGTTCAGGTCCGGACAGATGGACCGAACTCCAGTACCGCCATCCGTGACCTTCAGTCTCTGAAGAATTTTGAAAGCTTTACCAACCAGACGGAATGGTCAAGCTATGGAAAAGAACTGAACAAGCAGGCGCTTGCACAGGTAATTGACCCACTTGGAATCGACGAAAATGTAGTTGGCAAGACTGTTACATTTACAGGCGGCGCAGAAGCCGGTACAGATGCAGTATCTGTTACAGCAGTTGAGCTGACGATTGAATAAAAGGAGGAAGCATTATGTTTGATGATCCGAATGTTGTTCTCCATTGTGAAAAAATTGATAAAATTTATCCCGGAACCAAAGCTCTGGATCAGGTTTCCTTCGATCTTCTGAAAGGAAAGGTAAACGTTCTGATCGGTGAGAACGGTGCCGGAAAATCCACCCTGATGAAGATGATTGCCGGAATCGAGCAGCCTTCAGCAGGTAAGATGTACATGGACGGCCAGGAGGTTTACTTCAAGGATACCAATGCAGCCCGTGCAAAAGGTATCGGAATCATCCACCAGGAACTTTCTCTTTTCCCGAATATGACAGTTTACCAGAATATTTTTATGGGACATGAGAAAAAGAAAGGCTTTTTCCTGGATGACAAGGCCCATTCAGAGGGTGCGAAAAAAATCCTGCAGCGTCTGGAACATGAAATTCCACCGGAAACCATGGTCGGAGATCTTCGTGTAGGACAGCAGCAGATGGTGGAAATTGCACGAAACCTGAACCAGGATGACTTACGTGTCCTGATCATGGATGAGCCTACGTCTTCTCTTTCTGCCGCAGAGGTTAAGGTACTTTTCAAGATTATGAGAGAGCTTCTGGAAGCCGGAATTTCCATTGTATATATTTCCCATCGTCTGGAAGAAATCATGGAGATTGGCGATCACGTTACCATTCTTCGTGATGGAAAATACGTTGCAGATGCTGATGTAAAGGACATTGAGCTCAGCTGGATCGTAGAGAATATGGTTGGAAAGAACACCCAGTATCACCGGTTTGAGAGAAGCATTGACCTTTCCAAACAGCCGAAGGTGCTGGAAATTAAGGATATGTGCCTTCCGAAAAAAGGCGGCGGCTGGACTCTTGACCATGTAAGCCTGGATCTGAAAAAGGGCGAGGTCCTTGGTGTTTACGGACTTCTGGGAGCTGGACGAAGCGAGCTGTTTGAGTGCCTGATGGGACTTCATCCGGAGCACACCGGTGATGTACTCTATGAGGGCAAAAAGCTAAATATCAAAGATGTTGCCGCCCAGATCAAAAACGGTTTTGCTCTTGTACCTGAGGATCGTCAGAGCCAGGGTCTGATCCAGACTCTTGACATCGGCAAGAATACCGCTATTTCTTCTATGAAAGATTATGTAAAAGGTCTGTTCCTTGACGAGAAAGCAGAGAATGCGGCAGTTGACGAGCAGATCAAGGATATCCATATTAAAGTGGCGGACAAGAGACTTCCAATCCTGTCACTGTCCGGTGGAAACCAGCAGAAGGTTGTAATCGGCAAAGGACTTTTGACCAAGCCGAAGATCTTACTTCTGGATGAGCCTTCCCGTGGTATTGATATCGGTGCGAAGACTGAGGTCTTTGAGATCATTCACGACCTTGCGGAAAAAGGACTTTCCATTATCGTTATCTCATCTGAGCTGAAAGAGATCATGGCAATCGCAGACAGGATCGTTGTATTGTCAAATGGCAAAAAGACCGGCGAGTTGACCGGAGATGAGATCACAGAAGACACACTTGTACGTACATCTTATGCCGGACTTGGAACCGGAAGAAATGCGTAAGCCGGGGAGGAGCAGAACAATGAATAACAAAAAATCAAATAATAATCAGTTGTTAATGACACTGTTAAAAGGACGTACCTTTATTGTACTGGTACTCCTGGTCATCTTTTTTACCATTGTAAAAGGAACCACATTCCTGTCAGCATCTACACTGACCATGGTTGCCAAGCACGTAGCCCTGTATGGAATCCTTGCACTTGGTATGACCTTCGTAATCATTACCGGCGGTATTGACCTTTCCGTTGGTTCTGTAGTCGGACTTGTTGGTATGCTTGCCGGTGGTATGATCCAGGAAGGTATTACACTGAAATTTGCAGGTGTAACCCTTTACTTCAGCGTTCCGGTAATCATTATTACCATGCTGGTTGTTGGATGCATCATCGGTGCAGTCAACGGCCTTATTGTAACAAAATTAGGTGTAGCACCATTTATCGCTACCCTTGGTACCATGTATATCTGCCGTGGTTTTGCAAACCTTCGTTCCAACGGTGCAACATTCTCTGATATCAAGGGCTATGACGGACTTGGCAACACAGGCTTCAAGATCCTTGGAAGCAATATTGCCGGCATTCCTACCGGTGTTTACATTTTCGCAGTGCTTGCAATTATTTCCGTTATCATCCTGAAGAAGCTTCCATTTGGATGGTATGTACTTGCAGTCGGCGGTAACGAGAAATCTGCCCGTCTTTCCGGTATCAAAGCAGACAAGATCAAAATTATCGTTTACATGATCTCCGGCTTCTGTGCAGCATGGGTTGGTATGATCAACACCGCACAGCTTTCCGCAGCACATCCTGCATCTGGTGATGGCTGGGAAATGAACGCCATCGCAGCTACCGTACTTGGTGGTACTTCCATGAGCGGTGGTTCCGGAACCATTATCGGAACTGTAGTCGGTGCATTTGTTATCGGTGTTATCAATGATGGTATGACAATGTGTGGTGTATCCGAGTTCTGGCAGAAGGTTATCCGTGGTCTGGTTATCATCCTTGCAGTCGTAATTGACCAGACACAGAGAAATCTTCAGGCGAAGATGGCACTTCAGGCAAGAAACGAGAACAAATAATTAGGTAACCAACAAAATATTTCTTAATGTTAAAATAATTTGAAAAGTTGAAAAAAATCCGAAAAAGATTTATAGTAATAATCAGAGATGCAGGAGGAATAGCATGAAAAAATCAGGGATTTTAAATGCCCAGCTGATCCGTTGTATCGCAGAGCTGGGACATAAAGATCTGTTTATGATCGGTGATGCAGGAATGCCCATTCCAAAGGGCGTGGAGATTGTAGACCTGGTTGTATGCGGAGGGGTTCCCACCTTTAAACAGGTGATGGATGCAGTGCTAGCGGAGACAGAAGTGGAAGCCTACACCATTGCAAATGAGATTGAGGAAAAAAATCCGGAGCTTCTTGCATATATTCAGCAGAGCCTTCCTGAGGCAGAGGAGAGCAGAATTGACCACGTAGATCTGAAAAAGATGTCTGCACAGTGCAAATTTGCAATCCGTACAGGTGAGTTTACACCTTATCCGAACATAATTTTAAGAGCGGGAGTTGCGTTCCCGGCATAAAATGATCAGAGAAGACGCTGCGAATAACAGGTGATAGCTTGTTTTTGCAGCGTCTTTTTTTCGCAGATGTATGGCATTATTTTACCGACAGAGGAGGAACTAAAATGAAAGTGAGTGTGAGAAAAATCAGTGAGATCACAGGATTTTCTCCGGCAACTGTTTCAAATGCACTAAACTACAAAAAAGGCGTGAATGCTGAGACATCTGCGAAGATTTTTAAAGTGGCGCAGGATCTTGGGTATTTTGAGGAAAATCATATCCGTAAAATAAAATTTGTCATGTTTAAGCGGGATGGTGCTGTGGTTGAGGATTCTCCCTTTTTTATCCAGCTGATTTCCGGGGTGGAACAGGAATGCCGCGCCTGTGGAATGGAAATGCAGATGTGTAATCTGGACAAAAGAGATCCTGGATATCAGGAACAGGCGAAGTGGATCATGAATGACAAGGCGTCGGCCGTGATCCTTCTGGGAACAGAGATGGTGGATGCGGACATTGACCTGATCCGCGGAATGACCTGTCCGTTTATTGTGATTGATTACTGGAAAGAGGATATGAGCTTTGATGCCATGCTGATCAATAATGCAGATTCTGCACGTATGGCTACAGAGTATCTCATTGCCAATGGACATAAAGAGATTGGTTATCTGCGGGGAGATTTTAGGATCAAACCTTTCCGGTCTCGTTTTGCAGGGTATCAGACAGCACTGCAAAAGGCGGGACTTCCCCTGAATAAGGACTATATTTTTACAATGGCAACTACCATCGACGGTGCTTACGAGAATATGAAACGGTTTTTGTCTGAGAAGGTGAAGCTGCCTACAGCTTTCTTCGCAGACAACGATATGATCGCGCTGGGGGCTATGAAGGCTATGGCAGAGTTTGGAATCCGGATTCCGGAGGACATATCCATTGTGGGATTTGACGACCTTACTTTTTCCTCAATTTCTTATCCGCCTCTGACCACACTCCGGGTGCCGAAGCAGGAGATGGGAAGAGCTGTTGTAAGGCGGTTGCGGGATATTCTGAAAGATAATGACGGGATTAAGATCAAGATGCAGATGTGTACGCAGTTTATTGAGCGTGAGAGTGTGAAAAAAATATAAATAAAGTCCTGTTTTCCAGTGGATTTTGGAAAACAGGACTTTGTTTTTGGAAAATTTATGTTTGCGAGACTGAGCTATATGGAATCACGGGCTACCAGTATTACATCCAGAAGAGCTTCTTTTCCGATATAGGTAACAGGATCCTGTACTGCTTTCAAAAGCTCTGATACAGCCAGCTCTGCCTTTTTTTCCATATTCTGGTGAATAGTAGTGAGTTTGGGAACTGTAAGGTGAGCATATGTAATATCGTCAAAACCTGCGATTCCCATATCGGCAGGGACACGGATACCCTTGGATGCCAGGTAACTAATTGCCTCCATCGCAAAATAGTCAGACAGAAAAAAGGCAGCGGTTTTTTGGGGGAAAGGAATCCGGCGAATCAATTGCTGATAGAAGCTTTCTCTGGTCAATGAGGTTTCACCAATGTTTACAAGACGGATTTTCTTGTTACTGTCTTTTCCAGCAAGCTTGTCGAAGGCTTCCTTTGCACCTTTCCATCGGGTCTGATCTACTCCATAATCACTGGTGGCGCAGACCAAGATATTCTGATAGCCACATTCCAGAATGTATTCAGTCATAAGAGAACCGCCGGTATAGTCGTCCAGGCCTATATTGGTTACAGGAGTATCGTCGTGGGAGATTCCATAAGCATCAATGGAAATGACTGGTTTATGAATCAGAGACCACATTTTATTACAGTCATTCCGGGAGAAGGACAGGGCAATTACACCGTCAATATTCCATGCCATAACGGTGCGAAACACTTCGTTTACATCATCTGTAGAATAGAGCATGATATAATAGCCGTTTATTCTCAGCTTTTCTTCAATAAATCCGATAATCTTGCCATAAAATGGGTCAGAGATTACGGCATCTTCATATTTCTTATGTGAGTGTATGACTAGCGCAATCATTTTGGAATTGCTATTGCTTAAAACACTCAGTCCCATCTTCTGAACATACCCCATCTCATGAATCAGATTTTCGATTAATTCAATTGTAGCAGGAGAAACCTTGCTGGTCTTTCCATGAATTACGTTGGATACGGTGGTGGTGCTTACCCCGGCACGCTTTGCAATGTCTTTGATCGTAGTCATATGGAAGCTCCCTGTAATTATTTGCGAAACGTTGTATTAAATTGATATTGGGGGTTAAAAGTCCCCTACTATGATGCCTGCGGATTGTTCCGTGCATTGCACTCCCAGAATTCCTGGTATCGTTAAATTATAACAAAGTTCCACCTGATTGTCAAAATTGTACAAAAACCGAAAATGTATATTGGGTATTAAACTGGTTATCAACATAACCTATTGACGAATATATTAAACAGTGCTATTTTAAACACATAGAGGTTACGTAAATAACCCAAAGAGAAAACGGAAAAGTTGAAAGCATGGAGGAGAAGAAAATGAAAAAAGCGATTAGTACCATACTTACAGCAGTAATGGTTGCAGGAATGATGACAGGTTGTGGAAGTGCAGGCAACGGCACAGATACTCAGGAGTCAGTAAGTAATAGTTCAGGTGATGATCAGGTTGTAATTGATGTTTTTCAGAATAAAAATGAGATCAGTGATGCATTACAGGCGGCAATTGACACTTATGAGGAAGAAAATCCAAATGTAAAGATTAATCTGGAAACAGTAGGTGGTTCTGATTATGCCTCTTCCTTAAAAGCAAAGATGCTGGGAAATGATCCTGTTGAAATCTTTACCTTAGGCGGACCTGATGATATTGCAAGCTATCAGGAATATCTGGAACCTCTGACAGATCAGGACTGGGTATCTCATGTAACGGCTGGCGGTGTGGATAATGTAACAGTTGACGGAGAAGTTTACGGACTTCCGCTGGCAATTGAAGGATATGGTTTGATTTATAACAAAAAAATATTTGAGGCTGCCGGAATTGATGCTTCCACATTAACAACGTACGATGCAATTGATAAAGCCTTTGCAGATTTACAAAAACAGATTGATGAGGGCAAGCTGGCTGAAGAATTTCCAGTTCTGGAAGCTGTAGAGGAATATGCAGCAAAGGAATCCTGGATTGTAGGCCTTCATACAAACAATGTTGCGCTGAGCCAGGAATTTAAGAGCGCAGCGAATGCGTTTAACAGTAAGACAGTAGAGTACACATACAGCGATCAGTTAAAAGATCTGATTGATCTGGAAACAAAATACACCAGCAGCAAAGATAATCTGTCTTTACTGAATTCTGTTGATTATTCCACACAAGTAGGCGGTGGACTTGCTATTGAGCGTGTTGCTGTTGTTCAGCAGGGTAACTGGATTTCTTCAGAGGTTTCCAATGTATCTGAAGACGTTCTTGATAATCTGGGGATTCTTCCGGTTCCGCTGAAAGGTGTAGTGGAAGACTGTATTGCAGTAGGAGTATCCAATTACTGGTGTGTTAATTCAAAATCCTCTGACGCAGAGAAAAAGGCAGCAAAGGATTTTTTGAACTGGTTATACCAGTCTGATGAAGGTAAAGAAATCGTAGTAAATGACCTTGGCTTCATTCTTGCATTTGATAATTATGATAATGTTTCCATCAGCGATCCGCTTTCTGCTGAAGTAAAGAGATATGTAGATGCAGGAAAAACAATTCCGTGGGTATTTTCAGGACAGCCATCTGGATGGGACAGCAAAGTTGCCGCAAATATCCAGAATTATCTTGCAGGAAGTATGACTTGGGATGAAGTGATTGCACAGAATATCAGTGATTGGGAGTCAATGAGAGAACAGTAAAAAGGGGAGAATGATTATGAAAAGAAAACAGACCGGCTTCTGGTTGTTTATCTTTCCGGCATTGTTTGCATTTGTCCTTGTAGTTCTGGTTCCGGCTGTAAAGGGGTTCTATTATTCCTTTACAAACTGGAACGGAATTGGAAAGAATGCTGCATTTGTAGGAGTTTCAAATTATATTGGATTACTGAAAGATACAGGCTTCTGGAATTCATTTTTATTTACATTTGTATTTGCCATCTGTGCAGTAATCAGTATTAACGTAGTTGGCTTTGGCCTGGCGGTACTTGTTACAAACAAAATCAAAGGTTCTAATATTGCCAGAACAGTGTTTTTTATGCCAAACCTGATCGGAGGTATTCTTCTTGGATTCACCTGGCAGTTCATTTTTGTATCTATATTTGAAGCACTGGGAAAAGTTACTGGATTTACCTGGCTTCAGGGATGGCTGTCAGATCAGAAAACAGGATTTATCGGTATGCTGATCGTACTTACCTGGCAGCTTGCCGGATATATGATGATTATTTATATCGCGCAGCTGGAGAGTATTCCGGATTCTTATATAGAAGCTGCCAAAATTGATGGGGCAACTTCCTTCCAGACATTTATAAAGATTAAGCTGCCGCTGGTAGCTCCGGCCTTTACCATTGGTCTGTTTCTTTCTATTTCGGATTCATTCAAAATGTTTGATCAGAACCTGGCATTGACAGCCGGTGGACCAGGAAGTAGTACAGAAATGATTGCCCTTAACATATATAATACCGCTTTTAAAGAGTCAAAGCTGGGAGTTGCGCAGTCAAAAGCAGTTGTATTTTTAATTGTAGTTGTTGTGATTTCTCTGACACAGCTGTATCTGAGCAAACGCAAGGAGGTAGAGATGTAATGAAGATGAAAGTGTGGAAAAAAACAATCCTCATCCTTTTACTGATCATATTGTCTTTGTTGTTTTTATCTCCCGTTTTGCTTCTGATTAACAGTTCCTTTAAAGATCTTAAAGAAATTTATTTGAATGTACTGGCACTGCCCAGTCATTTCGGATGGGACAATTATAAAGAAGCATTTGAAAAACTGGATTTTGTACGATCTTTTATGAATTCACTGGTGATTACAATTGTATCTACCATTTTGATCGTCCTGGTATCATCCATGGCAGCATGGGTTTTGGTACGATATAACACACGGACAAGCAAGATTCTTTTTATGTTATTTGCAGCATCCATGCTGATCCCATTTCAATGTGTAATGCTTCCACTGGTTGACTTCATGAGTGATCTGAATCTGATGAATCGTCCTGGCATTGTATTTATGTATGTTGGATTTGGCTGCAGTATGTCAATCGTGTTATATCATGGGTTTATTAAAAATATACCGCTGGAACTGGAAGAGGCTGCTACACTGGATGGATGCAGTATGCTGCGTATGTTCTTTTCAATTGTGTTTCCACTGTTAAAAACAATTACGGTGACAGTAGCTATTTTGAATGTAATGTGGATCTGGAATGACTTCCTTTTGCCGAACCTTATCATTAACAGAGCTGGTTGGCAGACATTACCGCTTAAGACCTATCTGTTCTTCGGTCAGTTTACGAAGAACTGGGATCTTGCGACAGCAGGCCTGATTTTGTGTATGGTGCCGATTATTATATTCTATGTTGTTTGCCAGCGTTATATTGTGAAGGGCGTAACAGACGGAGCAGTAAAAGGGTGATAAACTTTTGCTTTCAGAAAAAATAAAAAGGAATGGTAAGGATTATGGATAAAAAATGGTGGAAAGAAAGTGTTGTATACCAAATCTATCCTCGCAGTTTCTGCGATAGCAATGGAGATGGAATTGGGGATCTGGGTGGAATTATTTCAAAACTAGATTATCTGGAAGAACTGGGAGTGGATGTGCTTTGGCTGTGCCCAATCTATAAATCACCAAATGATGACAATGGTTATGATATCAGCGATTATCGTGATATTATGGATGAATTTGGAACCTTGGATGATTTTGATGAACTTCTGGCCAAAGCTCATGAACATCATCTGAAAATCATGCTGGATCTGGTAGTAAATCATACTTCTGATGAACATAAGTGGTTTATGGAGAGCAGAAGCTCTGAGGACAATTCCTATCGTAACTATTATATTTGGGAAAAAGGAAAAGATGGAAACCCTCCAAATAACTGGGACTCCAATTTCAGTGGATCTGCCTGGGAATATGATGAAAATACGGATATGTATTATCTTCATCTATTCTCAAAAAAGCAGCCTGATTTGAACTGGCGCAATGAAAAGGTGCGCGAAGAAGTTTATGATCTGATGAAATGGTGGCTGGATAAGGGCATTGATGGTTTTCGAATGGATGTTATTAACATGATTTCCAAGGTAAAAGGATATCCGGACGGCAAGCCTATTCCTGGTTCAAAATATGGTGACAGACTTCCGTTTGTAATGAATGGCCCTCATGTACACGAATATTTACAGGAAATGAATCATAGAGTACTGTCGAAATATGATGTAATGACAGTTGGTGAAGCACCCTGTACTTCTGTGGAAGATGCGAAAAAATATACAGGCTTTGAGCGTGATGAGCTTAATATGGTCTTTACCTTTGAACATATGGATGTGGACAGTGATAATGGATTCAAATGGACAGACAAGAAGCCAGATCTGCCAGAACTGAAAAAAGTGCTTAGCAAATGGCAGATCGGTCTGGATGGCGTAGGCTGGAACAGTCTGTATATGAATAACCACGATCAGCCACGAATGGTTTCCAGATTTGGCAATGATGGAAAATACTGGAAGGAATCCGCTAAAATGTTGGCAGTCTGCCTTCATATGTTGCAGGGAACCCCATATATCTATCAGGGTGAAGAAATTGGAATGAAGAACATTACATTACACAGTATTGAAGAGTGTAATGATATTGAAGAAATAAATGCTTATAAGGAGTATACCTCTGATGGAAGAATTTCTCAGGAAGATATGATGCGTTACATCAATCGCAAGGGAAGAGATAATGCCAGAACACCTATGCAGTGGGATGATACAGTGAATGCCGGTTTTACTTCAGGTACTCCCTGGTTTATCGTAAATCCAAATTATAAAGAGATTAATGTTGCAAAGCAGGAGAAAGATCCGGATTCGATTCTGAATTTTTATAAACAGCTAATCCGTCTGCGGAAAGAGTACCCAATCATTGTATATGGCTCTTATAAGCTGCTTTATCCGGAACACAAAACAGCATTTGTTTATGAAAGAGTACTGGAAAATGAGAAGCTTCTGGTAGCCTGCAATTTCAGTGAAGAAGAACTGGAATTGGAAGTACCGGCTGAATTTGTACAAAATAGTGCAAAACTTCTGATTTCAAACTATCCTGAAGCAGGTATATCTGAAAAAATGTCGCTGCGACCTTATGAAGCACGGGTTTATCGAATGGCAAAATAAGTAGTGAGAATGAAGCGCATCAGGAGATGGCATATGGAACAGTATTTATATAAAAGGCATATAAAAGGAATCCAGCATATTGGAATTCCAACAGACAAATATTCAGAAACATTAGATTTCTACAAATCTCTGGGGTTTGAGGATATAAACCAGGAAGAAATAAAAGGGAAAAAAACAGCTTTCCTTCGGATACACAATGTTATGCTTGAAGTTTACGAATGTGAAGAGCCTGCAAAGCGGACAGGGAGCATTGAGCATCTGGCACTTTCAGTAGAAGAAGTGGACAAGTTATACCAGGAGATGCTGTCAGAATATAAAGTGCTTAGTCCTGAAGTGGAATCACTGCCTTATTGGAAGAACGGAATTCGCTTTTTTAAGGTGGAAGGCCCAAATAGAGAAGTGATAGAATTTTGCGAAATACTTTGAGATGATGTAAGAATATAGGAATGCTTGTTTCTGGAAAAGGGCAGATGTTAAGAAAGTTTTCTTGATTTCTGCCCTTTTCTTTATATAATGATTTTGAAAAAAGCCCTTTTTAAACACGCTCTAAGCTGTAATTGCCTTCATAATTGCATCATACAGCTCGTCATAAGTTTCATAAGCCGGAATCTCCGGATATTCAGCCTTGATAGCATCCGTGCTCTTGAACAGGAATCCTGCTTTACTTGCCTGGATCATGCCAAGGTCGTTGTGGCTGTCACCGCTGGCAATGGTGTCGTAGCCGATGGACTGCAGGGCTTTCACAGTGGTGTATTTGGATTTTTCGCAGCGCATTTTAAAATCAGTAATTTCGCCATTTTCGCCAACTACCAGTGTATTGCAGAAGATAGTCGGGTAGCCCAGTTTTTTCATAAGAGGACCTGCAAACTGGGAAAAAGTGTCACTGAGGATGATAACCTGAGTCTGTGCTCTTAATTTATCCAGAAATTCCCTGGCGCCTGGAAGCGGGGCGATCTTGGCGATGGTCTCCTGGATTTCTTTCAGACCAAGACCATGCTCTTTCAGAATGTTCAGGCGGTATTTCATTAATTTATCGTAATCAGGCTCGTCTCTTGTGGTTCGTTTCAGCTCCGGAATGCCGGTTTCTTCGGCAAATGCGATCCAGATCTCCGGGACAAGCACACCTTCTAAGTCTAGGCAGACAATTTCCATAATCTCCTCCGTTCTGCAGCTGTAAAGATTGCTGCAATTGAATTTTATAGTGTTTTTCAAATCTCAATGTCAGATAAAGGGAAAGCAGTTAGGATGGTTGCTTTCGCACACTATCTTATTATAGCGTAAAAAAGCCGGGAACGCTATACCTAAATTGATAATGTGAGAATGGAATGTTCCCTGTGGTTACTGTTCACTCCGTGACCAGTAACTCGCTTCGCGATGCACAGAAAAACGAACCTTCTTGTGACAAGCACAAGAAGTAGCGTTTGCTGCGCAAACTTAATTCTCGGGTTTTCTGTGAACTTTGTTCACAAAAAACACCTCGCGGAATGTTACCAGTGAACAGTAACTCCCTGTGAACTGCGGCTGAAATGTATAATTGTCGGAAATTGGTGGAAAACAGAGAAAAAATGTCTGGTAGAAATTTGTCGCTTATATTGCCGTTTCGTGAAAAATGTGGTATATTATTAATATCTGTAGTAATATTAGACAAAATAGACAGAATAATAATGGCAGGAGTGGTTAAAATGTATAACGAAGAGTACAAGCGCTGGATGGCAGCGGATCTCGAGGATGCAGATCTGAAACCAGAATTATCTAAGATTGAAGGAAACGACGAAGAAATTAAAGATCGTTTTGCAGTAGCTCTGAAATTTGGTACAGCAGGACTCCGTGGAGTTCTTGGAGCAGGTACCAACCGTATGAATATCTATGTAGTGCGTCAGGCTACACAGGGGCTTGCTAACTGGGTGAAGACTCAGGGCGGCACTCAGACCGTTGCAATCAGCTACGACAGCCGTCTGAAGAGTGATATATTTGCGAAAACAGCAGCAGGAGTTCTGGCTGCCAATGACATTAAGGTCAGAATTTATGATGCATTAATGCCTGTACCGGCCCTTTCCTTTGCGACACGCTACTATGAGTGCAACGCGGGTATTATGGTTACCGCATCTCATAACCCTGCTAAATATAATGGATACAAGGCTTACGGCCCGGATGGCTGCCAGATGACAGATGATGCTGCAGCTATCGTTTATGATGAGATCCAGAAGACAGACATTCTGACAGGCGCGAAATACATGTCCTTTGCAGAGGGCGTTGAGGAAGGCCTGATTCGCTTTGTTGGTGACGATTGCAAACGTGCTCTTTACGATGCAATCGAGTCACGCCAGGTTCGTCCGGGTCTTTGTAAGACAGCAGGACTGAAGCTGGTTTACAGCCCGCTGAATGGTTCCGGACTTGTGCCGGTAACCCAGATCCTGAAGGATATCGGAATCACAGATGTAACGATTGTTCCGGAACAGGAATACCCGAACGGCTATTTTACCACATGCAGCTACCCGAACCCGGAGATTTTCGCAGCTCTGGAGCAGGGACTGAAGCTTGCCAAGGAGACAGGAGCAGATCTTATGCTTGCTACTGACCCGGATGCAGACCGTGTTGGTATTGCCATGAAATGCCCGGACGGTTCCTATGAGCTGGTAAGTGGTAATGAAGTGGGAGTTCTTCTTCTTGACTATATTGCAGCTGGTCGTATCGAGAAAGGCACAATGCCGAAGAATCCGGTTGCAGTGAAATCTATTGTTTCCACACCTCTTGCAGACGCAGTTGCAGAGCACTACGGTGTAGAGCTTAGAAGCGTACTTACCGGATTTAAGTGGATCGGCGACCAGATCGCACAGCTTGAGGCTGCTGGTGAAGTGGACCGTTTCATTTTCGGATTTGAAGAGAGCTACGGATACCTTGCAGGACCGTATGTACGTGATAAGGATGCCATTATCGGATCCATGCTGATCTGCGAGATGGCTGCATACTACAGAAGCATTGGAAGCTCCTTGAAGCAGAGACTTGAGGAGATTTACGCACAGTATGGCCGTTACCTGAACAAGGTTGACAGCTTTGAATTCCCGGGACTCAGCGGAATGGACACTATGGCAGGAATCATGCAGAAATTCCGTGACAACCCGCCGGCAGACATTGCAGGCTACAAGGTAGTGAAGGTTACCGATTATAAGAAGCCTGAGGAGACCGGTCTTCCAGCAGCAAATGTTCTCATTTACAAACTGGAGAATAACGAGACAGTAGTTGTTCGTCCATCCGGAACAGAGCCGAAGATTAAGATTTATTACACTACACTGGGTAAAGATCTTGCAGAGGCAGAAGCTGAGAAAGAGAAGCTGGCTAAGGCATTGGAGCCGATGATGGCTTAAGCGAAGTATATAATCGTATAGTGAATAATCGCCCCTTGCGGAATGATTCCGCAGGGGGCTTTTTACGCTGTTTGTAAATTTTTTCTTTATTTGAAGTGAAAATCCCCATTAAGTTGTTGATTACAGTAAAGGGCAGACCATATTGTATAATGCCTGAAAAGAAAACGAGGTGACAATTTATGCTGACGCTGTTATTTATCATTTTAATGTTTGGTATATTTGGCAAAATGATCGGACTTGCCTTCCGCGCAACCTGGGGAATTACGAAAATCTTTTTTCGTCTGATATTCCTTCCCCTTGTCCTGATCGGATTAGTTCTGGGAGGTCTGATCTACATAGCACTTCCCCTTCTTGTGATAGTTGGGATTATCATGCTGGTATTGATGTAATATATTGATAGAATAAAAAATAGATGAAAATACAATCGAAAATATGTTCACTTTGCCAGATGACAAAAAGCGACAGATATGGTAGTATAGATACATCAACGAAAGAGAAATACGAAAAACACTTAAGAAATCTGAAATACGAAAGAAAGCAATAAAGCACAAAAGAATCTGAAAATACAAAAGAACTTAGAAGTACGAAAGTTCTGTGTTTCACCAAAGATTTGTAAATTACTAAAGATTCATAAGCCGCTAAAGATCAACCAAAATACCTAAGATCAATAAGAAAACGAAAGATTTTCGAAACACATCCGATAAAATTATAACAAGACACATCAGAAAAAATGGCTGGGAACTAGTTTCCCAGCCATAAATCATAACAATATCCAACCGATTCCCATTTATAATGACATCTACTCAGAGTAAGTTAAATTGGAAATTTATAGCCCTTTTACTTGAAATAATGTATACTGAAAGAATATGAAGACAAAAACGAAATAAAAATATCGGGAATATATAATGAATACACAAGATGCAATAGAACTTCTGGGGATTGCCCCAGAAGATGATGAAAGGGAAATTAAGCGAAAATATCATAAGATGATCAGCCGTTTTCATCCGGACTCATTGAATGAAGTAGGGGAAGCTCATATTCAGCGCGCACAGGAGATAAATGAAGCGTATCGGATACTGAGCCAGAGCGATAGCCGGGAAATGCAGAACGTATATGGAACGGAAGTTTATGGAACAGAGGCTCATGGCACAGACAATCATAAATCTGGGAAGAGGGAACAGCATCAGGAATGGTTTGGTGAATGGAACGAGGCTGCTTTTATACCAAGGAATATTTATCTGCACTATAGTATGAATCTTTCTGAAGAAGAACGAAAGGAAGCCCAGGGGAAACTGTATTATCAGGCTGCCTGTGGAAAATATATGTGGGATCCGGAGGAAGAGGATTTCGCGCTTTTTCTTACCAGTATTCGTCATGCAGCCGCAGCCCTCCTTGAGAGAACGGAGAATGCCGTAAACGCAGAAGACTTATCTTCTGTACCAGATTTGAAGGAATACCGTTTTCGCATCCAGGCGAAGCTGTTTGAATATCTTTCTATGCAATATGTGAACCCATTGCTGGTTCTGGATTCCCTGATGAAACCAGAGAGCACAGATAGAAAAGGTCAGAAAATTTATCGGGTTAAAGCATTTCTGGCGGCAGAAGCCGCATCCCCGGAAGGCAGGCTTATAGCAAGTTTGCAGTCTGGCGAATATCTGTTTCCAAAAGCTTTCCATGGGAATCAGATTCAGCTTATGAATAAAGACAAACAGGTATTGGGGTATCTTCATATGGAAGATGACCGGCTGTATTTTTGCATTATTCCTCTTCTGAAGAGGCATGCAGTGCAGGTGAAATTTCTGGTGCAGGAAGAAGGCGGTGGAACAAATGAAAAAAATGAAGGAATTAATAATACGACGAATAGTAGTAACTTCAGAAATAGCGGCAGAGGAATAAAGCGTGGAAACAATAAGCTGAAAGTTAATATAGATTTCTATTTTCGTTTAGAGGATGAGAACTATACGTATAATGGTTCAGAGCTTAATTTGAAAATTGCAGAAATATTGAATGGATATGAGAAGTATTTGCGAAAATATGATCCGGAACAGGACCAGTTTTGTGATCTGTTTGCCCGCCTGTCCCGCTCGAATTTTCGCAGTCGTTTCCATCTGAAGGATAAGGATATACAGTATATCCGGGAGAAAGGAATGGATACCATCCGCAGTCATGCCTCAGATTTTGTGCGAACACGTCTGGCTCCGGCTCAGATTCCCAATGATGGCAAACAGACTCCAATGCGCGGGCACCCTGTATTCCTGGCTCAGCATGCTACTGGCTGCTGCTGTCGGGGATGCTTGTATAAGTGGCATAGAATTCCAGCAGGAGTGCGGCTCACAGAAGAGCAGCAGGAATACATAGTAGATGTGTTGATGGCATGGATTGAGAGAGAATATAACAGAAATGCATAGGGCTGTGAAGTTGGTTTTATATATACAATCGGTAATAGTAAGGTATATGAAATATATAGTTTAACTGGAATTTTGAGAAGATAAGAATGGGGAACGGTTTATGAGAATATTTCACTTATCAGATTTACACATTGGCTTGAAATTAATCAATCGTGATCTCAGAGAAGATCAGGAATATATACTGGATCAAATAATTCAGAAGGCCGCAGAGAAAGTGCCTGATGCGATCGTGATCGCAGGGGACATCTATGACAAAGCAGTTCCGTCTGCAGAAGCAGTGGAGGTGTTTGATCATTTTATCGGAAAGCTGCGAAATGCAGTTCCGGATTCTGTCATTATGATGATCAGTGGAAATCACGACAGCGCACCTCGTGTGAACTGTTTTCGGAGTGTGCTTGACCGTCAGAAAATTTATATGATCGGAATACCGCCTCAGACAGAAGAAGATCATATTGAGAAAGTGGTACTTCAGGATGAATATGGGCCGGTGAATTTTTATTTGCTTCCCTTTGTGAAGCCTTCCATGGTGAAGCTGATCACTGGTACAGATGAGAATGGAAATAATCTTTCTTACAATGATACGATTCACAGACTGATAGAACGTGAACAGGTCAACATAGACCAGAGAAACGTTCTGGTCAGCCATCAATTCTATCTGCCCATGGGGGAGAATGCAGAAGAAATTGAACGAATGGACTCTGAGATCCGGACAGTAGGAAATATTGACCAGGTGTCAGCCGATATTCTGCAGAAATTTGACTATGCGGCACTGGGACATATTCATAAGCCAATGAAAGCAGGCGGCGAGTTTTATCGCTATTGTGGAACGCCGCTGGCATGCTCTGTAAGTGAAGCAGGTCAGAATAAAGGAATTATAATGGTTGACATAAAACAAAAGGGCGAAATCACTACAGAAGTAATTCCACTGGAACCGCTGCGCCAGATAAAAGTGATCAAGGGAGATTTAGAGAGTGTTCTGGCACAGCGCTGTAAAGATTATGTGACAGTAATTCTTACGGATAAGGTGGATCTGGACGTAATTGATATGCAGGATCGTCTGCGTCTGGCTTTTCCAGGGCTTCTAGAGATACGCCGTGAGACTGTGCGGCAGGTTGATTATACCAGACATGCAGACAGTGAGCGTGAATTGAATCCATTTGAACTTTGCTGCCAGTTCCTCGGAAATGCAGATGCGGAAGAGCAGGAAATTCTTCAGGAGGTTATCAATACAGTACAGGAGGTGACGAAATGAGACCTGTGAAACTTATCATGCAGGCGTTTGGTTCCTACGGAAAACTGACACAGATCGATTTTCAGGAGCCGAATCAGAATCTGTTTCTTGTGACCGGAGACACCGGAGCAGGAAAAACAACTATATTTGATGCCCTTGTATTTGCTCTTTACGGTGAAGCCAGCTCCAGTACAAACAAGAAAGATGGTGTTGTACTGCAAAGCCAGTATGCAGAGTTGAACGTTGAACCATTTGTAGAGCTTGTTTTTTCCGAAGGGGCAGGAGAAAATAGCCTGCTGTATACTGTCCGCCGTGTTCCCAGACATCTGAAGCTTCTGACAAGAGGGGCGGGAAAAAATACAGGAAGTCGTGAAGTACCGGGGTCTGTCAGCCTGATCATGCCAGATGGTACCGAATATCCACAGAAGGAAGCTGACAGCAAGCTGGGGGAGATCCTCGGTCTTACCAAAAGCCAGTTTATGCAGGTTGCCATGATCGCTCAGGGAGAATTTATGGAGCTTCTTCGTGCAAAATCTGATGATAAGAAAGTCATCTTCCGGAAGCTGTTTAACACTGAATTATACCAGAATATTGTGGACGAGCTGATGAATCGCAAGCGTTCCCTGGAAAAAGAGATTGCCCAGATCAAAACTGCATGTCAGACTGAAGCTGCCCATGTGGTAATTCCCCAGGAATATGACCAGTGGCAGGAAATAGAAGGGCTAAAAAAGCAGGTTTTGAATGGGGAAATTGTAGTGATGGATTGCTTTCTGGATCATCTGGGCGAGTTATGCAGAACACTGGAGAAAAGTGTGAATTTTACCTCGAAAGAATTACAATCCGCATCAAAACTCCGCGATGAAAAAAGGGATATCTACAACAGTTCCATTCAGCTGACGAATTTATATGCGCAGCTGGAAAGCGCTGAGGTTCAGCTTTCTGAATGTGGGAAAGTGGAAGCACAAATAGGGGAAAAGACCATTCTGTCAGAGAAAATTAAGAAAGCATACGAAATAAAAGGCGAATACGCACGCTGTCAGGATGCCTTGCGTAATATGCAGACATGTGAGAGTGCCTTAAAGGAGCAGCAGGAACGAGCTCCTTTATTAAAAGAACAGTCACAATCTGTCATTCAGACAGCGAAGGCGGTGAAAGAAACGGCAGAGAAGGAGCTTAAGGCGTACACCACTATTTATGAGCGCGTGAATAAAGAAGTGAAGCTCCTTAAGCAGATCAAGGAAGCAGAAAAAAGTGTAAAGACCAGCCAGCAAAATCTGACCGCAGCGCAGGCCGCAGACCGCAAAGCCAGAGAAGATCTGGAGAAAATGGAGAAGCAGGAAGCAGACTGGAGGGCTCAGTCAGAGAAGCTGACCGACACTAATGAGAAAATTGCTGTCTGGAAAGGGAAAAATCAGGAACTGGAAGTACTTGGCATTGAAGTACAAGAAACGGAAGATCTTCTTAAAGGTGTAGAAACACAGAAAAAACTGGCGAAGAAAGCACGAGAGACATACCAGAAGAATAGAATCAGATATGACGCAAAGAGCCAGGAATATGAGTCTATGCGGAGAATTTTTCTGGATGAGCAGGCTGGTTTTCTGGCACGCGAGCTTCAGCCGGGGAAACCATGTCCTGTATGCGGCGCAATAGAACATCCGAATCCATGCATAGCTTCTACCCTTCATAGAGATCTCACCCGTGAGCAATTGGAACTGGCAGAAAAAGAAGTTTCTGAGCTTCGAAACAGGCAGGAACAGTCTGCCGGTGAAGCAAGGTCAGCTGTGGATATAGTTGCAGAAAAAGAACGACTTTTGGAAGAGACAGGAAGGAAGCTGTGCACGCGTATTTTAAATGATCATGAGCAGTTCCCGGAAGCAGGAATGGTGGAAGTATTTGATTCTTTGGGAGACAATATAAAAAATTTCCAGGAGAGCAGAAATTCAGAAGTCCCTGGTGTAGCCCAGGATCAGATGGCGGATAAAGAGTGTAATTGGAATGCCTTGCTGAAGCAGATACAGACACTTCTTGGAACCTGGAAAACTTTATTACAGGAAGAGGGTACAAGACTTAATACAGCCCAGAAAACATTGCGTAATCTTCAGGATGCTCTGGGACAGGTAGAAGAGCGGAAGAAATCAGGAAAAACTGCCGTAGAGGAATGCGGACAAAAGCTGACTGAGGCAGCAGCGTCAGCTAAGAGCGCAGAAGCTCTTCTGAAGCAGTTGAATGATTCCCGGGAATATCCATCAGAAGAGGCGGCTATGACAGAGTTTAACCAGGCAAAAGGAAAATGGAAAGCTGCAGAAGCTGCTTCCAAGGAAGCTGAAAAGAAAGAAAAAGCGTCTTCTGAAGAGCTGGTTAACTGTACCAGCTTGATTAAACGATTTGAAGGGGAACTTCCAGATCACCAGAAGCTTTACCAGGAGCGGCAGGCCTTTTATCAGACTTTGATGAATGAGAAGAATATGACAGAGGCAGAATGGGCGGATATAGCAGAGAACTATACCCGTGAAACAGCGGAGATTTTGCAAAAAGAAGCAGATAGCTGGCAGCGAAAAAAACTAGCCGCACAGACCACTGCAGAAACAGCTGGAAAAGCCATAGATGGCAGGAGCAAGCCGGATATGGAAGCTGCCAAGTCCCAGATGGAGGAAGCTGAGAAAGTACGGCTTCAGACTCAGACGAAACTGGAACTTTATAAAGAACAGTATAAAGCTAATAAAGAGGCATATGATATTCTTAGCCCTCAGATGGAGAAGCGAGGTAAAATCATTGAAAAGCATACCAAGCTGGAAACTCTTTATAAGCTGTTGTCTGGAAATATGTCCGGAAACCGTATGGATCTTGAAACCTATGTGCAGAGATATTACCTGGAGAAGATTCTTTATGCGGCCAATCGCCGCTTTGCGAATATGTCTGCCGGACAGTTTGAACTTCGTATGGTAGACGAGGAGAATGCGGGGAAAGGCAAGAATCGTGGTCTGGATCTTATGGTATATTCTAATGTTACCGGCAAAGAGCGTGAAGTCCGTACCCTTTCTGGAGGAGAATCCTTTATGGCAGCTCTGGCATTGGCACTTGGAATGGCAGATCAGATCCAGGAGAGCTCTGCAGCGATACATCTTGATGTAATGTTTGTGGATGAAGGCTTCGGTTCCCTTGATGAGCATTCCAGAGAACAGGCGGTAAAGGTTCTTCAGGAACTGGCGGGAGGAAGCAAGTTGATTGGAATTATTTCTCATGTGACCGAGCTGAAGCAGGAGATTGAAGATCAGCTGATCGTCAGCAAAGACGAGAAGGGAAGTCATGTGAAGTGGCAGATAAGCTAGTACATCGAATATTAAGTAACTGCCATATTGACTTGTCTGATTTTTCATCTGCTGCGTCAATATAGCAGAAACTTAATTTTCGATGTACTAGAATCTGTTTGAAAAATCATTCCCGCAATCTGTACGCTCCACTTTGCGGTATATTTTGCCCGAATTCAGTTGCCGTAGCTCGCTACGGCTCCTTCCTCCATCTTGCATATGAAGAAATCATCCTGCGTCAATGTAGTAAATACTTGGTTGAATAAAGAATATCGGGAAGCAATTAAGCTTCCCGACAAATAAAAAGTTCTATAGATTTTTTGTAAAATCAATAAACTCTTCCGGCTCACCGTAATCATGAATCCGACAGTTTGCCAGACGCTGTATTTCCGCTTGATTTTCTTCATGAGAATCGTACACAGCAGTGGTATAGAAGCCATCTTTCTTAGCTGTGGTAAGGGCATGAAGAGAATCTTCAAAGACCATGGTATTGGTTCGGTCAGTGCCAAGAAAGTTCAAGGCTTCCCGATAAATGGTTGGTTCGTCCTTTCCGGCACCCACAGAGGAGCAGGTAAAGATTTCGCTGAAATAATCAAGCACTCCGCAACGTGCCAGGGCAGCTTCCACGAGGGAGCGCTCTGTAGCAGTGGCGATACACATTTTGACTCCGGTCTCATGAAGCTGAGCCAGAAATTCTTTCAGATGAGGCTTCAGCTGAGCTTCATAGCGGTAGAAATCATCTACAATTGCTACAGCACTTTTGATCAATTCATCTCGGGTCTGTTTTACACCATAGTGCTCAATAAAATAGTCAGCTGCCTGGTGGAGACTCATAGTGGCGATTGCTTCATCCAGATCCGGTTCAGGTTCAATTCTCTGGCTTCGCAGGTAATTTTCGCCTACATGATCCCAGGCTGACATAGAATCCAGAATCGTACCATCCAGATCCCAGATGGCACCCCTTAACATGAAATTCCTTTCCTGAAAGATGCATTGTCTTTGGAAATACAAGTAGAATCTTTCATTTTGAGAGTAAGCTCTTTAAGCTCTCTGGTTGCTTTTGTAATATCTTCAGCTGCAAAGATGGCACTTACAACTGCAATTCCGCAGATACCGCTTCCAGCCAGCTCCATTACATTGTCATGTGTAATTCCACCGATAGCAATAACAGGAATATTTACAGCCTCACATATTTGTTTTATAGTTTCATGGCTGATATTGCCGGCATCTTTTTTGGTTCCGGTTTGGAATGCGGCACCTACTCCCAGATAATCTGCGCCATTTTTTTCAGCAAGAACAGCCTCTTCAACTGTATGCGCAGAAACGCCGATGATTTTGTCAGAACCGAGGATGGCTCTGGCATTACCAGCAGCCATATCCTCCTGCCCTACATGAACGCCATCGGCATTGATTTCTTTTGCAATTTCTACATTGTCATTGATCACGAATGGTACATGATAGCGCGCACATAACTCTTTGATTTCCGCAGCTTCTTTGCGAAAACTATCTGTATCCAGAGTTTTTTCGCGTAGCTGAATGAAGGTAGCCCCACCTTTTAAGGCTTCTTCGACCTGGTCATATAAAGTTCTGCCATTTAACCAGCTGCGGTCAGTAACGGCATAAAGTAAAAGCTCTTTTTTATTGCAGTTCATTGGTAAAACCTGCCTTTCACATGTAACTTGTGCGTCAAACACACTCTAATACATTATATAAAGCTGAATCTGGAAAGTAAAGGTAATTATTAAGCTAGAGCCTGTTTGAAAAATCATTCCCACAATCTGCACGCCCCACTTTGTGGGAGATTTTGCCCGAATTCGGTTGCCGTAGCCCGCTACGGCGCCCTCATCCGGACAAAATCTCCCACAAACTGTGACGCACATCTTGCAGAAAGCCTTTTTCAAACACGCTCTAGAGCCTGTTTCTGCGAAGATCGAGAATCGTAACCCATAATGTTTGTTACATGAACAGGAACCTGTACATTGAAAAACGAAAAGTGATATGTTAGACTAATATTAAAATTGTGTTTTTGTCGGTTCGCAAAAAAGAGAGGCAGGTTTGATTATGGATCAATTTGAGCAGATGAAGGTGACACGGCAGGCGATGAATGGCAAGATGTGTCTGATGTTTGGTGGTATTTTCCTGATGTTTTCAGCCATTACCTCCACGATCATGTATGGAATCAATTTCTTTATGACAGCTCTGGAAGCAGATAAAGGAACTGCAGAGTATGTAGAACTTCTTGAGAATGCCGGAGTGGGAAGTGGACTTCTGAAAGGGATTGGTATTTGTTTTATTGCAGTAGGAATCTGGGAAGCTGTAGTTGGATTTCTATCTGTAAGAAATTCCAACAGAGTAGATAAGAGCAGATTTTCTGTGAAACTGGCCATATCGCTTCTTATAACAGAGATTGTCATGCAGGTAATTCTGTTTTTTACCGGATTGATGAATCTGGGGCTTCTTTTTACAGCCATTGTGCTTCCGCTGTTTTTACTTTGGGGTGCCACCCGTTTAGGCAAAGTTGCCAAGGCTGATCCGGAACGCAAATTTGCAGTAGACCCAGCCAGGAAGAAATCCTCTCAGCAATCTCAACCGGCCGCCCCGAAGAAGAGCATTCGTGAGAGAGCCGCTATGCAGGTGCGAGAAGATGCAGTGGTACCAGAGAAACAAGATACTGTAGATGAGGAAAATATTGCAGATTCAGAAGAGTCAAATTAGAAACTCAAAGTATGAATATAAGCATTATTGGAAAATGCAGTGGGTATAAGCGTCATAGGAAAATTGTTAAAGATATATAACCTGTGAAATTGTATGAGCTGTAGTTAGTCGTTGTTGCCGATAATATGATTTGCATGTAGCTATTAAGGTATAAGAATTAGAGACTGTTTATGATTCAACACCGGATAAAGGAAAGAGAACCACAGTATATGGACATGAAAGAAATCATCACAGAAGCAGCCCGTAAGCTGGTTCTGGAGAAAAAAGTAAAGAAGCTTACAGTAAAGGATATTGTGGAAGAGTGCCAGATCACCAGGCAGGCATTTTACTACCATTTCGAAGGAATACCGGATATGATTCAGTGGAGCATAAAGCAGGGAACCAGGCGGCTGCTGGAGGCGTGCAAAGAGCAGGGTGGCGCAGAAGCAGCGCTGAAGTATCTGTTTGTTTTTGCCATCAATGCTATACCCGAAGTGCGAAAAGGAATAGAAAGTAATTATGGAAAAGAACTGGAACAAACCCTTATGCAAGGAACCTGCGAGTTGTTTGAGAGCATTGTGGAGGAAGAAAATCTGTACCAGAATTATAGCCGCCAGGAGTTGAAGCTGATCCTCCGTTACCACAGCTATGCTATCTTTGGTATTTTCCAGGACTGGACACCGGAGGATACGAAGAATCTGGATATGATCGTACACGAAGTCTATTTGATTATGATGGGAAAGAATGCTACAGAAGATGTCTTTCTGTGCTGAAAAATGCTCCTGTTTATTCGTGACAGTTTTATTCCTGTGTTTATTGACCTTGAAGCAGTTTTGAAAGTGAAATTGACGGAGGTGGAGACCGACTGGGAATAGAATCCAGAGGCCGGATGCAAATACATGGAGGGAACTAAATAAGAGATCAAACGGGCAAGGTGTATCTTTACACTTTGCCCGTTTTGTCTATACACGGTGAAATTTTTGGCTATCGACACTTTCTTCTGCTTGTACTAGAATAAAATCATCAGGATTACGGAGTGCGATTGTGACGCACGTTTTGCAGAAAGCCTTTTTCAAACATGCGCTAGAGCCTGTTTGAGAAAGAACGGAAATGATAACGTAATCCGCAAGGAGAGGAGGGAACCATATATGGCACATGAAATTTTATCCGTAAAAATGTACGAGCTGGATAAAAAACTGGAACAGACCCACAGTCGGATTCAGCTGGCGGAGAGTATGGATACGGAAAGACTCCACCAACAGATCCAGAATCTTCGACAGGAATGTCAGGAAAGCCGTATCACTTTGGAAAACAGACTTCGCCATTCCAAGACAGACTGTGTAATGAAGCTGGCAGGCGTCTACGACCAGGTGGAGGCAGCAGTTGGAAAAGTGCTGGAGGCAGAAAACATAAATTTGAAAAATAAGGAGCCAATATTTGGAAATGTGCTCCCGGGAACGGAGGAGAAAATCCTCACCGCAGAATACGCCCTTGATTTTGCAATGCAGGCAGTAAACCGGGCACTTCTGGTATCGCTGGAGGCTATTGAAGCCCAGCGTCTGGAAGAGAAGAAAGAGGCAGAAGAGTAGACACTATTAGTTTACATAAGAAAGGACTACAACTATGAAAGAAGTAAAAACCCCAAAAAAGCCGTTGATCTACTATTACGGCATTGTGCTTCTGGTACTGATCGTCTTTAACCTGGTGGTTTCCCCAATCTTAATGGAACATCAGGTAGAAGAAACCGATTACGGTACCTTCATGAGCATGATTAATGACAAAAACATCGGTAAAGTAGAAGTAGAAGATAACCAGATCGTCTTTACCGATAAAAACAACGAAAAAATTTATAAAACCGGTCTTATGAATGACCCGGATCTCACCGACCGTCTGTATGAGTGCGGTGCCACCTTTACCAAAGACATTGACCAGCAGGCCTCTCCGATTCTCAGCTTCCTGGTAACCGGACTTCTGCCACTGATCATTTTCATAGTTCTTGGAAATTATATGGCAAAGAAGCTGATGGAGCAGGCTGGAGGCAAAAACTCCATGGCATTTGGCATGGGAAAAAGCAATGCAAAGGTTTACGTTCAATCCAGTGAAGGAATCCGTTTCTCAGATGTAGCCGGAGAGGATGAAGCCAAGGAAAACCTTGCAGAGATTGTAGATTACCTTCATAACCCAAAGAAATACACAGACGTGGGAGCCTCCATGCCGAAAGGCGTTCTCCTTGTAGGCCCTCCAGGTACTGGTAAAACAATGCTTGCCAAAGCTGTTGCCGGAGAAGCGAATGTTCCATTTTTTTCCATGTCCGGCTCTGAATTCGTAGAAATGTTTGTAGGTATGGGTGCCTCCAAAGTTCGTGATCTTTTTAAGCAGGCGAAAGAGAAAGCCCCATGTATCGTATTCATTGATGAGATCGATGCCATCGGTAAAAAACGTGATGGCCAGGTAGGGGGCAACGATGAGCGTGAGCAGACACTGAACCAGCTGCTTACAGAGATGGATGGTTTCGAGGGCAACAACGGTGTTATCATTCTGGCAGCTACCAACCGCCCGGAATCCCTTGACCCGGCACTTACCCGTCCAGGACGTTTCGACCGCCGCGTACCAGTTGAGCTTCCCGATCTTGCAGGTCGTGAAGCAATTCTGAAGGTTCATGCAAGAAAAATCAAAGCATCCGATGACGTGGATTTCCACACTATCGCACGTATGGCATCTGGTGCATCCGGAGCCGAGCTGGCAAATATTGTAAACGAAGCAGCACTTCGTGCAGTCCGTGACGGACGTACAATCGTTACAGAAGCAGACCTGGAAGAGAGCATTGAAGTGGTAATCGCTGGTTACCAGAAGAAAAACGCAGTTCTCTCTGACCAGGAGAAAAAAGTGGTTTCCTATCACGAAATCGGACATGCCCTGGTGGCAGCCCTTCAGAACCATTCCGCTCCTGTTCAGAAGATTACTATTATTCCGCGTACTTCCGGTGCACTCGGCTATACCATGCAGGTAGAAACTGGTGACAAGTATCTGATGACAAAGAAAGAACTGGAAAATAAGATTGCAACCTTCACCGGCGGACGTGCTGCAGAAGAAATCGTGTTTGGCGAGATCACCACAGGCGCTTCCAACGATATCGAGCAGGCAACCAAGATTGCCAGAGCTATGATCACTCGCTACGGAATGACCGACGAGTTCGACATGGTGGCTATGGAAACCGTTACCAACCAGTACCTTGGCGGCGATGCATCCCTTTCCTGCTCTGCAGATACCCAGAAGGAAATCGATGAGAAGGTCGTAGAATTAGTAAAGCGAGAACATGAAAAAGCCAAAAAGATCCTGACAGACAACCGTAAAAAACTGGATGAACTGGCTATGTTCCTTTATGAAAAAGAAACGATAACTGGCGAAGAGTTTATGAAAATTTTAAATAACAAAGAGGAGAGTGAGGAAAAATGAGAAGACGTTCACGTTATGGCTGGCTGGAACTCATTGAGGGAATCCTGCTGATCCTTCTTGGGATTTATACGTTGTGTAATCCGGGCGGCATGCTCCGCGGAATTACCTTTGCGTATGGTTTTCTTGCTGTCATCACCGGAATTTCAGATATTGTATTTTATGCAAAAACAGAGCGCTATATCGGCTTCGGACCTACCATTGCTCTGGTGACTGGAATTTTAAGTCTCCTTGCCGGACTAATGCTTCTGATGTACCCAAATGCCGGAGAGCTGATCATGACCCTGCTTCTCCCAATCTGGTTCATCGCTCATTCTGTTTCCAGATTGACCCACATCCCTCTGGTCCGTCTGGCAGGAAAATTTTACTATTACTTTACCTTGATTGTAAATATCCTTGGAATCACCCTTGGTTGTCTGATGATCATCTGGCCGTGGGTAGCGTTGTTTTCAACGGGCTTTATTATTGGCGGTTATCTGATCCTTCTTGGAATCGACTGCGTGGTGATGGCCTGCAGTGACATGGATGCCGGGTGGATGTAGAAACAGGATGTATTTACCGGTTGACACAAGAAACTACGAGGTGATAAAATCAAGATGAAATAAAAAAACTGCAGCTCGCAATAAAGGAGATTTACATATATGGCAACACTTAAGGATGTGGCGAAGGCCTCAGGCCTAACGGTAGGAACAGTTTCCAGAGTCCTGAATAACAGAGGATATATCAGTGATAAGACCCGTGAGAAAGTATATCAGGTGATGAAAGAGCTGAATTATCAGCCTAATGAGACAGCTCGCGCACTGTCAAAGCAGAAGAGTAATACGATAGGAGTTATTTTGCCGAATATTGAACATCCTTATTTTGCCAAGGTACTAAGCCGTTTGGAGCGAGAGGCTGCGAAGCAGGGATATCGTATCATGCTTTTTGTTTCCAGGTATAAAGAAGAACGTGAGGAACAGTGTATTGAGATGTGCAAGAGCGAAAGAGTGACCGGCGTTGTTCTTTGCAGTGGAAGTTTTGAAACTGAGAAATTTGAAGATCTTGATTTCCCGTTGATCACATTGGAACGTTCTATGGATGAAGGGACATCCGGGATTGAATGTGATAACTATCAGGGCGGTGTGCTGGCAACGGAGCTTCTGATTGAGAAAGGCTGCAGGAAGCTGATGTTTATCGGCGGAGTAAGTGCAGGGGTTGACATTCATATGCCAGGAGATCTCCGCGAGGTTGCATTTCGTGATATCTGTAAGAATCGAAATGAAGAAAATGTGGTTATGGTAACGGATAACCGTCTTTTTGATTCTCTGGAATATTATGAATATGTAAGACAGGCACTGGTGGATAATCCTGATGTGGACGGTGTATTTGCCAGTTCAGATGTTATTGGTGCCTATGTACTGCAGGCATGCGCAGATCTGGGAATCAAGGTTCCGGAGCAACTGAAGATCGTAGGTTTTGATGATGTGAATATTGCCCAGTTTACAAGTCCGGGACTTACGACAATTCATCAGCCTGTGGAACAGATGGCAGAATTGGCAGTAGCAGCTATTGCGCAGATTGATGAGGGGAAAGTTGTACCTACTAAGACAGTATTTCCGGTTACACTGGTTGAGCGAGGGACGACTTGAACGCAGATAAGCATTTCCCCGCTTCAAGTGCGCGGAGCACTAAGCGGCGAGTGAGGGGGGATGCTTCTGTCAGTGGGAGCCTTCAGCTCCCACTGACAGATCGCGAAGCGACTGCGTTCATGAGCAAACAGCGAAGCGGATTGCGAATGTCCGCTTTACTGAATTGTTAATATTTTTTTATCTTCGAAAAATTTTCCAGTCAGTTGTCATATTGTGTATTCTGGGGTGTTTTTGAAACATTTCAGAATACAATATGACAGCTGATTTTTTGTATAGCAGGAAATTACTCTGTAATATTTCTGCTATACAAAAAAACGCTTCGCGCGGAATTGATCAGATGCATAAGGAATATGACATACGGTTGTGATAAAAAATGAAGCAATTTTCGTAAAAAACAAGAAAAATAAAATAAATGAACTACAGACACGAAAAAAGCATGTAAAAGTGCACAAAACATAAAGAGCTAAATAGTATAAATGTAACAAAGTGATGTGAAATGGACAAAAATATATGACAACCGCTTGACATATTTGAGACGCAATGCTATCATACAACCATAAAGAAAACGTCCGAACAAGAACGTAAAAAACAGGAGGAAGCAAAAATGAAAAAACGTATTTCAATGGCAATTGCAGTTGCAACTGCAGCAGCAACAATGGCAAGTGTATCTGTACCGGTTATGGCAGACGATGTGAACATCACAATTTTTAACTCCAAAATGGAGGTTCAGAGCCAGTTCGAAGAATTAGCTGCTCAGTATGCAGAAGAGACCGGCGTTGGCGTAGAGGTTTATTACAACAGTGATACAGTATCTGCTCATCTGGCTACCAGATATTCTGCGAATGATCCATATACAATCGCTATGGTAGACCCGAAAGATATCTATTCACTTGCAGCAGACCATGCAATTGATTTAAGCGATCAGAGCTGGGTTAATGAGACTGATTACGCAATCGGAGTTGACGGACAGATCAATGGTTTCCCGACCTGCCTTGAAGCACGCGGTGTTATTTACAATGCAGATGCAATCGAAGCAATCACAGGCGAGACCTTCAATCCGGATGATTACAAGACACTTGATTCTTTTAAAGAGCTTCTTGAGAAACTGAAAGAAGGTGGAATGGAAACACCTACCGGTATCATGAAAGAGGACTGGTCCCTTGCAGCTCACTTCCTTGCTGAGGTTTACGAGCAGCAGCCAGATGTAGAAGCATTTGTTTCCTCTCTTTATGAAGGAACAGCAGACCTTGCAAACAATGAGAAATTCAATTCTCTTATGGACTTCTTCGATGTAATGATGGAGAATAACTACGCAAAAGATTCTGCAATCGCTGCAGAGCGTGAGACAACCGAGATGATGCTTGCTGAAGGACAGATCGCATTCATGTTCGGAGGAAACTGGGACTGGTCCGTAATCAATGCATATGATTATACAGAGAATATGGGAATGATGCCGGTACCGCAGAACACAGATGACGGATCCAATGAGAAGCTTGTTGGTGGAGGTTCCAAATTCATGATGATCGATTCCTCTGATGCAACAAGTGATGAGCAGCGTCAGGCAGCTAAGGACTTCCTTACATGGCTTGCTGATTCCGATGAAGGACAGAGCTTCATTGCTGAGACATGTGCACTTGTACCTGCATTCTCTAACAATGAAAAAGAAGTATCCGATCCACTTGGAAAATCTGTTAAGAAATATGCAGATGAAGGCTCTCTGATTGATAACTACAATTACCTTCCGGATGATCATCTTTCCATTTGTGGTGCAACCTTCCAGAAATATCTCGCAGGACAGATTGACAGAGCTGAGTTTGCAGCAGAGATTGAAGACTACTGGAAGAACACAACTCCTGTAGAGCACTAAGAATTATCCTTTGGTAACAACTTATTAATTTAACAAACATACTGTAGTTTTATAGAAATTTGCCACCCCTCAAGAGGCTGCACGCCTGTGCCATGCGGCGTGCGGCCTCTTTCCCTCACAAAAAGAAAAGTACTGGATTATAGATTTTCGGAGGCAGCGGGAAAAGGGTGGAGACAAAAAAGAAAAGGGAAAGGGGATCGTGATTATGGAACAAAACACCATGAAATATAAAGTAAAACAGTACTTGATGTTCGCTGGCGTTTCCACTGTCCTGTTTAGTGCAGTTGTAATCCTTCCATTTATCTACGGATTATATCTTACATTTACAAGCTGGGACGGTGTTTCAAAAGACAAACCATTTGTTGGACTGGCAAACTACATTGCTACATTCCAGGATGCAGCTTACTGGCAGGCACTTGGACGTACCTTGATTTATTCTGTTATCGCTGTAATTTTGGTAAACGTGGTAGCATTTTTCCTTGCATACCTTCTTACCAGCGGAATTAAAGGTCAGAACTTCTTCCGTGCAGGCTTCTTTGTTCCGAACCTGATCGGTGGTATCGTACTTGGTTATGTATGGAAATTCGTATTTAACCGTGCATTTGTATCACTTGGAAAATCTCTTTCTGTAGGTGCTCTTTCCACCTCCTGGCTGGCAACCACCAACGGTGCAATGGCATGTCTGATCATCGTATCTGTGTGGCAGTACGCAGGATATATGATGCTGATCTATGTAGCCGGATTTATGAGCGTATCCAAGAGCCTTATGGAAGCAGCCCAGATCGACGGCTGCACCAAGACACAGGCAACCATTAACGTAACGATCCCACTTATGAGATCTTCTTTTGTACAGTGTCTTTTCTTAACGATCACAAGATGCTTTATGGTATATGATGTAAACCTTTCCCTGACAAAAGGTGAGCCATTTAACTCTTCTGTAATGGCAGCTATGCACGTATACAATCAGGCATTTACTTACAAAAATTACGGTACCGGCCAGGCAGAGGCATTAATTCTGTTTGTTGTCTGCGCAATCGTAGGAGTTACTCAGGTTTACATTGGTAAGAAAGGGGAGGTGGCAGCATGATGGATGAAAACAAAAAAGCAGCTCAGAAGAAAAAAGTCAGCCATTTTATTACAATAGCAGTGCTGGTTATCCTGTTTCTGGCATTTATCTTCCCGTTTATCATGGTAATTTTCAATGCGTTTAAGACAAAAGGTGATATCACGGCAGATCCGCTGGCACTGGTTGGCTCTCACGGATTTATCCTGACCAACTTCACAGATGCTATGAAAAAGATGAACTTTGCAACATCTTTTACAAACTCTCTTTTGATTACTACCGTTTCTACGATCCTTACAATTATGCTTTCTGCAATGACAGCGTTTGTAATCGTTCGTAATAAATGGAAAGCATGCGGTATTCTGTTTTCCCTGATGATCGCATCTATGGTTATTCCGTTCCAGGTACTTATGATCCCGCTGGTTTCTCTTTACGGTGGCATCTTTGGAGTACTGAACAGCCGTATTACTCTGATCCTTATGCATGTGGGATTTTCCCTTTCCATGGCAACCTTCATGTTCCATGGTGCAATTCACACCAGCGTTCCGATGGAGCTGGAAGAAGCAGCATTTATTGATGGATGTACCAGATGGCAGACATACTGGAAAATTGTATTTCCGCTTCTGAAACCAACCATCGCAACAGTTGCGATTATTGATGCAATGGCATTCTGGAATGATTACCTTCTTCCAAGCCTTGTTCTCGGACGTAAAGAACTGTATACTCTTCCGATTGCAACACAGGCATTCTATGGTACTTATTCAACAGACCTCGGACTGGTAATGGCCGCTCTCCTTCTGGCTATGCTTCCGATCCTGGTTCTGTATCTGTTCCTGCAGCGTTACATCGTTGAGGGTGTTACCTCCGGAGCAGTAAAAGGTTAAAACCAAAATGGGGTCCAATGATAGTAATATTTTTGGACCCCATAATTACTATCTTGAAATGTGTTTTGATTAATAAATAACAACAGGAGATATGATTATGATAAGTCAGACTTTAAGAGATGCCAGAAGATACGAAGATGCAATGGCTCAGAATATTACACCTTTGGAGAGACCGGAATTTCATTTATCTCCAAAAGTTGGATGGATGAATGACCCCAATGGTTTTTCTTATTACAAAGACAAATTTCATTTATTTTACCAGTATTATCCATATGATTCCCAGTGGGGACCAATGCACTGGGGACATGCGATAAGTGATGACCTTCTTCACTGGGAATACCTTCCGGCAGCCATTGCCCCGGACATGCCATATGATTATGTGGGATGTTTTTCAGGAAGTGCCATTACGCTTCCAGATGGAAAACAGCTTTTTATGTACACCAGTGTGCGAAAAGAAGCACAGCCGGATGGAGGTGTCCGCGATATACAGACACAAAGCCTTGCAGTCGGTGATGGGATGGATTATGAAAAGGATGTACGAAATCCGATTCTTACAGCAGAAGACATGCCGGAAAACAGCAGCCCCTTTGATTTCCGTGATCCGAAAATGTGGAAATGCGAGGATGGCACTTACCGCTGCGTGATCGTAAATGACAGGGCGGACGGAACAGGCGGCCGTATTCTTCTGTATAGAAGTGAAGATGGGTTTAACTGGGAGTTTGAATCCGTAATGCTTTCTAATGATGGCAGATTCGGAAAAATGTGGGAGTGCCCGGATTTCTTTACCCTGGATGGAAAAGATGTAGTACTTGTAAGCCCTCAGGATATGCTTCCAAAAGGCTTTGAGTACCACAATGGTGATGGAACTCTTTGCCTGATTGGTAAATTTGATGAGGAGACCAAAACCTTTATTCCGGAAAAAGACCAGGCAGTGGACTATGGTATCGACTATTATGCAATGCAGACAGTGGAAGCACCAGACGGAAGAAGAATTATGATCGGCTGGATGCAGAACTGGGATACATGTGCGAATAACAGAATTCCGAAGGGAAAATGGTTTGGACAGATGAGCCTTCCAAGAGAGCTTTCCATTAAAGACGGCCGCCTGATCCAGAAACCGGTTCGGGAAATTGAGAATCTTCGCACAAATAAGACAGAATATAAGAATGTTGCTTTTGAGGATGTAATTCGTCTGGATGGCGTAGATGGAAGATGTGTGGATATGGAAATCACCCTTCGCCCGGCAGATGCGCAGAATATCTATAAGAAATTTGCAGTGCGTTTTGCCCAGAATGATACGTACCATACAGCAGTAAGCTTCCGCCCTTATGAATCCGTATTGAAAATTGACCGTAAGTTTTCCGGCTCCAGACGCGCAATTATCCATCAGAGAAGAAGCCTTGTGAACAGTGAAAATGGAGAGATTAAGCTTCGCCTGATCCTGGATCGTTTCAGTGCTGAGATTTTTGTAAATGATGGAGAACATGTGATGACTGCAACGATTTATACAGATCTGGAGGCAGATGGAATTTCCTTCTTTGCAGATGGCAAAGTGGAGATGGATGTTACAAAGTACGAGCTGAAGTTTTGAGAATTGCCAGTAGATACGAGGAGGATATAAAGTGAAGCAAAGAGAGAAAACAGATAAGATCTTTCAGGATCGTATGGCAAAGAAAACAGATGAATTACGCTGGCTGTACATGGAGCTTTATGGAAATGATTCCATGTTTTTCGAGTTATGCGATCAGCTGCACCGCTTCTATGAAGAACGAAGCAGCACATTGAAGGCACTGGATCAAAAGCGTGAAGCAGATCCGGGCTGGTATAAGAAAAATGACATGCTTGGCATGATGTTTTACATAGACAATTTTGCAGGAAACATGAAAGGTGTGGAAAGCAAGCTTGACTATCTGGAAAAAAACAACGTAAATTACATTCATCTGATGCCGTTTCTGGATACGCCGAAAGGTCGTTCTGATGGCGGTTATGCAGTGGCTGATTTCCGTAAAGTACAGGAAAATCTGGGAACGATGGATGATCTGGAGGCACTGGCCGGTGCCTGCCACAAAAAAGGCATCAGCCTGTGTATGGATTTTGTTATGAACCATACTTCGGAAGACCATGAATGGGCAAAAAAAGCCCGCCAGGGCGACGGGGAATATATGAGCCGTTATTTCTTCTACGACAATCCGTATATTCCGTCCCTCTATGAGAAAACAGTGCCTCAGGTATTTCCGACCACAGCTCCGGGTAACTTTACCTGGCTGCCGGAAATCGGGCATTATGTAATGACCACCTTTTACCCCTATCAGTGGGATCTGAACTATGGAAATCCTCGGGTTTTCAATGAGATGATGTATAATTTCCTTTTCCTTGCAAACAAGGGAATTGATGTAATCCGAATTGATGCAGTTCCCTATATCTGGAAAGAGCTGAACACACCATGCCGGAATCTTCCACAGGTACACACCATTGTGCGTATGATGCGTCTGATCAGCGAGATTGTATGCCCGGGAGTGATTCTTCTTGGAGAAGTAGTTATGGAGCCTGAAAAGGTTGTGCCATACTTTGGAACTGTAGAAAAACCGGAATGCCATATGCTTTACAATGTAACTACAATGGCAACTACATGGCATACCGTTGCCACCAGGGACGTGCGTCTTCTGAAAAAACAGCTTGATATTGTAAATGGTCTGCCGAAGGATTACGTATTCCTGAATTATCTGCGCTGCCACGATGATATTGGCTGGGGACTGGACTATGCCACACTTCAGCAGGAAGGCATTGAAGAACGTTCTCATAAGAAATATCTCAATGACTATTTCCAGGGCTTTGCAGGGGAGAGCAACAGCCGCGGAGTGCTTTACAATGAGGATCCGGTAACTGGAGATGCAAGATTCTGCGGAACCACCGCTTCCATGTGCGGTATTGAGAAGGCGGGATTTGAGAAAAACAAAGCGGCAATGGAAAAAGCAATCCAGCTGGATGTTATGCTTCATGCCTATATGTTCATGCAGTCAGGAATTCCTGTGATCTACAGTGGAGATGAAATCGGACAGGTAAATGATTATTCATACAAAAATGATCCGGACAAAGCACCGGATTCCCGATACATTCACAGAGGGGCTATGAATTGGGATCGCGCAGCCATGAGCGGCAACGCCAGAACTGTGGAGGGTAAATTGAACAAACGTCTGCTCCAGCTGGAAAAAATCCGCAAAACAGAGAAGGCATTTATGACAAATGCGGATACCTGGACTGTGGATACATGGGATAACAGTATTCTCTGCATTGGCCGTTATTATGAAGGAGAGAAAATTTACGGCCTGTTTAACTTCAGTGAATATGATAAGACCGCATGGATTAATGAACGTGATGGAATTTATAAGGATCTGATCACTGGACAGGAGATGGAGGCTGCAGGTGTAAATGTGCCTGCATATGGCTTCTTCTGGCTGAAAAAAATTAACTGATGAAGAAACACCCGGGAACAGAGGATTGTCTCTGTACTCCCGGGTGTTTTTTGTGAACAAAGTTCACAGAAAACATGAGGATTAAGTTTGCGCAGCAAATGCTACTTCTTGTGCTTGTCACAAGAAGGTTCGTCTTTCTGTGCATCGCGAAGCGTGTTACTGGTCGGCGTGAACAGTAAAGCATAAACAGTAACAATCTCCACTGGTATATGGTTGACATTGCTTCATAGGACTGTTAAATTATATTTACATATCTTAATATTTTTGAACGGCTTGCTGACAAGAAAGGATAACCATATGATAAAGCGAGACTTAAAAGACAATTTTCAGATATCCATCAGCGGCCAGGACACCTGGTATGACATGAATGTGCCCGGCTCCGCCATGGAGACTTTTTGCAAAGAAGGAATTCTTCCGGATCCATATTATGGAATGAATGAGTACAAATGGACAGAATTCTGGAAAAATGATTTTGACATCAGAAGCACTTTTTCTGTAAGCGCAGAAGAGATTGCCAGTGAGGAGATTCTTCTTACCTTTTACGGAATTGATACTGTGGCAGATGTCTTTTTAAATGGAAAGAAGCTTGGACATACTGAGAACATGCACCGCACCTGGGTCTACCAGGTGAAAGAACTGGTAAAAGAAGGCGAGAACCTTCTGGAATTTCATATCGCCTCTCCGGTAAAATTCATTGAGACTTACAAGCCGGAGAAAGGAAGAGAGATTCATTTTACCAACACCGGAACTATCCCTGGAAGCCAGTACATTCGTAAAGCACACTCCATGTTCGGCTGGGACTGGGGAGTTTCCCATAGTTAAAGATACCGCATCAGACATAACAACGCCACGCTTATATAATATTAAAAGCACGCCCAAATTACTGATTAGTAAAATTGGGGCGTGCTTTCATATTTAACGAGGTGTAACCTTTACCAATGTTGACAAATGATCCTTGTTTTCCTGACGGGTTCTTTTTTTATAGCCCAATTTATCGCATATATATTCGATTTTTTGAGCAAAAATGTCTACGCTCAATTTTGACATATAAAGATTACCGTCATCATCTCTAGAACTTGAATGCCATTGCTGTTCATCGTCTAAAGGATGTTCGGGGCGAAAATCGTAAATGTTAAATATTTTATGCTCAACTTGAGTTATCCATGCTGCGCCAACTTCCATCAATGCACCCCATGAACTTTTCGTATTATGACTTGTAACGAAAATAACATAAATCTTTTGCGTAGAATAACTATCAACAAAGAAATCTCGCAAATAGTCGTATATCCCACTTTTTCCTACGTCGCCTTCTGGGATGCGTGATACTTCATCATCACAGTTTGTATAAATTATATCTTCGGGCGGTACGTTGTTAAATACCAACATATTGTAAATAATATCCGCCAAATCCTTGTCTCGATATGTCTGACTAATTAGCAATTTCTTCTTTTGAGAATCAATAATGCTTTTAATCCCCATATCCGGACTGTTGGTGTTTATTTCATCAGAAAGTATTGCCTCTACTTCATCAGCTTGCTCTGTACTAATACCTAAACGAGAAGAAATTTTTTGAGCTGCTTTCTTAGCGGTGTTTTTTCTGAAAGTATCTACCGACTTTTTAAATGAAGCTTCGTTTTGACGTTGCTGTTCTAGCTTTTTTTCTTCTTTTTTCTTTTTGCCCAAAGACACAAACAAATCTCGCATTTTCAAGATATCAGGCAATAAAGTTTTTCTAACATAATCTAGTACCGCCTGATAGCGAGGATCATCCGTTTTATATCCTTGACGATTGCTTAGAGCCATATCGGGTAACTCCGTCAGTTCAAAAATATCAACATGAAGTTGACCTACGACATAGACTTCATTCAATTTATTTTGTCCAACAACAGGAAGTATATTAAATTCGCCCATTTTTTGGTTGGCATACAGAGAAATAAAATTATCAGGAAAATCCGTTAACTCTACTTTTCTGCCGCGAGTTGATGTATAAGTTCCTATCCATCCTTTGATTTCTACGTTATATGTATGTTCAACACCAGATTTGTCATCCATACTAATGGGCATTGTTGCTAAAGGTTTATTTTTGCGGAGTTCTGCTATTTCATTTCCATATGGCGTCTGGAAAAAATCATTAAGATATGTAAATTCATCCCCTAAAGTAATTAGAGTAGAGAGTTCTGAAATCATTTCCTTATCAAAGTTCTCAATGGTTTCCGCTTCCGTTCCCCGAATTAGGTGAATTTTAAACTTCTCATTTACTAACGGGAATATCTTAAGTAAATTGCGTTTAATTGCCTTTAATGTACTATGAAGTTTGTACTGCGGATTCTGCATAACGACAGAAGTACCGTTGCCAGATACTCTTTCGAAAGAAATTTGCTCGTCAGTGAGCGGCACAAGTAAATTATTGTCGTTTATATGGCGAGATAATACAAACCCTGATTTTTCTCCATTTGAAATCGTCTTTATAAGAACGTTCTCAGAAACCGATAGGGCAGCTAGTTTTCCTACGCCTTTACGCCCCATTTTCTTCCGTTTCATAGGGGTTAGAGATTCGGCATCGGTATTTCTAGAAACCGCGGCAACATTAAGGTATTTCTGGATATCGCCGTCAGCATATGACATTCCTTTGCCGTCATCTTCAACGGTAATATCATCCTTGTTAGCAATGATATATACATTGTGGGCATCTGCATCGTAAGCATTAGCAATTAATTCAGCTAGCACATAATAAATGTTTGTATACAGGCTTGGACCTAATAATTCCAAAATACGGGGATCAATATTAAGTTTGTATTCTTTCTCTTTCATTTGCAATCGTCGCTTTCTTTTGTCTCTTTTTAGGTAAACTTCTAATTATACTTTCTCCAATCACTTCGCCCAAACGAGGCGGAACAGCATTTCCTATATGGCGTGCTATTTTCCTTATCGGAACTTCAACATTGCTAGGCGAAAATTGATAATCAGGAGGAAAAGACTGTAAAATAGCGCCTTCCCGTAAAGTAATCGCCCTGTCCTGTTCTGGATGTCCAAAACGTCCGGTTCCATAACCGATAAATTGTGTGGTGATAGTAGGAGACAAATCATCCCACTTCATTCTACCATATACTGATGCATAAGTTTTTCCGCCTTCTTTTTTATGGCAGTTTAATACTAAACGTTCAGGCCAATCACGCCATGTACCGCCGGGAACGGAATGTTGTATTCGTTCCAAATTGATAGGAGAGAGTGCTGGCGAAATATGAAGCCTATCGTTTTCATTTGCCTCTCCAGCGGAAATTCTCGGTAAGCTACCAATAGCGTCTCTAACTGTCAGATGTTTTTGATGTGTTGCATCAATAAGTTTTATTTCTTTGCGACGCGACGCAAGCAAAATCAACCTTTTTCTCCGTTGCGGTACGCCATAATTTGCGACATTTACAACTTGATAATTTACAATATAATTCAAGCCTTCTAACGTGGAAACAAAATCTTTAAAAACTTTTTCTTTTTCTAATTCTGGCACATTCTCCATTGATACTATGTGGGGACGAGTTTCTTCCACCAACCGCCCAAATTGGTATAGTAATTTCCAGTCTTTATGTTTAGAACGGTTTTGCTTATCTTTTTGATGGCTTGAAAAAGGTTGACATGGCGCACATCCGACGAGTATTTTAACGTCAGCGCCTCGCAAAAGGGCGTGTATTTCTTTTCCTGTGACATCTTCAACGCTTTTATGAATAAATGTGCAGTTGTTGTTGTGAGTATAAGCGTATTCGCAAGAATCATCAATATCAATTCCTGCTACAACTGGAATTCCCGCTTTTTGCAAACCATAGGTAAGCCCGCCTACGCCGCAAAATAAATCAACAGCTTTAATTGTCATCGTTGTGTCCTTTCAGAAGAACGACTCAATATTGACTGAATTTTTTCGACTAATATAGTTTCGTTTCTCTTTTTTAATTCGCATTCCCAAATACGCAGAACTTTCCATCCGCGTGCCTCAAACATGGCAGTCACATCTTTATCGTGCTTCATATTACGTTCGCATTTCTTTTGCCAGTATTCCTTATTTTCTGCCGGGCGTGTATTTCGGCAATCATGACCATGCCAAAAGCAACCGTCTACGAATACTGCAACTTTTTCTTTTAGAAACACAAAATCGGGATGTCCTTTGACCGGATAATTGCGCTTCCATCCAGTAATACCATTCTGTTTAAATATGTCTATCAATCGCAGTTCTGTTGATTTGTTCTTTTTTGATTTAACTTTTCGCATGATTTCAGAGCGTTTTTCATTATTAAAAATATCCGCCATGATAAATCATCTCGCCTCAAACTCAATGCGAAGGCTCGGATCAGTTTCAGCCTCAAGAACAATTTCGTTATAACGACCAATAATATCTGAAAGCGTAGAATTTCTCTTGCTTTCATCAAAAAGGCTATGTTCATATACATTGGACGAAAGGAATTGCTGAATATCCCAAACCTCAACGCGCCCGGCAAGGCCCGCATCTTCCGCAAGATTTAATGCTGTATGTACACGCTCAAAAATTGTAATGATGACAGGATGGCATCCGCCGCGCAAGTTCGCCTTGCATTTTTCAATCAGCAAAGCGCCGGGCATTGTTGTACAATGGATAATCGTGTTGTTTATAACAAAATCGCCGCTTCGTTCAGTTGGCGCGTCCGCAACAGAAGCGCCATGAATCTCAAATGCATTTTCAGGCATAATAAGACATAATTTCGCGGCTACTAAGTGCTGCAAAACCGTTCCCAAATACTGCGTTCCCGGATTTTGTTTCTGACGTTTCTTAGCCTGTTCAAATAGTTCGTCTAAGTTTGCTCCAATAGTTTTGGAAGTATCGGCGGTCAAAACAAACGGCTGATTTCTGAAATATTCTCTAACTTGTTCCGCCCAAAATTCTTCCACGATTGAAAAATCAACAGTTTCTTCTTCGTTCCATGCGTTGAGAAAATCAACGTACTTTATCATTAACCCCATACTTCCGCGACTGGTGCGCCCGCCTTCTGCGGATAATTGTTGTGTAATGCCATGCTCTTTTAATATTTTTTTGAGATTACCGCCGCCAAGTCCAGCAACCTGTCCTTTACTGCTTGTTTGAAAATCGTCTGGATTTAAGGGAAAATCCTTGTTCTGAACAAGTCGAGTAAATTGAACTACTAGCGACAGCGGCCCTTTCGTATAGATATTATTTTCCTCTTGAAATGCTTTTAATCTTTCTTCTGTACTAATCATCGTATACGGCCTCCGCAAGTTTTGTTAGGAAATTTTCTCCTATGAATTGAGCTACCGGCATTGCGACAGCATCTCCCATCGCTTTATAACCATCGTTGTAGCTACCGGGGAGAATAAAACTATCCGGCGCTCCCATCAATCGAGCGGCTTCACGAACAGTCAATAGGCGAGCATGAATCTCATCATTTTTTTTCACAACTAAATACTGTTTGCTACTTCCGCCTTCTGGCGTTCGTAAACAACCGGCAATACCATCGAAGCGCAATTCTAGCTGCTGCTCTCCATGACGTGTTCGGCGATAGCCCGTAGCATAAACCGTGTCATGCTCATTTAGCTTGATCTGGTGCCGTTCTGGAACAAGCGGCAGGACAGTATCTTTATCAAATTTTGTTTCTTCTTCAATAATATCTTTTAATGTGCTGTGGCGGCGCGGAGGTTTCTCCGCTTGCCACCAAATCCATCCGGGTAAAGACCGACCCAAATCAGAGGCAGCTTTATTATGCAGCCAGCAAGGGGCATCTCCGGTCAGATACGCCGGGATTGCATATCCATGTTGCACAGCAATAACAAAAACCCTCGGTCTTGACTGCGGAACAAAATGGGAAGCGTTTAAAACGATAGCTCCACAGTCGTAACCACGCTCCACAAGTGCCATATGGAGAACCCGATAATTATCGCCGCCATTTGTGGAAAGCAAGCCGGTTACATTCTCTAAAGTCAATATTCGTGGCTTTTCTTCCATCTCATCCAACACACGTAGCCATTCCCACACCAATCCGCTTCTGGATGCGTGAATACCGCCTAAAGAACCAGCCAAAGACAAATCCTGGCATGGAAAACTGGCCCAAGATAAATGAGCAAAAGGCAAATCCCTACCATTCACATCTTTTATGTCGCCAAGTTCAAAATGTTCGCAACCAAAATTAGCTTCATATACAGCCGCTTTCTGTTCGCTAATATCGTTAGCCCAAATTGGTGCAAACATACCTTTTAAGCCGTAGGCGACTAAACCGCTTCCGGCAAAGAATTCATGCATTGTCCAAGGCGCGGAGGACAAGTCGATATTTTGTTTTTTATACAGAGTGCGTTGCAGCAAACTTTTTTCCTCCCGTCTTATTTGAAGTTCGTTTGGTATTGGTCGGTTTTTGAGCATTCTCAGGAATAATCCAAATGCGGCTCATACGCATAGCGCCAACAATTCTGTTCTCTTTACAAAGAATTTGAACTTGACGCGGCGTTACGCCCCATTTTTCAGCAGCTTCCTGAACTGTTATATACCCATTCACTTGCGGCACCTCGAACCTGTATTTTGGATTTTGAAAACTGATATAATTATATTCGTTTGAGCGAAATAAAGCAAGGGATTTCAAGAGGATTTCTCGGCCAATTCTACAATAATACTACTCTGCTGATACAACCAGTCCGTAAATTCTTTCGGGCTGGCTGTTCTTTCTTTTACAGCCCGTTTTCTCTGCAACGCTTCTTTCTTGAACGCTTCAAAAGCGGTCAGCATTTCTTCCAGCCGGTCAGCCGGGAAGCCCGCTGTCCTTTTTGCCTTGTTGATCTTGTTGCGCCAGTTCTGGCACTCGTTTTTGTAGAGCAAATCGTAGTTGTTTTCTCTTGCCCTCTCGTCAAACTCCCTCTTGTTTTGAAGTGCCTGCTTCTTTCTGCATTTGTCGTTGCACAGTTCGTACCGCTGGCTTTTTGCGAGGAAGATATGTCCACAGACTTTGCATTTTCGGAAGCACAACCCCCAATCATTCAGCCGGTTCAGATAGTAGGTTATCAGCGGATAGAACGTGGTATAGGCCGCGACACATTCTGTCGTACGCCGGTTGTCCGGATACCAAAGGTCAAGCCGTGTTTCCGCTGCCGGTACGGAGCCGAATATCCGGCTGGAAATATGGAACGGCTGCGGCCTACCGGTATCGCTGTCAAATTGAAGCGGGCTTCTCTGCTGAAAGGTCATGGTAAAGTGACTCATTTTATCCATGAAGCGGTCACAGGCTTCCGCACGTTTCGCCGGTTCCCTTGCCAGCAGATAGCCATTCCAGATACGGAACGCAGCATACATCCGCAGCGGATCGCCGGTATCAAACTTTGTTTTCAGAAATTCCCCTGCGGCCTGCTCTAAGGCTGGCTGCTTCCAGCGGTTTGAGTGCAGGGCATCCCTCAGCGGAGCCAGGCCAAAGCGGTTCCATTCCCCGTCAGGGTCATGTTCAAACTCTGCAAGGAACGTTCCAAGCGGGCGTGTTGTATCGCACAGCACATCCGCATCCATATCCCCCTGTAATCGAAAGCGCACCTGTAATTCTTCCCCAATTAAAATCCGCTCTTTCATTTTCTTCCTGTCCAGCGTCAGGACGAACAAAATCCGGTCATAACACGGCTCATGCCGCACAAATTCCATTTCCATTCTATTTTCCTACCTTTGCTTATGGTAATTTTATAATTCTGTTATATCAGTTACACTCATAGTATCGTAAAAGTATTGTTTCGTCAAGGAGAAGTCGCTATGATAATTGCACATGGTAATTTCGTTCCATGTAGTACCTTGGCAAGTAAATGACCGTCCAAAAGGGATATGACCGGCAGGAGAAGTGACGCATCCGGCGCACCAATGCAAGGAAACGCCGCAGGAATGGGGCAGGATAACGGCTTTTGGGTAGAACGGCAACAGGAAGCAAGAGAATTGATTTTAATATGGGAGGAACTAAATGAGCGATAACAAGAGATTAAAAAATTATGCTGATCTTCCGCTGGTGCTGGACGTGGCGGACATCCGGCGCATTATGGGAATTTCCAGAGTGAGCGCCTATGAGCTGGTTCACACCCCCGGTTTTCCGGCGTTCAGAAGCGGCAGGCTGATTAAGGTCAGTAAAAAGGCGTTCTTTGACTGGATGGAAAAGGGTACGGAAACCGTACCGAAAGGCAACAAATGAGCGCATGGTATCTTTCCCTATCTGGAATACTGCCGCCATTTTCAAAGGCGCATACAGAGGGGAAAAACCTTGAAAATGACACCGAAACGCTACACCAAAACCGTCTATCTGCGTATGTCGGATAGAAACGGGGAAAGGAGCCAATTACGCCGAGAATGAGCAAGAAGCGCCGGTTGGAGTGGTCTTTCTTCTTAAATGACCGCAGCCGTGTCACTTATAACGAGCTATGCCGCAGATGCCGCCGTGACTGCAAGCAGAGCTTCCGGGCAGTCGTGATCGAATGTCCGAAGTATCTTTCCAAGCGTTCCCGCAAAGGAGCGGAAAAAAAGAGGGAAAACGGAGCAGAGCCGGAAACGGCAGAAATCCCTTTGGAACAAAGGGCGCACTTCTATACATAGTCTGACGACCATGTATCGTGCGTCCTGCGGAGCCGCCCCCTGACCGCTGACAGCATCAGCAATCCGGGGGCCTGCGTCACTTCGTTCCGTACAAGGGGCTGCACCCCTTGCGCCGCTAAAGCGGCTATCCCTGCGCACCCGATGAAAAGATACACCCGCTTTGCGTCTGCATCTTTTCATCGGGTTTGATAGACGAATACCGACACCCTGACCGTTATCCATACGGTCATTTTTATTTCAGAGCAAAGGAGTGAGAACATGAGCAAATCTTTGGAAGAATTGCAGAGAGAGTACGAGAAAAACACCGTCAAACTGGAACAGGAAAAACGAAAGTTGCGCCGACTGGAAAACCGAAAATCCTATCTGGACAGCGGTTCCCGCAAACAGCGCAGCCATCGGCTGATTACCCGTGGGGCGGCGATTGAGAGCGTCATGCCGGAAGTGAAGATACTGACCGAGCAGGAATTTTATTCCCTGATGGAGCGCATTGCCGAATGGCAGCCGGTTCAGAACATGGTACGGCTTGCGGTTGAAAATCACAGCCAGCCGCAGGATGGTAACTGACGATGGCGCTTTATCATTTAACGGTCAGCCAGATCAGACGCAGCGCCGGACAGAGCGCCATTGCCGCCGCAGCTTACCGGGCCGGGGAGTGTCTTTACAGTGATTACTACGGCGAGTACAGTGACTACACCCGCAAGGGCGGCGTGATCTGTTCCGAAATTTTGTTGCCGCCCCATGCCCCGCTGGAATACCAGGACCGGGCGACCTTGTGGAATACGGTGGAACAAGTAGAGAAACACAAGAAAGCGCAGCTTGCTTACAGCTTTGATATTGCTTTGCAGAATGAACTTTCGATGGAAGAAAACATTGCGCTGGCGAGGGAGTTTGTGCAGCGCTGTCTGGTGGACAAAGGAATGGTTGCCGATTTTGCCGTCCATGCCCCGGACAAGGAGGACGGAGGCATCCCCAACCCGCACTTCCATGTGATGACGACCATGCGCCCCATCAATCCAGACGGCACATGGGGACAGAAGCAGCGCCGGGAATATGTGCTGGATGATGAGGGAAACCGGGTGCTGGATAGGAACGGCAAGCCCATGTTCAACGCCGTACCCACTACCGACTGGGGCAGCCCGGAAACGCTGGAAGAATGGCGGGAAGCATGGTGCCGGATGGTCAATGAAAAGTTTGCGAAAAAGGGGCTGGATGTTCGTATTGACCACCGCTCCTATGTGCGGCAGGGGATTGACTTGATCCCCACCGTCCATGAGGGGCCGACTGTCCGGCAGATGGAAGCAAAGGGCATCCGTACCGACAAGGGCGAACTGAACCGCTGGATTAAGGCGACTAACCGGCTGATGCTGGACATAAAAAAGAAAATTAAATCCCTGTTCGGCTGGATTTCAGAAGTCAAAGAGGAACTTTCCAAGCCTAAGACACCGAGCCTTGCCGACCTGCTGATCTCCTATTATCAGGACAGAAACGCCGGGGCATGGAGCCAGAAAGCTAAGGGCAAGAACCTGAAAGAATTTGCGGAAGCGGTCAACTACCTGATGGAAAACAAGCTGCTGACGCTGGAAGCGTTGGAATCCCGCCTGTCTGCTGTCAGCACAGAGTTTGACACATTGAGCGACACCATGAAAGCGAAGTCAGCCCGGATGAAAGAATTGCAGGAGTTGATACGGCAGGCCGAGAACTACAAGCGGCTGAAGCCGGTGTATGACGAGCTGAACGGTATCAAGTGGAAAAAACAGCGGGAGAAATTTGAAACCGCCCATGACGCTGATCTGCGGCTGTTTTATACGGCCCGCCGGATTTTGAAAGAGAAGCTGGACAGGAAGCCCATCACCCTGGCCGCATGGAAACAGGAATATGACCGGCTGCAAGCGGAGTATGCCAAGCTGTCCCCGCAGTATAAGCCGCTTCGGGAGGATTTAATGAAAATGCGCCGAGTACAGTACTGCGTTGACCGGGTATTGCAGCGGCGGCAGCCAGAACAGGAAGCGCCGAAAAAGAAACAGGATATAGAACTATGACATTTACGGGAGGAAGCATTTGAATGTGTTTGAAGCGGTGAAGCAGTCCGTCACTACCCGGCAGGCTGCTTCTTACTATGGAATACGGGTAGGGAGAAATGGCATGGCCTGCTGTCCATTTCACAATGACAGAACGCCCAGCATGAAAGTGGACAGCCGCTACTATTGCTTCGGCTGCGGCGCTTCCGGGGATGTGATCGACTTTGCCGCTTCCCTGCATGGTTTGGGAAAACGGGATGCGGCGGTCAGACTGGCAGAGGATTTTTCAATCCCCTATGACGGAGCCATCCGCACACCGGCAGCAAAGAGAACGCCGCCCAAGCCTACGCCGGAGCAGAGGTTACAGCAGGCGGAACAGCATTGCTTCAAAGTGCTATGTGACTATCTGCATCTATTGGAACGCTGGAAAATCGAATATGCTCCACAGCCACAGGATGCCGCCTGGCATCCTCTTTTCGTGGAAGCATTGCAAAAAAACAGCTATGTAGAATATCTGCTGGATATTTTGTTGTTTGGAGAAATGGAAGAAAAAGCGGCGCTGATTGCCGAACAGGGAAAGGAGGTGGTGCGGCTTGAGCAGCGAATTTCAGAACTTACCGCCAGCAGCGCAGGAAGCAGTTATGCGGACGATGGACGCAATGGAACCGGCGCAGACGCAGGAAGAAATCCGGGAAATGCTGGAGGGGACGCAGAAAGGCGGCGTGAAGAACAGCATCAAGAACTGTCTGACAGTGTTCCAGCGTGACCCGCTGCTGCGTGGAGCAGTCAGCTACAACATTCTTTCCGAAAGGGTGGATATTGTGAAGCCGCTGGGATGGGAACGGACCAGCGCCACTCTGACCGATATGGATATGAAATATTTGCTTTTGTATCTGGAAGAACACTACGGACTGACCAGCGAAAAGAAAGTAGAAAATGCAATCCAGATCGTAGCCAATGAAAACCGCTACCATCCTGTCAGGGATTATCTGAACAGTCTGCAATGGGACGGAACCGAGCGCATCCGCTATGCTCTGCATCACTTTCTGGGAGCAGACACGGACGAGTACACCTTTGAAGCCCTGAAACTGTTTATGATGGGAGCCATCCGGCGGGTATTTCAGCCGGGGAGCAAGTTTGAAGTCATGCTCTGTCTGGTAGGCGGTCAGGGAGCCGGAAAATCCACCTTTTTCCGACTGCTTGCAGTTAAGGACGAGTGGTTTTCAGACGATTTGAAAAAGCTGGACGATGAAAACGTGTATCGGAAGCTGCAAGGGCATTGGATTATGGAGATGTCGGAGATGATCGCCACCGCCAACGCCAGAAGTATTGAGGAAATCAAGTCGTTTCTAAGCCGCCAGAAAGAAACCTATAAAGTGCCGTATGAAACCCATCCGGCAGACCGGCTCCGTCAATGCGTGTTTGGAGGAACCACCAACCGGCAGGACTTTCTTCCCCGTGACCGCACCGGCAACCGGCGCTTTATTCCCGTGACCGTGTACCCGGAACGGGCGGAGGTTCACATACTGGACGATGAAGCGGCGGCGAGGACATATATCAGCCAAATGTGGGCGGAAGCCATGACAATCTACCGCAGCGGGAAGTATAAGCTGTCATTCAGCGCGGAAATGAACGCTTACCTGAAAGCCCACCAGCAGGGTTTTATGTAGGAGGACACGCAGGCCGGTATGATTTACGCCTATTTGGAGGACTACACCGGCGACAGGGTATGTTCCAAGCAGCTTTATGAGGAAGCGCTGGGAAACTGCAATCCCCCGGCAGAGTGGGAAACACGGGCAATCTGCGAGATTATGAATACCGGCATTGCAAACGGCAGCATACAGGGCTGGACAGCCTACAAAAGCCCTAAGAGATATAAGAAGTACGGTTCACAAAAAGGCTGGGAGCGTGTCAACCAGCCCCCAGCAGACAAGGATGGTTTTCGGGAAATCACAGAGGAAGAAGCCCGGCAGATGGAGCTTCCATTCTGAAAAAGCCCCCGGTTGACAGTTTGGTTGACGTTTCAGTTGACAGGAAAAAGTCTGATATTTCAGGCACTTCTCCTCTTTGTCAACCATGTCAACCAAGAAATCAAAGAAAAAGTAAAATAGAATAATAGAGCGCCTGAGGATTGTTTTCAAAGTCTTTTGTGCCGGTTGACACGGTTTGGTTGACATTGGAGCAGTCTACGCCACACATAGCCTGACATTGCCTTGTCGGGCATATTTCATTTATGGAGGTAAATGCCTATGGTAAAAGCCAAGAGCGAAAATAACACCAACAACAGCGGCACTATGCTTACCGCTGCGGACGGCACCCAGTATTTTGTCATGGGGAAAATTCGTATCAAGGTATCGGAGCATTTTGCAGAGAACGGGAAGCCGCTGAACAGCCTGCTGGAAGATGTAATCCAGCACGCCGCCGCTGCTTCCTGAAAAAAGATAGATTTGTGACTGTCAATCATCCCACGCTTATGATATACTTGTACCAGCGAGTATTGTATAAGCGTGGGTTGTTTCTTTTTAAGGAGGATTTTTGATGAAACAACCATACAATACAACGGTTTATAACACCGCACTTTATTTGAGATTGAGCCGTGACGATGAGCTGCAAGGCGAAAGCGGCAGCATCCAGACACAGCGCATGATGCTTCGGCAGTACGCCGCCGAGCATGGATTGACCGTAGTAGACGAGTATATTGACGATGGATGGAGCGGCACGAACTTCGACAGGCCGAGCTTCCAGAGGATGATCGACGACATCGAGGACGGGAAAATCAACTGCGTTGTGACAAAGGACTTATCCCGCTTAGGCAGAAACTACATTCTGACCGGCCAATACACAGAAATCTACTTCCCAAGCAAAGGCGTCCGCTACATTGCGATCAACGACAATGTGGACACCCTCAACGGAGAAAGCGAGCTTGCCCCATTCCTGAATATCCTGAACGAGATGCACGCCCGCCAGACCAGCAAAAAGGTCAAGGCCGCCATGCGGACACGGTTTGCAAACGGCGCACACTACGGAGCCTACGCCCCGCTGGGTTATATCAAAGACCCGGATAAGACCGGGCATCTTCTGGTTGACACGGAAACAAGGTGGATTATCGAAAAGATCTTTGACCTTGCCGTTCATGGCAGAGGGGCGGCCAGCATCACACGGATTTTGGTGGAAGCAAAAGTACCCACCCCCGGATGGCTGAACTTCCAGAGGTACGGCACTTTCGCCAATATCTATGCCGGAGCGCCGGAGGAAAAAGCCTATGCGTGGACGATAGCGCAGGTCAAAAGCATCTTGAAAGAGGAAACCTACATCGGTCACAGCGTACACAATAAGCAGAGCAACATTTCATTCAAGAACAAGAAAAAGGTACGCAAGCCGAAAGAGGAATGGTATCGTGTGGAGAATACCCACGAAGCGATTATCTCCGAAGATGTGTTCCGACAGGTGCAGGAGCAGATTGCCAGCAGACGCAGACGGCAAAAGGACGGCACAACGCAGATTTTTTCAGGGCTGGTAAAGTGTGCGGACTGCGGCTGGTCGCTGGCATACGGCGAGAATAAGCAGAACAAAACCCCGTATGGCTACTATCATTGCAGCAAGAACGGACAGGGACTGCGCCAATGCTCCATGCACTACATCCGCTATGATGTGCTTTACGCCTATGTCCTCTCCCGCCTGCAATACTGGTCACAGCAGGCCCAGCAGGACGAGGACAAACTTCTGAAAAGGCTGCTCAACGCCAGCGATAAGGAACGCAGCTCTGCGAGGGAGAAACAGGCATCCGAACTGAAAAAAGCCGAGAAGCGAAAAGCAGAGGTTGACGGGCTGTTTGCCAAGATGTACGAGGACTGGGCTGCCGGACGCATTACAGAGTACAACTTCAATATGTTGTCCGAGAAGTATCAGGGCGAACAAAAGGAGCTGGACGAGAAAATCCAGCAGCTTCACGAAGCGATGGAAGCCGTTGCGCAGACCGCCGTTGACGCTGAAAAGTGGGTAGGGCTGATGAGGCAGTATGTCAACCCTACGGAGCTGACCGCCGAACTGCTGAATACGCTGATTGAAAAAATCTTTGTGCATGAAGCGGTTAAGGGCGAGGACGGCAGCCGGGAGCAGGAAGTAGAGATTTTCTATCGCTTTATAGGCAAAATCGACTGACACATCTTTTTTTACCCAACAATATCTTTAACTAAGGGAAAATGGCCCAAAGCTTCCAGATGCGGGACTTTTCCGCGGTGTGGAGCTTTGCTGCTTTGATACTGCAAGACTGGGCGAATCCCTGATCCGCCAGGAGCATGTGGACGGAGCAGTGACACTTCATATTGGAAGTGAAATTGAGAAAGCAGATGGACAGGTTGTAAAAGCTGGAAATACTGCTATGCAGTCAAATGAAAATTCAGCAGAAAATATTGCCGCAGAGGTGAAAGAAAATACAGTAGAAAGTGTTGACAGACAGGTTCGGAAAAATGCAGCTGAAATCTCTGCAGCACAGCCCGGAATCAGCGGCTTACAGCTTTTCTACGAACTTCGTGACCCATCCGGCGCACTCCTCTACACCGGTACCAACTCTGATATAAACGTAACAAACCCTGTTTTGTGGTGGCCAAACGGCTACGGCAAACAGCCTTTATACACCCTGACGATCCAGCTGAAAGCCGGCGAGACCGTTCTTGATACCAGGGAGTACCGCATCGGTCTCCGCACCGTCACGGTATCCCGTGAGGATGACCAGTGGGGCCAGGAATTTGCTATCATGGTAAACGGCGTAAAGATTTTTGCCCGGGGCGCAGATTACATTCCAGATGACTGCTTCTACCCAAGAATCACCAGAGAAATCCTGGAGCGCGATGTAAAAGCCTGCGTATTTGCAAACTTTAACTGTCTTCGCGTATGGGGCGGCGGATATTACCCATCCGACGAATTCTACGCTCTCTGCGATGAATACGGAATTCTCCTTTGGGAAGATCTGATGTACGCCTGCAACATTTACGACGTAACACCGGAGTTTGCAGAGAATATTGCAATTGAAGCAAAAGACAATATCCTCCGTTTCCGCAATCATGCCTGCCTTGGCCTGATCTGTGGAAACAATGAGCTGGAATGTGCATGGACAGACTGGAAGGATGTCCAGGGACATGCACCGTCTCTTAAGAGAGACTACCTGTATCAGTTCGAATTCCTCCTTGCAGATGTGGTAAAAGAAAACGCACCAGATGCATTCTACTGGCCGTCTTCCCCGTCATCAGGAGGAAGCTTTGATAATCCATGTGATGAGAACCGCGGCGATTGCCATTACTGGGATGTATGGCATGGTCAGAAACCATTCAGTGAGTACATGAAGCACTATTTCCGTTTCTGCTCCGAGTTCGGCTTCCAGTCTCTTCCATCTATCAAGACAGTAGAGACCTTTACCGGGGAGAAAGACCGCAACCTTTTCTCCAGAGTTATGGAGAGCCATCAGAAAAATCCGGCGGCAAACGGTAAGATTCTATATTATTTATCTGAGACCTTCCGTTATCCGAAAGACCTGGAAAGCCTGATCTTTCTAAGCCAGATTCTTCAGGGATACGCCATGAAGGAAGCAACGGAGCATTGGAGAAGAAACCGCGGCAGATGTATGGGAAGTATTTACTGGCAGTTCAATGATAACTGGCCGGTTGCGTCCTGGTCCAGTATGGACTATTACGGAAGATACAAGGCCCTCCATTATATGGCAAAAGGCTTCTGCGACAATGTGGCAGGAAGCATTGAGAAAAAAGAGACTCACATAGGCTTCTGGATTTCAAACGAGACACTTGACCCGGTAACGGTAAAAGCGAAAATCGCGGTGAAAACACTGGACTTCCAGGTGATCGAGGAGCAGGAAGTATCCAAAGAAGTACCTACACTCAGTGCGGAATGCCTGTTTGAGAAAGAATACAAGGAATTGATCGCAGGTCGTGATGACAGCGTATTCTTTGTTGCCGAATATGAGTATGAACAGAACGGACAGAAGGTTTCCAAGAAAGAATTCGAGACATTTGTCCCAGTCAAATATTTGGAACTGAAAGATCCTGCATTTAAGGTTACTGAGAATGCAGACGGAAGCGTTTCCATTCAGACAGATACTTTTGTTCCATATTGCATGCTGGAGGGAATCAGCGCGGATACCATCTGGAACGAGAATGTGGTTGCATTTACAGACAAGGAAGCAGTCACACTTGTGCCGGTAGAAAACCAGAAGATTTCCAGAGACGGCGTCCGGATTTACGATATTTATCATACATATCATTAATAAAATGATATGGGTGTCAAACGGTCTTTTGCCACTCATTTGATACCCGGATTGCTACGCAGCTACGCTGCTCCCGCAATCCTCCAAATATTCGAAATCCGCAACAAAACGTCAGATACGTAATTTTTGCTGGTAGACAGAGGTTTGTAGAATTAAGCAAAAGTAAAAATAGAGCGATCACATAAAATGTTACGATACATAGATCAACCAATCAGGAGAATCGAAACACGCATTTAAAAAATTCTCCCCTACATAATAGAGAAAGGAATTACACCATGGGATTTAATAAAGATTTTATCTGGGGCGGTGCAACCGCTTCCTACCAGGTAGAAGGCGCAGCTTATGAAGACGGAAAAGGCCTGAATATCTGGGATATTTTCTGCAAAGACGGCGGACACATTTATGAGAACCAGACAGGTGATGTAGCCTGCGACCAGTATCACCGCTACAAAGAAGACGTTCAGATCATGAAAGAAATGGGCATGAAAGCATACCGCTTTTCTCTTTCCTGGGCGCGCATCATGCCGGAAGGCACAGGCGCAGTCAATGAAAAAGGTCTGGAATACTACGACAACCTGATCAATGAACTTCTGGACAACGGAATTGAGCCATTTGTTACCTTATATCACTGGGATCTTCCGTACGACCTTCATTTACAGGGGGGCTGGATGAATCCAAATTCTCCATCCTGGTTTTACGAGTATGCAAAAGTAGTGGCAGAGCATTTCTCAGACAGAGTAAAGAATTTCTTCACCATCAATGAGCCGCAGTGCATAGTTGGCCTTGGATATCAGATCGGTGAGCATGCACCAGGCCTGAAGGTTGGCCCATCCGATTATTTCCGTATCTGGCACAACGTACTGAAAGCCCATGGACGTGCAGTAGAAGCGCTTCGTGAGTTCAGCAAACAGCCTGTAAAGATCAGTATGGCACCATGTGGAGCCCTTTATGTTCCGGAAACAAACAAGCCGGAAGATATTGAAGCCGCAAGAAAAGCAAACTTCAGTCTCCCGGAGAACTCCATCGGAGCCTGCAGCTGGGACGTTGCTCTTTGCTGTGATCCGGTTTATCTGGGACAGTATCCAGAGGATATTCTGAAAGAATTTGGACAGTTTTTCCCGAAAGTAACAGATGCCGATATGAAGCTGATTTCACAGCCACTTGATTTTTTTGGACAGAACATTTACAATGCCGTAACCGTTCGTGCCGGTGAGGATGGAAAAGCAGTCCGCGTAGCACGTTACGATGGTTTCCCACAGACTGCAATTGGCTGGCCGGTAACTCCAGAGGTTCTGTACTGGGCGCCCAAATTTATGCAGGAGCGTTATAAGAAGCCGTTTATGATCACAGAGAATGGCATGGCTTCCCATGACTGGGTAGGTGTGGACGGAAAGGTTCACGACCAGGCCCGCGTAGATTTTATGGCTCGTTATCTTGGCGCTTACAAGCGTGCAGCTGAGGACGGTGTGGATCTGGCAGGATATTTCGCATGGTCCGTAATGGACAATTTCGAGTGGGCATACGGATATTCCCAGAGATTCGGACTTGTTTATACAGACTACAATACACAGAAGCGGATCTGGAAGGATTCCGCATATTTCTACAAAAATATTATCGAAACAAACGGAGAGAATCTGTAATTCAGGAGGTTGACCATGGCAAATCAGAGGGGCAGAAAGAAAAGTGTAGCAGCAGTTTTTACTGGTTGAAAAAGCAGTAGAAAACGTATATAGAAACAACTAAAAACCTTAAGAGTTTGAGAGGATACATATATGTTTGAGAATAATTTATGGACGATGGAACCAGTTGGCAGACCGGAGAACACCATCCAGGGTGATAAATACCGCTTCACCCTGCTGACTCCCTGCCTGATCCGAATGGAATACAGGGAAGACGGCAAATTCGAAGACCGTCCTACCCAGGTCGTATGGAACCGTAAATTTGATCCGGTAGACTTCCGTGTGGAAAAGAAGGACGAGGGCTTCGAGCTTTTCACCGACAGAATGCACGTCACCTACACTGGCGGACCTTTTACCAAAAACAGTCTGAACTTAAACGCAGTAGGCGGTCAGAACGCCTATGGTGCAGTATGGTATTATGGGGAAAAAGGTGACAATCTTGGCGGAACTGCAAGAACTTTGGACGAGGTAGATGGGGAATGCCCGCTCCAGGAGGGAATTATGTCCAGAAGTGGCTGCTCTCAGATTGATGACAGCCATTCTCTGGTGCTGGATGAAAACGGATGGACTCAGGTGCGCACAGGAGATGGGGTGGACATTTATGTTTTCGCTTATGGAAATGATTACAAAGAAGCTTTGAATGATTTTTACCGTCTCACCGGAAAAACTCCTATGCTCCCAAGATATGCCCTTGGAAACTGGTGGAGCCGTTATTACGCTTACACAGAAGACAGCTACAAGGCGCTTGTAACCCGCTTTGAGAAAGAAAAGATCCCATTTTCTGTTGGCGTTCTGGATATGGACTGGCACCTGGTAGAGGAAGTGGATCCAAAATATGGCAGCGGCTGGACCGGATATACCTGGAACAAAAAGTACTATCCGGATCCGGAGCGTTTTATGAACTGGCTTCATGACCATGGAATGAAAATCTCTGTAAACCTTCATCCGGCTGGTGGAATCCGCGCCTTCGAGGAAGCATATCCGGCTATGGCGAAGGAGCTGGGAGATGTAGATACCGAACACGAAGCCCCCATCGATTTTGACATCACAAGCCGCAAATTCCTGGAAGCATATTTCAAATGTGTGCTTCATCCAGAAGAAAATAAAGGCGTTGATTTCTGGTGGATCGACTGGCAGCAGGGCAATATCACGAAGGTCCCCGGGCTGGATCCTTTGTGGATGCTGAACCACTATCATTACCTGGACAATGCCCGCGATGGAAAACGTTCTCTTACTTTTTCCAGATATGCAGGACCTGGTTCACACAGATATCCGGTAGGCTTCTCCGGTGACAGTATCGTAACCTGGGAATCCCTGAATTTCCAGCCTTATTTTACCAGCACAGCTTCCAATATTGGATATGGCTGGTGGAGTCACGATATCGGCGGACATATGTTTGGCTATCGTGACAATGAGTTGGCACTTCGCTGGGTACAGCTTGGCGTATTTTCCCCAATTAACCGTCTGCACAGCAGCAAGAATGAGTTTATGGGAAAAGAACCGTGGCAGTTCCCTATGGAGATCGGTGAGGTCATGAAGGAGTTCTTAAGACTCCGTCACCAGATGCTTCCGTATCTGTATACCATGAACCACAGAGCATATAAAGAGAACACGCCTCTGATCCTGCCAATGTACTACACATATCCGGCAGAGCAGGTGGCTTACACAGTGAAGAATGAATATGAGTATGGAACCGCATTTATTGTAGCACCTGTTACGGAGAAATCTGTCCAGGGCGTTGGAAGAGCCAGGACTCATGTATGGCTGCCAGAGGGTACTTACATTGATTTCTTCACAGGTCTGGTATATTCCGGCGACAGAGAGATGGATATGTACCGTGACCTTCATTCCATACCGGTTCTGGCAAAAGCAGGTGCCATTGTGCCGATGACTGAGGAAATCTTTGGACAGGAAGCAGCCAGAAATCCGGAAACTATGACCATCCGTGTATACGGCGGTGCAGACGGCAGCTTCCAGCTTTACGAAGACGACAACGAGTCCAACGCTTACCTGAAAGACGAGTGCGTTCTCACAGACATGGATCTGAAGTGGAGTACTGGCCGCTTCGTCATCCAAAAGGCAGTAGGCAGGCTGGAACTGATCCCGCAGAAGAGAACCTGGACTGTAGAGTTCTGGGGTGTGAAGGACACCGAGGTTACCGTAGAGGTGGAAGGTACAGAGGTAGAAGCTTTTAAAGAGTACGATGAAGCACTTGGCTGCCTGAAGATAAGTGTTCCGGAAACCTCTGCAACCTCTGAAATCATCATTACTCTGGGAGCTCCGGAGCTTCGTGAGAATGATGTGAAAACCCAGGTATTCACTCTTCTCAACCAGGCTGAAATCCCATACATGGAGAAAACAGCCATCATGGAAATTCTGGATAAGAAGATTTCCAATGCTGCCAAACTCACCCAGCTTACCGCAATGCATCCGGAAGAAGGAATTGTGGGAGCAGTAGGAGAGATTCTGACTGCGATAGAGTAAGATATAAACAGAATATGAAAGACAGTAAAAAGCCCGGGAGTATTTGCTCCCGGGTGTTTTAATTGTTATTTAAGGGGGAAAACAGTCCGCATACAGCATTGAAGTGTTTTTTTATCTGTTAAGCATTTAAAATCAGCAGTAAATCTCTGGAGGAATCTGTGCAAAGGGAATCACATCAGGCTGTCTGTCGGGGTGATCGGCGATGATCTTCTCCATCCAGACCATATTGTACCAACGCCCGAACTTGTAAGCACATTTGTGAAATTCCCCTACCATGGAATACCCCAGATGCTGATGAAACTGAATGCTGTTATGATTCAGATATTCGTCCTCCACTACAGGACTGGCGATGCAGGCATTCAGGTTGGTCATATTCTGGGCGGCAAGCGCTTTTTCCAGAGAAGCGTAAAGCGCCTTTCCGATTCCGGACTTCCTTTCGGATTCTCTTACATAGATGGAAGTTTCCACAGACCAGGCATAGGCAGCCCGGGCGTGGAGCGGTCCTGCGTAGGCGTAGCCTGCGATTTCGGTACATGCACTGCATTTCCCTTCATCCTTGCTGCCTGGTGCGGAGCTGTTTATTTCCCGTTCGGCTACAAGATAAGGATAATGCTGTAGTGTGTGTGCAATCCGCTTCCGGAATTCTTCTACAGAGGGAACTTCATATTCGAAGGTAATTGCAGTGTGCTTTACATAAGGTGCATAAATGGAAAGGAGCGCCTCTGCATCCTCTGGGGCTGCCGGGCGGATAGTAACTGGTAATGACATGGCAGGATTCCTCCTTTGTAGTTGCAAACGAAAATTTTAGCTGTATTATAGCACATATGATGAAGTGCAGTCTTATTTTCGTAAATTTCGTTTTAACAGATTTTCAGCATGTTTTCCAGAGCAAACAGCTTATCAGCAGCAAGTAAATCTTCAAACGCATTCAGGTTCAGATCTGAATGCTCCAGCTCTCTGGAGAAACGGTAACAAATATCTATCTGGTCTTCCAGACAGAACACCCGTCCATTTTTCAGGTAAGCGCCCATATCCAGCTCATGAATCAGCAGGGTACAGACCACAGCCATTTTTACCTTGGCGAAAATTTCGCCGTCGTAAACAGCACCGCAGAAATATGTATAAATCCAATACACAAGCAGCTGCTCTTCCTGAATATTCCAGTCCGGGTAAGCCTTTTCGAAATCAGCCCGGTTCTGAGAGTAAACAGAAGCGGGGGAGATACCGGAAGACTCTGCACTGCTATAAAGCGCCTGTAAATTTTTCTTCAGAAATTCCTGCCAGCCCGGTCTGAGAACCTCCATTTGGGGAACAACCGCCTTCCACATGGTCTTCAGAAGTTCATCTGGCGCAGCCTTTTTATTCATATGCTTCTGCACCCTGGAAGTAAAGGCTTCGCCATATCCGGAGGCTTTATGGCGCTCCCGGATCTCTTCCCATTTGAAAAGCTGGTTCCGGTCTACACAGCGCTGGAAATCACTGGCTGCAGCCAGTATTTTCCACATACGAAGCCGCATGGGAATCTGCCGGTTCTGCAGCACCTCAAGAAAGTATTCCCTGGTATCTTCAAGGGCAGTGAAAAGCATATAGTCAAAATCATCATAAGTTTCTTCCGGGGAGGGAACCTCCGCTGTCTGGAAGGTTACCTTTTCCCTTCTGCCAAGCAGAATCCTGGCTGCCTCCGGACAGGAAAGAGACAGGGAATATTCCCGCAGACCCTCAAATTCTTCAATGTGCCGCGGATATTTCCGACAGGTGTCGCAAAGCATTCGTTTTCCAACCTCGCTGTAGATGTCGCAAAGGCTGTCCTCATTTAAAAATGCACACCGCTTCTCATACTGACGGAAAACCTTCTCCTTCCAGTCAATATCATTATGAAGGCGATTCCGGAAAGTACCCTTCACACGCTTATATTTTTTCAGGCTTTTGTCGTCAATGACGATCTGCCAGCCGGCACAGCAGGTGTCGGGACAGGCACCTGCAATACAGGAAAACTCTTTATAATAATCAGGTCTTGTAATCTCCATAAAAAACCTCCTGGTAACAGTGATCAGTATATTTCAAATACAACTATTGTAACGGTATTTCAAAGCTGTGTAAATCCTCTGGACAAAAAAAGTTATAGATGGTTGACATTCATGCGGCGGACTGTTAAACTCATATAGGTAAAGTTAGGATCGGAAAGAACTTAGGCAGCTATTGACCAGTCCGCGAACGATAGCTTTCTGATACCTGCACTGCGATAATTAAATCTTGACAGTTCTGTTGAAATTTCCAAAACAAATTTTAAGAATTTTAGACCGAAGAAAAATTCACATGAAACGACAGAAATATCAGGACATGATAGCACCCATATTATAAAAGCTGTCAGCTTAACAGTAAAACGGAAACTGGCGTGGGGGGGGGGGGGGTACCTGCACCAGCGAGGGAAATTATAAAATGAGTGAAGTTATAACTAAACAAAAGATTCTTATAGCGGATGATTCAGAAATGAACCGCGAACTTTTAGCTGCAATTCTGGAAGAGGAATATGATATCATACAGGTGAACGACGGTGTGCAGGCAGTTGACTGCCTTCAGAGGCAGGCCGAGGAGATTTCCCTGCTTCTTCTGGATATTGTTATGCCCCACATGGATGGTTTCGAGGTTCTTTCTTATATGAATAAAGAACACTGGATTGATGCTATTCCGGTTGTGATTATTTCGTCAGAAAATTCACCTATTTACATAAAACGTGGGTATGATCTGGGCGCCACTGATTTTATCGGAAAGCCCTTTGATGCAAATATGGTATTACGCCGTTCGGCCAATGCCATACTTCTTGGAGCCAAGCAGCGCCGAATGACCAGTATTGTTTCCAATCAGATTTACGAGAGAGAAAAAAGCAGCAAGCTGATGATCAATATCCTCTCTCATATAGTGGAGTTCCGCAATGGGGAGAGCGGACTTCATGTGCTGCACATTCAGACAATCACAGAAATGCTCCTTCGCCAGCTGGTTCAGAAGGAAAATAACAGATATGCCCTGAGCAAGGAGCAGATCCGGATGATTACCACAGCCTCTGCGCTTCATGACATTGGCAAGATCAGTATTCCGGATGAAATCCTGAATAAGCCAGGCAGACTTACAGCCGAAGAATTTGCAGTAATAAAGGGACATTCCATGGCAGGAGCCAATATGCTGTCAGAACTGCCGCTTGACCAGAAGGAGGAGCCTCTTGTCAAGACTGCATACGAGATCTGCCGCTGGCATCATGAACGCTACGATGGAGGCGGATATCCGGATGGATTAAAAGGGGAAGAAATCCCTGTTTCAGCACAGGTTGTGGCATTAGCTGACGTATATGACGCATTGACCAGTGAGAGATGCTATAAAGATGCTTATTCCCATGAGAAGGCCATCGAGATGATACTGGCAGGACAGTGCGGTGCATTTAATCCGTTGATGCTGGAGTGCCTTCTGGATATTTCTTCTTCCCTGAAGAAAAAAATGGGCTATAAATCCAAGGAAAGGTATGAACAGACAGACCTTTCTGATATTGCCAGCAGATTTCACGATTTTGAGATGGATTCCTCAGAGAAAATTGTGCAGCAGCTGGAATTTGAGAGAATGCGCTATAATTTCCTGGCGGAGGGCAGCAGAAATATTGTTTTTACTTATACCATTTCACCGCCGCTGCTCACCTTTAACCAGGCTGGCTGTAAACGAAGCGGGATTACAGAACCTTCATTTTCCCCATTGCAGAGCGGAGTGCTGAAAGATCTTGTGGAGGAGCAATCCCTGAAACGGCTTATCCGGAAGATTACCCAGGCCACCCGGGAAACACCGGACGTGACAAGCAATCTTTTGCTCACAGATGGAAAAAATCCCTGCCACTACCGGTGCGAATGCAGGGTGATCTGGACTGATGGTGCTGAAAAAGGCTATACAGGCGTTGTTGGAAAGCTGACAGATATTACGGATGATTATATGGTTATGGAAAACGTCCGGGAGGAAGGTTTGAAAGTCCTGGAAAAAGACCGCAGCGCAGAATTTTCCGGTTTTTATGACCGGTTTAAGAAATGCGGCTTCTCTACAGATGGAACGGAAGCGTGGCTTCTGCTTCAGTACCTGCAGATACCCTATGATCTGGTCCGATATGTAGATCCTATAACGAATAAGGTTATCCATATAGAAAAAGACGGAAAAATGTGGGAGAGTGAAACTGCCTGCTCAGACATATGGAATTGCCTGGAAAAATGCAGCAACTGTATTTCCAGACTCAGCATGCAGACCGGGAAGCGCATGACAAAGCTTGAGGTTGCAGGGGAGGATCCGTATCAGGTGGTATCCATGTATGTGGAGATTGACAGGAAGCCCTGCTGTCTGGAGATGGCATCCAGGATAGATGGTGATTTTATGCCCGATGGGTATTCCAGGGATGAGATCTTGTCATCTGTAAGGATTCATAAGGAGAAGGTTTATATAGACCCGGTAACCGGAGTTTATAATAAACGCTATTATGTGGAGAAGCTGAGCAAAATGGACAATGCAGCAGCTCTTATGTTTGCGGATATTAAGAACTTTAAAAGGATCAATGAGAATTTCGGACATCAGGCTGGAGATGATGTGCTGCGCCAGGTTGCAGGTGTGCTTCGGGATGTTGCGGCTGGTAAAGGCGATGTGCTCAGATATTCCGGCGATGATTTTGTGACAGTATTTTTTAAGGCTACGGAAGAGGAGCTTTCCGAAATCCAGAAGGAAATGTGCAGAAGAGTAGAGGCCCTGAGATTTCCGGAGCTGCCTGGAGTGCAGCTGAAGCTTGTTACTGCCGGTACCAGTATACCAGGCAGGGTAGAGGAAATGCTGGAGCAGGTAAGAATATAAGAAGAAAGTCCCGGCGGGCAAAACCGCTCGGGACTTTTGCTTTTCCTAAGTGTGTTTGATTTTTCAAACAGGTTCTGGAATGCAATATTTACAGAATATCTCTTCTCTTAATGTATCCAGGAAGTGCCGGATCTGAGACAACCTCCTTCACATGAAGGATTTTGACCATCTTGTCTACTACCTGATTCTCTACATGTACGCCCTCACCAATTTCAGCACCGGAAAGAACTACACTGTTTTTGATCACGGCATTCTTGTGAATAATGCAGCCACGGCCGAGAATGGAATTCTCAATGGTTCCCTCCACCTGACAGCCGTTGGAAACGACAGAGTTGCGGATCTGGGCGGTTTCATAATAGTGAGTCGGACAGGAATCATTGGTACGGGTATAAATTGGCCATTCCGGATCGAAAAGTGTCTGTGCAGCCTTGATATCGATCAGATCCATATTGGCGTTGTAATAGCTCTGGAAATCTGTGATGGAAGCGAAGAAGCCGCGGTGGGAAACTCCTCTTACATCCAGCTCATTATGCAGCTCATTGATAATGTCTGCAAGAGTAAAGGCTGAAGAAATTGCCTTTGCCTTGCGGATCAGCTCGATAAACAGATCCTTCTTCATAATGTAAGTGTCCATGAAAATATTGCGGTTCTTGGCATTTCCGTGGTTTGGCTCAATGGAGAGCACACCCTTCTGCTTGTTCAGATTCAGGATATTACAGTTCAGATAAGCATCCTTCGCATTGTCTACTGCGTGATAAAGCAGGGTAATGTCAGCCTCAGACTGGATATGCTGCTCGATCAGCTTGGAAAAATCAGCAGTATAAACCATGTAATCTGGTGTGATTACCACATATGGATGATGCATTTCTTCGATGCATTCCATATTTTCGTAATAGGAAGCAATATCAGTGTTATAGATATTGTTTCTCTGGTCGCTGTCAGTGAAAAGAACCTGCAGCCGTCCGCTCTTTGAGTTAATGTTATAATGACGTCCGGTGCCGATATGGGAAACCAGAGTTCTTGGTTTCTCTTTCACGTAGACCTGAATGCGGTCAATGCCGCTGTTACTCAGGTTGGAAATCGGGAAGTCGACCATACGGTATCTGCCCAGGAATGAGAAAGCTCCGATTGGACGGTAGTCCTCAAGTCCCTCTACACGGATGTTTCTGGATGATGAGTTTACAATTCCAAATGCTTTATACATATTATTCGGCCCCCTTTACTCGTCTCGCGATCAGCTCGATGTGCTCACTGTCAGCACTTCCTACAAGAGCACCCTTGCCGATGTTTACGCCATTGGCAACAAGGGCACGTATTACGACAGCACCATCCTCCACAATAGCACCTGGCATAAGTACACTGTCAATTACTTTTGCACCTGGTCTCACCCTGGCTCCGGTAAAGACTACGGAATTGGTAACCTCGCCTTCAATTACACAGCCCTGGGTTATGTAAGCGTTCTGGATCCTGGCCTCTGTGCCAATATACTGCGGAAGTGCGGTTACATCTTCGGTGTAAATTTTCCAGGTAAGGTCGCTTAAATCCAGCTCATTATCCGGGCTGAGAAGATCCATATTTGCTTCCCAGAGAGAATCTATGGTTCCAACATCCTTCCAGTAGCCCTTGAAACGGTAAGCGAAAAGACGTTTCTCATCGCCAAGAAGAGTAGGGATGATGTCCTTGCCAAAGTCATGGTTGGAATCCGGGTTCTTCATATCTGCAAGAAGCAGCTTGCGAAGAAGCTTCCAGTTAAAAATATAGATACCCATAGAGGCAAGATTGCTCTCAGGTACTGGCGGCTTCTCAACAAACTCGGTGATACGGTCTGTCTCGCCGTCAGTATTCATAATACCGAAACGGCTGGCTTCCTTAAGAGGAACCTCGATAACGGCGATGGTAGCATCGGCCTGTCTCTCTTTATGGAAGGCAAGCATCTTGTCATAATTCATTTTATAAATGTGGTCACCGGAAAGTACCAGAAGGTATTCCGGATCATACTGATCTATAAAATCAATGTTCTGGGAAATCGCGTCGGCTGTTCCGCGATATACGTCGAGTCCGGTGTCTGCTTTCTCACGAGGCGGAAGTACATATACACCGCTGTCCTTGGAATCCAGTCCCCAGCGTCCGCCAGCTGCAACATAACTGTTCAGCTCAACTGACTCATACTGTGTCAGTACGCCTACTACATCGATGCCACTGTTGGCACAGTTACTGAGGGGGAAATCAATGATACGGTATTTACCGCCGTAGGAAACTGCCGGTTTAGCCACTTTGTTGGTAAGATCGTGAAGACGGCTGCCACGGCCGCCAGCCAGAATCATTGCTAACATACTGTTCTGTTTCATGGTGAACCCTCACTTTCATTTCTTTAAGGCTGCTGTTCGCGGAACTGTATCTGCAAACAGGAATGCTTTAAGCCATATTATACAATATTTTCAATAAAAATACAATTTTTTTGTGCAAAAATATTGTAAAATCCAGATGAAATTTAGCTAAATATTTACTGGTAATTCTGTAGACTTTTCACAGCTTCGATGTCTTCCTGCTGTACCTTCAGGTTGGAAGTGAAAGTTCTGCCATCTGGTGTGGTGATCTGAACCTCGATCACGGTTCCTTCGGAAATGCCGGCCTGCTGTACGGCGGAAATAAATTGTGGGAATTTCGGGTGGCGCCTTGTAAAAGCGTTCCACAGGTTCTTAAGTTCAAGTAATTTCATGGGGTTAATTGCCATTTTTTTATCCTTCCTATCAAGCGCCAGAGTGTGTTTCAGGCACGCCCCACTTTGCGGTATATTTTGCCCGAATTCGGTTGCCGTAGCCCGCTATGGCGCCCTCATCCGGACAAAATCTCCCACAAATTGTGACGCACATCTTGCAGAAAGCCTTTTTCAAACATGCTCTGGGACGATGAAAACGGTTCCCTCTATAACCGATAAAGTCCAATTCTTTACTGCTTTAATTTACAGATGTACGCTTGATGTCTAAAGTATATCAGAAAAAAATCTGCACTGCAATGAAGGACTCAAATATTCACATATTTAGCGAAAGTTCACAAAAGCGACTTTACATGCTATAGGAAACATTGTTATAATAGACGAAAGCCAAAAGCTGATTTTGGATAAAAAAGAACGTGAAAAACAGATGAAGTGCGATATGAAGGAGAAAGAAAAAATATCAAATTTTTGCAGCGAGAGGTGTGAAGATGGAAGAAAAAAAGAGGTATAATCTTGGAGTTCTCATCGGAGGAGTGCATACCTATTTTCCAAAAGAGCATATCAAGGGGATTTCTGAGGCGGCGTCAGAGCTGGATGTAAATGTCTGTTTTTTCCTGGGAACCCGGACGAAGGACTTTTTTGAAGATGTCCTGGGCAGCAAACAGAAAAATTCCTATGACTATCAATTTAATACCATACATGACTACAGCCTGATCGGCGGACTGGATGGTCTGATCATTAATTATGGAACACTGGGAATCCAGCTGCGGGAGGTTGATCCCAACGAATTTGCCCGGAAATATAATGGGATCACCACGGTTTTTCTTACAGAAGTCGTGGATGTGCCCAATTGTCACTCCCTGATCTGTGACAACAAAGGTGGTATTGCGATGGTCATTTCTCATCTGGTGGAAGAGCATCATCTGTCCAGAATCTTGTTCATGGCAGGACCGGAGCATAACACAGATGCCATTGAGCGCAAGGAAGCTTATCTGGAAACCATGAAGAAATACGGGCTTCCTGTAACCCATGGAATGATTGCCCAGGGGGACTATTCCGAGTTTGTGGACAAACAGGTGGAATACCTTCTGGATAGCAACCCGGATGCCCAGGCCATTGTATTTGCCAATGATGAGATGGCTTTTGCCGGCTATCGTGTCTGCGAGAAGCGTGGGCTTGTGGTTGGCAAGGATATTATGATTACCGGATTTGATGACTGTGAGCGTGCATCCGGGATGGAACCGCCCCTTACTACAATTCAGCAGGACGGAGAGCTTATGGGTAAAATGGCAGTTTACGATCTGGTAAACCGCCTGGATGGAAAAGATCCCGGAAAAGAAGCTGTATCCAGACGCGTGCCGGTTTCTTTTGTAAAAAGAGAGTCCTGCGGCTGTGTGTCAGAGGATGTTTCGAAGAAAGAGACACCCATGGGGCTTGGTGCCCAGGTGCACAGGCTGAATAAGACCATTACCGGAATGAAGCTGGAGCTGATCAGTTTTCAGAGGAAATCCTGGTTTATTCCGGTTCTTGCCCGGGATTTAAACGACTGCATGGATGACGAGCAGGCTTTTCTGAAGGAAATTATGGAGAAAATGCGGGAGCTTCATACAAGATGTACTCATCTTTTTCTTCTGGATGAACCGATTGTTTACGATGGAAAACGGAAGTGGACCTGCCCTTATAACCTTCATCTTGCTGCCAGCTATGAGAATGGCAGAATCATTACCAAGGCGGCTTATGAAAGACCTCTGGTTATGAAGGAAAACGGAATCTGTGATCTGATGGAGGACGAAGAGCGCCACCAGTTTATGGTTTTTCTTCTTTTTTCCGGGGAGAAGCAGTATGGACTTCTGGCCTGTGACATTGACCAGGAGGATTTCCCGTTCTTCTATGTGATCAGCCTGCAAATTGGTCTGTCCCTGCATTATCTGGAGATAAGCAAGGCTGAGGCGGCCAGACGGCTGGAGATGTCCAGAGATATGGAAGAGATTAAGGAGAAAAACCGCGTTCTTGGTATTATTTCCGAGTATGATGAGCTGACCGGACTTCTGAATCTGCGCGGGTTTATGGAGCACACCAAGCGGGTTTGCCAGGCTGGGAATGGCCAGAGGGCATATATGATCTATGGTGATCTGGATCACTTAAAAGAGATTAACGACACCTGGGGGCATCCGGCAGGGAACTTTGCCCTTAGGAGTGTTGCCGAAATATTAAAGGGATGTCTGCGCAGCAATGATATTCTGGGCCGTGTGGGCGGTGATGAATATATTATCATGCTGGAATGCGAGGAAGCCGACTTCGGAGAGAAGTTCCGGGAGCGTGTGAAGATGGCATGTAAGCTGTTTAATGAAAAATCCGGCAAGCCTTTCCTGGTGGAGATTTCCCTTGGAATTGCCGAATTCCGCCCAAATATTTCAACAGACATCCAGCAGGTGATTTCCCTTGCAGACCAGCAGCTTTATGAGGCGAAGAAGCATAGGAAGAAGTCGGTGAGCAGGGCGAATAATGAAGGCGCGTGAGAATTGGGAGCTTGTGATGCCACCCTTTAGAGCGGTATCACAAGCCCCTTTGTCAAATCAAAGAGAAACCACCAGCTGAACTGGTGGCTTCTAAATTAGAGCGAAAATTCAATGTTTAAAATGAGAGAGCAGTTTTTTTAATACACCTGACCGTTTAGAGGTACTGTCTGTGGCGTGGGCTTCCTGGATGTGGTGGCGGAAGTCGGCCAGGGTGGCACACTGAGGCATGATTAGTTTGGCTTGTTTTTTGAATTGGGTAATATTGTTATAATTTTTTGTAAGGCTCTCAAATTCTGGAAGAAAAGTGAGATAATCGTAGTACCACTTGAAAGAAGGCGGGAATGCTTCAAGAGGCGAAATATCAAGCTTCTGCGCAAACGCCTGGGTCTGCGCAGTAATCTCTTCTGAAATTTCCGGAATTTTCTTGTATTTGCGATACCAGATAAAAATGTCAATCAGCTCACGCTCCATTACGATGGCCAGCTCGCGGCCCTGAATATTGTATTTGGTACATTGGTTCATGATCAATTGCCAGGAATCAAATTCACAATGGAAGTTTCTGGCACGGTTTCCTACAAGGGATGCGCTGTTATTCACACGGTAACGGACAATCTGCTCGTGAGTGAGCCAGATCCTGTTGGCAGTGAATACGGCTTCACTGTAGAAGGAACGGTCGTTGACACAGACCAGGTTGTTGAAGCGAAGTCCCTTTTCCAAAATGAAATCCCGTTTGTAAATGGCATTCCATGGAACTACACTGATGTGGCTGAAAATTTCGGGAGCCTGGTGGAAATTCAGAACCTTATCGAAGCACTCAGCGGGCACATCAGACAGTGCAAAAAGCGGGGTATCGGAAAGCTCGCCGGTCTCATTGTCAAAGCAGACGGCGCAGCCCTTTACCATGTCGGCACCCGCCTGTTCAGCAATGGACAGATATTTCTGGTAGGCACCTTTTTCTACAAGGTCATCTGCATCAAGAAAGTGAAGGTAATCACCATGGGCTTCTTCGATTCCCTTATTTCGACAGGCTCCTGCAAACCGGGTCTTTTCGTTGAGGAAAAGGCGGATGCGGGAGTCTTTTTGCTGGTAATCTTTTATGAGGGCAACAGAAGCGTCGGTGGATGCGTCATCCACACAGATCACCTCCAGCTCCTCTGGATTTCCCAGATCCTGCTGCAATACACTGTCCAAAGTGGCTGTGATGTATTTCTCAGCATTGTGGACCGGGATGATAGTGGTTAATTTCATAGGTAAATCCTTTCGTAAGGAATGGGGTATAAAAAAGCATTCCCACAAATTGTGACGCACATCTTGCAGAAAGCCTTTTCCAAACACGCTCTAGAGCATTCCCTTATCTTTATTTTTGCCAGAACTTTGCGTCAGTTTCAATCCAGTAAGCTCTGCAGGCAATTCCAGACTACCTGTATCCTTTAACATTCTGCAAAGAAATGCGATCTGGTGTCTGTAAGGTCTTGAGGTACTGTAGCGCTCTGGGTTAAAGGTGTCAAAAGTATAGGACGCTTTTGGCGCAGCAGCCAGAAGCGTAGCAACCGTTTTTATACTATCTGTGGAAGTGATTACGACTTCATCGAATCTTGTCTCTCCCATGCACTTCTTATATTCTTCCGTCCCCAAGTCCAAAATATGGGATAAGGGATAAAATGAGAAAAGTCCCATCCGGCTGGTGAGCACACTTGCCAGCTTCCAGCGGTTACCTTTCTCGGGATCCGGCTTCAATGGCAGGCTGGAACAGTCAGGTGATAACTGTGCCAGATATTTGGCAGAGTCTGTATTGCGGAAATCATTGTATGCAAGCCAGAATTCTTTTTCTGGTGCCTGTGCAGCCAGGGCATTAAAATCCCGAACCAGATTCTGGGAAAGCTTCCGCCCTGTAAAGAACAGGACGCGTGTGCGCGGTGTCGGTACATCATCGGAAGAAGCTGGAGCATAATAGGGCAGCGGTCGTCCATTTAAGAGGGAATCTGCAATATCTGTGAGAAGATATTGTGGGGATTCCTCGAAAATAGTGGCTTCTCCAGAGGAATTCTTTGCTGCCTGTAAATCATGATTGTTTTCCATTTGCAGAGAGCTTTTTTTCGAAGAATTCCAATTGTATTCCTGGGAATCGAACCCATGACCTGTATTGGAAGTAAACTGGTCGACAGGTTCAAAATGCAAAGCTTCATTTGCGGGCATCTTCTCAGAAATCAGTTCTAACTGCCTGATATATCGTACTAACTCCGGCACATTATCAAAAGCGGGATATTCCGGGTGAAATATATCACAAAGTGTGGAGTGCAGATTGCAGGAATGATTTTTCAAACAGGCTCCAGAGCTCTCGGGCAGACAGGAAGTGGTTTCCTGCAGGACAGGAGCAGCTGGTACAGTCTGATGGTCACTGGTTGCATTTTCGTGTCGAAGAAATGTACCGCACAGAAATCGCAGAATCTGTGTGCCTGTGGTGAATCTGGCAGAAAGTGCATTGTGATAATCCGATATAAAAATATCACACGCCGCAGCGAAATCCGGTACATCGAAATCTTTTGGCATTTCTTTTATATGTCTAAATTCAGAAAAATCAATTTCCCTCTCATGATCCAGATGCAGATACAAAACCTGATGATCGGAAAGTTCACAGTCAAATATGTAGAGGGCTGCCATGAAATTCCGGAATGCCTGTTCAGTGTCTGCAATATAGGACCCTGGAAGCAGCGGTGCATACAAAATAGTCTGCATGGAATCCATCTGCAAGCTGCGGCGGAGCTTTTCCCTGTGTGATTCATTGGGAATCACCGGAATGTGGGTGGAAGAACCGATAATGTAAGGCGTTTTGCAGATATTAGCTGTCATACATTCCTGCAGGTAAATATCCCGGTTCTGTACATTGTTAAAATACAGGCAGTCTGCCATAAACATAGTATGCTGCCAAAGCCCTGTATCAGCGGTGGAATCAGGTGTGTTCAGAACGGTTTCCGGATACAGATTGTGTCCGCAGTAAAGCAGCACAAACTGTCCCTCTTCCTTCCGGAAATAGTAGGGCAAAGGCCCATCTGTGATCACGTAGCCGGAGAGTGCAAGTGCTTTGCCGTATTCTTCGCTGTCCGGGCACACCAGAGTAATATTCTCAGACAGAGCTGTGTTGTCGGAAAGATAGCGGTTCAGAAGAGCCTGGAACAAGGCATGCTTCTCCTGAGTCAGGGAGACAATGATCTGGTGTTCTCCAAAATTCTCCAGAAGATGCACAAGTAATTTCAATATCCAGGTAGGAATTTCTTTTCCACGGCTGGCTTCCAGAAGAATCTGCTCCGGATCAGGAGCAAGGCTTCCGGTATAGGCAAAGCCATAAAACTGGGAGGAGGTTTTTTCCCGGTGGATCATCTCAACAGGCTGATAGCTGGGAGAGGTTTTGTGAGAAAGCTTGTAATCCTTTATCCAGGCTTTCTGCTGCTGTACGGTCATTCCGTTGCAGGCCTCTATGAAAGAAATCATTTCCTGCCTGGAACCATAAAGACAGAGCAGCCGCACAATATGTGGCGGAAGGGAATATCGGACATAATGATTGTTCTCCCAGTCCGGAATATTGGACTCCATATAATCGAAAAGCTCATTGATCAATTGCAGCTTCAGTTCTTTCTGGTCAGTCTCATAGTTGGTGAGAAGCTTCCAGAAACGGTAGAAAAAATGGCGCACAGCAATGAAATCCAGCTCTGTCTGATATTGCTCAAACAGCCCCAGCTTCTCCATTTCTTCCTTCATAAAAATAATGGCATTTCGGATGTGAAGGGTAGAAGGCGTGAGACGGCTGAGGAATCCTACATTTTTTCTGTAATTATAGAAGCACTGATCAACGTATCCGATGGAACGGGCTTTCACAGCCAGAAGATAGGCCACTGGAAGATCTTCAAACCGGATTCCTTCCGGGAAACAAAGTCCGTTAAACAGGTCCCTGTGAATGAACTTGATCCATGGGTATGGAGAAATCGCAGGTAATTCATAAGGCTTGTCTGCAACCCGGAAATTCTGATTATGGCAGGATGCAATGTATTCCTTACGAATTCCGGTCTCAGAGTCTACATTATAGTAGCGGAAAAGAACCAGGTCGTTTCCGTCGGCGGTAGCCTTTTCATAAAGAAGTCTGCAGGCGTCAGGCTCTACGAAGTCATCGCTGTCTACAAACCAGACATATTCTCCATGGGAATGGGCAAAACCGTAATTTCGTGCCCTGCTGACGCCGTGGTTCTCTGTGGAAAATATAAAAAGCTTCTCCGGATTTAACGACTGATAAGCCTGCAGAATCTGCAGGCTTCTATCTGTACTGCCATCATTGACAGCTACGATCTCTATTTCCTCAAGTGTCTGTGCCAATAAGCTGTCCAGGCACGCGCTCAGGTATTTTTCCACGTTATACACCGGTAAAATGATGCTGACTTTAAAAGACTTCATCAAAAACTCTCTACCCCATTCCTAATTCCGATATTTCAAGTCAAAATTGCAGTTATTTCGTCAATCTTTTATCTATAATAGTACCAGTTCGACAGGGGGATTTCAAGGGGAAAAGGAAGGGAGAAATTTGTTTATCTTATTTTTTGCACGGAATAAATGGCAAAAATGCCGTAGTTCGCATACTCTTTTCATATTCTAACAGTTGCGAAAGACTAACCCGTGATTTATAATGAGATATGTCGAAGTCTGTCCATTTCTGATTATTGAACGCAGGGAGCATTCCGCAGAGCGGTTAGTGTTTTCAAGCGAACAATAATTATTTTCAGGAAGCTTCGAAGATATTATAAAAATATTGAGGTGAAACCATGAACCCATTTTATAATAAAAAGAAAAAAGGATATACATTAGCAGAGGTTCTGGCCACGGTGGCAATACTCCTTATCCTCATGGCCATTGTTGTGCCTACGATTTTTTCCATAAGGAAGAACCTGCGCCAGAAAGCTCTGGATAATAAGGCAGAGCTGATTTATACGGCGGTGCAGAATAATCTGGTGAAGCTGCAGAGCAATGGTAACAGCAGCCTTTATGACGGGGAAAAAACAGCAAATGCTATGGAAAGAACGCCCTCAGATGCCACCAAGGAACAGAAGCTTTATTACGCACTTTCCTCTGAAAAAGCAAACACAACAAGGGCTGCCAGTGTACTGGTGACAACTGATACTGTAGATGGCGAACTTTACAATAACTACTGGGTAGTAGAATATAACCCGGAAAGTGCCAGCGTATATGCTGTTTTTTATAGCGAGTCAGATAGTATCAAACCATATGATCCAAATGTATATGACAGCTTCCGCTATAAAGACAATCGTCTCAGCGATGGCGCAAGAATCGGATATTACGGCGGAGATGCACTGGATGGCAGCAATACAGCAGTGCTTGCCCCGAAGATCACGGTTACAAATGAGGAAAAACTGGTTGCAACTATTACTTGTATGCGGCAGGGACAGGACAATAAACCGTTGTCATTTGATGTGGTTCTGACGGATGATAAGGGAAATCAATTAAATCTGAAGTATAAAGCATCTGGGGATAAGCTGGTTCATGCGAAGGATGATCTGCATGTTGGAGACATGTCAGAGAAGGATACTAATGAGGAGAGTTCGATTGTAGGGCGCAGTTATACTTTAAAAATCACTTTGGATGATCTGACAAGTGATGCCACCAGATTTGTATCACTTTATGGAGAAAAGAATAGTTATTTAAAGAGTACGAATACCAAGGCACTAAGAGCCGGAACTGCTCTCAATATAAAAGTTACGGTACGAAGTGAAAACCACAAGATCGATGGTCTGTTTACACAGTATGACACCAACAGTCTTTTTGCTGACAAGAGTACTTCTGAAAATGCGGCTATTTATTATGGTCGCCATCTGCAGAATCTGGATCAGGAATCTGGAGTGGCAGAAGATATAAAAACAGCTAAGCTTGGCAATTCTATCCATTTTGAAAAGCAGGAAGAGAAAGAAAAAGATGACACCACTTCCTGGTACAGCTGTTACGGAAACAAGGCGTTCACTCCAATCACCAACAAGAACCTGGAGAGCTTTATCGGCGACAAAAGCATGGCAATCTATCACCTGAATGTAAAAAATGGTGTGGATATAACAACTGCAGATGGCTCTGCCACAGGCAGAAAAGGTGCCGGTCTGTTTGCCGTGCTGAAGGATTCTATGACGGTGGAGAATCTGCGTCTGGCAGGAACCACCATAGCAATTACCGGTGAAGGAAAAGAGAAGGTAAGTGTCGGTGCAATCGCAGGTGAGACCACAGGCTCTGCGAAAATAACCAATTGTGAGGTATATCTGGACACAGAAGACATAGAAGGAAAGAATGAGAACGATGTCTGGATCAGCGGTGCCGGAATTCAGGGTGGATTGATTGGACATACTAACAGTGGGTCAGACTCAGGCTCTTCTGTGACAATAGACAACAGTTTTGCGGCAACTGTTATGGATGGCAGAGAGAACGGTACAACAGGTGATCTTATCGGTACTGTAGGAGGTCTGATCGGACAGGCAGATTGTGCAGTGAGTATAAAAAACTGTTATGCAGATTCTTACCTGACCGGAGATGTAACAGGTGGTTTGATAGGAAGTGTAAACAGTGGCAGCGTAAATGTTGAGTACTGCTATACGGCAGGGTATCAGAATCCAGCCAATCACGGCGGTGGCCTTGTAGCAAGCTCTGTTGACAGTAATGCTCTCAAGATAAAAAACAGCTATACAGTTGCTACTTACCTGGAAAACAGCGAAAGTAACAACAATCCTGTAATATATGCTGTCAGCCCAGGTACTCTGGAAAATGTCTACTATTTAAATAAGGGAAAAAATGTGGAAAATGACAATGGCGAGGCTGTGGATTATTTAACCTTTAGTAATAAAGCTAAAATGGCAGAAAAGCTGAACAACAATGGCAGCAATTCCTTTACCACTTCCACCACAACCTATGCCTACAATTTGAGAAACCAAGGTCTCACAAGCTATTCCTATCCATCTTTGAAAGATATTTCTCATTATGGAGACTGGCAGGCAAGCTATGAGGCAGGAAGCCTTGTATATTATGAGAAATATGCAATAAATGAGTCGAATTCCAGAGAATACGGCTTCTTTGGTGGAAATGTCCAGTCCTCTTTGTCAGATAGTCTGACTGTCGTTGGAGATGGATACGGTATTGTATATGCGAAGAGTGCGCTTGAGACATTGTCTGGCTTTATTGTCAGTTATCAGAACAGTGAGGATGCAGACAAGCTGAAAGAATGGAAGGTTGACTGCAACAGTACGGAAACTGAGAAGTTCGAAGTTTCTGTAAATGATGGCGATACTGCGCAATCAGAGGAAACTTACGTTATTTTCCCATTGCCAAAAGAAATTATGAATGCTCAGGCAATCAAGGGTGTTTACTACCAGAAGCTGACAGTAAAAGGTGCATCAGATGCGGAACTTAACGATGAGGGGACTGCAGCACAGGCTGACGGTGATGAGACCGCAGAGGTGATGACTGGAAAGACATTCTATTTCAATCCCCATTTTGCTAAATCAGTAGAAGCTGCAGATCAGGCTCCGAATAATATTTCAGCTATTTATCTCCGCACACCTAGACAGCTTTATCACATGAGCTTATACTATCAGGATTATGCATCCTTATTAAAGGGAATTTCCTTTATCCAAGAACGGGATATTGATTATGCGCCATATGACTGGAAAAATTATGAAGGTGTTCAGGAAGCGGTAACTGTCCAGAGTCCTGTGGGGGTAGCGGAAGATGGAACAATCACACCTTTTACATCTACCTACAAAGGCGGAGGATATGAAATCCGTGGAATCAGCTTTGCCGCAAAAGGTACAGCGGTTGGATTTATTGGAGAAAATCAGGGATCCATACAGAATGTTTTCCTTGTGTCTGACTGGGAGAATAACGATTTTACAGGAACCACAGCGGTAAGTAATCCATACCTTAGCTATACTGGAACGATCGGAAGTAACCGTAATGTTTATATGGGGGCTTTGGCTGGAATCAACAAGGGAACCATTCAGAATTGTGCAGTCTGTGGTTACAGTATGGGGCGTGATGGAATCGTGTATGTCCAGCGAAACGGAACTCTTTACATGGGTGGACTGACTGGCAGTAACCAGGGAAATATCTATAACAGTGAAGTGGATGCTCCGGCAGTGAATGCAAGTGTGCTCTACGGAAATGCTTATCTGGGCGGTTTTGCAGGCGAAAATATTGGTTCCGGTCTGATTCGAAACAGCTATGCAGTTGGAAATGTATCAATTGAATATTCAAAAGGTGCAAACTGTACGATCGGTGGATTTACTGCAAAAAATACAGGTGTATTAAAAGGCGATTATTGTGCAGTTGCGTTGGGCGCAGCCGGAACTTCCAAAACCTATGGCTTTTCACCAAAAGGCGGCGGTGTTGTTTCTTCTGACTGTTATTACCTCAGCGGGGGTACTTTCCGGTATCTGAATAATATGCTTCCGTTTAGCAATGATCAGGGCGCTGGCATCCATGTTACATATCAGGAAATGGTGGAAAAGGCAATGAAAGGAACTATGGCAGACGAGTCCCGGTGCAACGGAGCAACTGATGAAGAAAATTATCCTTTTAATGCAGTAGTAACTAAAGAGGGTAAAAAGGTTCATTACGGCAACTGGCAGATCCCGGTTAACCTGGGAAGCATTGGTGTCATTTACTGGGAACATGAGGAAGGAGGAGCCAATGACGGCTACCATTTCTCCTATATCGGTTATAAAGCCAGCAGTCAGGATCCTACTTCAGTTTTGGACAAGGTAGGAGACAGTACCTTGTGTACTCGTCATGATGATGGCGGAAGAATCACGGAATACGGATATGGATATTATTATGCTATCGGCAGTACCAAACCTGCTTCGACAATGTACTATTTCCAGGCTGGAGATAGTGAGAATGCCCAGGCTTCTGAGAACCTGACAAATCAGCTGGATGGAGTGACTGTTGTGGCATACACTACCGCCCAGGCGATTGGAATAAGCAGCAGCTCAGATACGAGTAGTTATATGAAAATGACAGTTAACGACCGAACGGCGAACGGTATCTGGCAGTTTAGTTATAACAGCCAGCTGTACACTTTTACTATCAACCCGTTTTTTGCAAATGCAATGCAGTACGGTAGCAACTCTCCAAATTATGATGGAATTCAGTCTCCTACTGTAACCGTTCTGGAAGACGGCTTCGAAGTCCAGGCAAATGCCAATGAAATAATGCCCGGCGAAAACGGCAAAGAATACGAAATCCGCTCTGCGGAGCAGTTGGAGTATATGAACTGGAACTATAAGACAGGGACTGCGACGAAGACATTGGATACGGCAGATGATGTGGAGCTTGTTGATAAATATCCGTATCTGGGTTATATGACGGGAAATGATGCCCCGGTGAGTGCAGATTACAACTGGATTCAAAGTCATGATGTAGACGCGAATATGACATCTGCACCAGATGGCGGAAATGTTTTCTTTACACAGATTGGTTCTATGTATGATGAGAATGGTGTGAAGGATACTTCAGATGCACAGGCTCATATGTCTTACTTTAATGGGAATTATGACGGGAATACATATTATATCAAAAATATTGAAATTAACAGTAAAAATACCGTTGTTGGTTTGTTTGGAAATATTATAGGCGCAAAGGTAAATAATGTTATTTTGTATTCGGATAAAGGAAATTATATTCAGCGAAGGAGTGATAGTGAGAAAAGTTGGCACGCAATGGGAGGTATGTGTGGACTTGCAGCAGTAGGAAAGGGGAAATCATCCGATGATGTAAAAATATCAAATTGTACAGTATCTGGTTACACAATTCGGGACAACACCACAAAAGGTGCATGGGGTGATACAAGCATTGGTGGAATGTTCGGAATGAGTACAATGGATTTAAGTAAATGTACTGCAGTTAATGATATTGTAGTAAACACAATATTTTCCGGACGAATGGAATCAGTTAGAGTTGGTGGCCTGGTTGGAAGTATGCGAGGCTATATTACAAATTGTTATACAGGTGGAAAAATAATCTGTACCAAAGAATGCATCGATAATGTTTCGAAAAATTATCAGGGAAGCAGGCTGATGCTGGCTGGAATATCGGGTGGTATTTACATTAAAAACAAAGGAAATTTGTTAACCTTGTTAGGTGATTCAATTCTTGGAGTTAAAGACTACAAGGATGACACAAATGGAAATAATAAAAAATGTGAAAGCCCAGCTACTGTTATCAGGAATTGTTATACTTATGTAGAGATGCCAAATGATCCAGCTTATATTGATAAAATTACATCTATTGAACCAATTGGCAGTAATGGTGAAACTCATGATGAAAAGAGCGATAATTACCATGTTAAAATAGAAATTTCCAATTGCTATTATTATGAAGATAATATCCCAAAATCTATACAAAAAAATTATAAAATTAAAGAGATATGGGGTGCTAATTCAAATGCAGATTGGAACAACATTGATTCTACAGCCATTCCTCTCAGCTGGGCAGAAATGGCAGGGGAGGTAGATGTAGATTCTACAATTGGCGGCGAAGCAAATGGACAGAAGGTACAAGGTAATTTTGTTACTCTCCTGAATACTCCAAGCAATGCTGACGAGGTTCCAGCTACTTTCGCTACAGTTACCAAAAAAGAAAACGACCAGAACGTAGACGGTAAATACTCCTTCCCAGGCAACCGCACCGACCTGGAGGGTGAGAACTATCCGTTCCCAACGATTCTGACACAGAAAACCAAGCGTGGAACCAGCGTAAATGTTCACTACGGTGCATGGCCGTTGGAGGGTATTTTCTGGCGAGAAAGCCGCGCGACCATGGATATTTTCGAAGACATGGATTTGGAGAAGATAGATGACAGCAATCAGCCAAGGGCATTGAAAACATTCTATCTGGACAGTAACCTGGTTGGTGATGACAGTCTTGGTGAAAAGCTGACTCTGAATAATGGATTCACAGTGGAATACAGTAATGGAGATGATAAAGATGACACTGCGACAGCGGCAGTTTCACAGCAGTCCGACTGGTCAGATGGAGTCTCTGAAGGCGTTGAGATTTCAGATGACACAGAAACATTTGTATCCGCCAGTGAAGCAGGCGACAATGTACAGACTGAAACCCAGACCTCTGATCAAAAAGATTATATTGCGCAAATTGTAAAGTTGGAGTACTCTGAAGCAGAGAACTGCTACGTTGCTACAGTTGAGGCCCTGAAAACAGGAACCACGGTTATTACTGTGAGAGCAACAGTACGCAAGACTGTAGATAATCAGGAAATAGAACTGGAATACCAGGCCTCTTTCACGTTGACAGTAACAGCAGATCTTACGGTATACTCTGACTCCGCAGAAATAAAAGGAGAACTTCACCAGACATCAGATTCAATCACGCTTTATGCAGTGCCTACATCACAGGCACTTAGTGTAAATGAAGCTGGTTCCTCCGGAAGCACAGCAGAAGTGGGTGCGGATGGTTTTTCATCAGATGGCAGTGGAGTGGCAATTGAAGAGGATGCGGCACAAAGTGAAGAAAGCGGTATTTCAATGGAATCTCTGGAAGCCGACGTGGACACAGAAAATCTGGATGATGTAGGTGGATTTGAAGCTGGCGAAGAATACGCAGATATGGTTACGGAATCAGAAGAAGCGGGCTCCTATGGCAGCAGCGATTTTGAATCTGCGCCAGAATCCAATTCGGAAAACAGTGCGGCTGAATATTTTGAGTCAGATCCCGAAACTGCTTCTGGCTTCGAAGTGGAAATCAGTGAAGGCCAGAATGTCCAGACCTCGGGTGACCAGAAAATTGCAGTCTATGCAGATACAGCACCATCAAAGAACTTTGCGTCAATGATGACCTGGACTATAACAGAAGATCCGGTTGGTGCGGTTACTGTATCAGAAATATCAGACAATCAATTTACTGTAACCATTGAGTCTCTTGTTCCGGCAACACTTACTGTGAAAGGAACCTACACGTATAAAGGAGTAGAATATACCAGCTACACTTGGATAAATGTGATAGGATTAGAGAGTGGGCAGACGGTATCCACAGATCCTTCTGACTCAGAAACAGGAGCTGACTGGTCTGGCAGCAGTGCAGACAGTGCGAACTATAGTTCGGATGCTGCATCGGGCTGGGAAGACCAGAATAACGATACAATAGACATTATACCAAATGAATCCGCGGATGATTTTTCCGAAGATGATGGCAGCTGGGAAAGCGGAGACAGTGGATTTTAAGAGAAAGGAGGTATCTGAAATGCTGAGAGAAAAAATAAGAAAGAAATTAAAATCAGAACAGGGTACCTCTATCTTCTTTGGGCTGTTACTTTTCCTGGTGGCATCTATTCTGAGTGTGGTAATGCTGGAAGGTGCAGTGACTACTGTGAAAACAGTGGCATCAGACCGGGAGTCGGAGCAGAATCAATTGAGCTGTACCAGTGCGGCACAGGTGCTAAGAGATTCTATTATTAATATAAAGCTGTCCGCAATGGTTACAGTAAAAAAAGATACAACGGGTGCAAATATAAAGACAAACAAAAACTGGAATTCATCTGAAGTTCTCAACTCTTCTTTGGCGACGCCGACAGATTTTGCCGATCTGATACAAGGTTACCTGAAGGAATTGGATGCTCAAAATGAAAATGTTGCAGCAACAGAAAAAATGGATACTCTTACCAAAAAGTTGACATTATCAACTTCTGGAGCAGGATCTGAAACGGCGATTACTCAATTTAAGGACCTGAATCCCATAAATACAGAAGTTACCATTAAGCGTATTAAAAGCACTGACGATACGAAAGCAAATGAAGTTACCTATGATATTACTGTAAGGTTAAGTACTGGTAATGGAAGTGATTCCAGCCGGGTGATACTTAGTTTAACTGGAAAAGTAAAGCAAACCGGACAGTCAGTGACGACGACAAATGATGGTAGCACTGAAGCTACCACGTATGAATACACCTGGGAAGCAAAAGACATTTTTTACGGTGACACAGAACGTACTTTGGGAGATTCACAATGAAAGAATCAGGATTAAGATTAAAAAAGAAACTGCAAAGTAAAGCCGGTGAAACAATTGCAGAGACTCTTGTTACCATGATCATTTTGTCCCTTGCAGTGCTGATGCTGGCAGGAGCAGTTGTGACGACTGCGCGTGTAAACAAGCAGGCGGACAATACAGATACCTCTTTCCAGACAAGACAAACAGGAGCAGAGGTAAGCACAGGAACCAATTCTACGAAAGTGATCCTTTCAGAAGAGAATGCCACAGGAGGTGCCGGCGGTGCATCAAGTGCGGAAATTCCGGTGCAGGTATATCAGTCCCAAGCAAACAGTCTGGAAAAGAGTTATATTTATTATAAAATAAGTTGAATTTTAAAGCTTTCACAGAAAACTCGCGAGCTGCGGCGGGAAATTATGAGAATGTATAATTTCTGTGCATTGGGAAGCATGCTGCTGTGAACAGGACAAACAGAAACACATTTACAGGAGAAAGGCATGAAAAATACAGCGAAAATCAAATTGAAAAACCGAATACGAAAACTGCTGTCTGACAAACGAGGCTTTTCTCTTGGGGAGCTGCTGGCGGCGACCGTTATCCTGCTGCTTGCAAGTCAGGTTATGACGCAGGGAATGGCTTTTGCCACCCGGATGTATAATGAATCTTTGACCAGATCCCACGCAAAGCAGCTATGTTCCACCTTAACGAATGTAATTGAAAAAGAGCTTCGATATACAACAAGTGTTAATAAAGGCAGTGATGGAACGGTACTTAAGTATTTCAGTCCGACTTACGGAAAAACAGAAAGTGCTTTTGCAGCTATAGATGAAAATGAAAATAAAATTGATGGAACAGCGGGGGGCGAAATAGCGGTTCAATTAACCGCAGAGGATGGTTCCCCGTACTGGCAGAAACTGATTTCTTCTGCCAGTTACAGTTCCTTTGACCTGAAAGCAACAATTCAAAGCGTGAAACTGGAAGGAACTACCTTCCATGTAATTCTTGAAATCACAGATAAAGATGGCAAAAAGATTGTTACCAACAAATTCGATGTGATAGCAGTAAACGATATAAAATTAGACCAATTATAAAAAAGAAAATAAGACTAATTGCAACTATTCAGCAGGTACTGTTTTACGAAACGTGTAACTATAAAGGCACTGAACAGCTGCAACAAATTTGTTATAGATAGATTTAAACATGAATCACATACCGAATATAAATGCAAAGGAGAGACCCCCACATGGCATACAAACGTCTTGGTGACCTGCTGATCGCGGCGGGGACGATTACACCGGAAGAACTGGATATGGGACTGCAGAGGCAGAAGGAGACCAAGGAACGGCTTGGAGCGGCTTTGATCTCAGCAGGAATCATCACAGAGGCAGAGCTGATCGAGGCACTTCGTCTTCAGCTGGGTATTGAATACATAGATCTTTCGAAAACCACTATTCCTATTTCCATGGCACAGGTTGTTCCGAAAAACATTGCGAAACAGTTCCAGGTAGTGCCGGTCCGCATGGAGCGGGACGAGCTTTATCTGGCCATGAGCGACCCTATGAACTTCTATGCAATCGAGGAAGTCAAGAAAGCAGTCCGTAAAAAGATTGTTCCGATGATTGCTACCACAGAGGGCGTGGAGCATGCCATCCTGGTCCTTTACGGAAACGAAGGCGCCGCAAGGGCTATTGAGGCCATGAAGCGTGAGGCTCCGATCGAAGAGGACAATGGCGAAGAAGCGCAGTTTACAGGAAACATCCTCAACGACAACATTAACGATGCGCCGACTATCCGTTTGGTAAACTCCATTATCGAGCGTGCCATTCTGGAGCGCGCCAGTGATATACACATTGAGCCAAAGGAAAAAGAGCTTCAGGTGCGCATGCGTATTGACGGTGTGCTCCGTAAGATTCTGACGATCCCCAAGAACCTTCAGAACTCCGTTATTTCCCGCTTGAAAATCATGAGTGGAATGGATATTGCAGAACGTCGTGTTCCACAGGATGGACGATTCAATGTTAAGAATAAGAAGCGTGAGTTTGACCTCCGTGTAAACTCCCTTCCTACTGTATATGGAGAAAAAATCGTAGCCCGTCTTCTGGACAAAAGAGCCGGCTATCTTACTCCGGATTCTATCGGTCTTATGGGTGACAACCTGAAGAAATACCAGCGGGCTATCCACTGTACCAGCGGTGTTATTCTGATCGCCGGTCCTACCGGAAGTGGTAAATCCTCCACCATGAACACCATGATTTCCCAGTTAAATACAGAGGAAGTCAATGTAGTAACCCTGGAGGATCCGGTTGAGTACAATATTGACGGAGTAAACCAGGTGCAGATCAATGAGAAAACAGGCATGGATTTTGCCAATGGTCTTCGTGCCATCCTTCGTCAGGACCCGGATATCATTGCCGTCGGAGAGATTCGAGACGGTGAGACCGCCCAGATCAGTATGCGTGCCGCAATCACCGGACACGTTGTGCTTTCCACAATCCATACCAACGATGCTGTGGGAACAATCGAACGTCTGGAGGATATCGGTGTTGAGCCGTACCTGATTGCCACCGCTCTTCGCGCCGTTATTTCCCAGAGACTGGTCCGTCGGATCTGCCCCAAGTGTAAAAAGAGCTATGAGGCGACAGACGAGGAAGTAAGACGCCTTGGCCTCAGCACAGAGCACAAGCATATTTTCTACCGGGGCGAGGGCTGCGCAGACTGCTTCAATACAGGCTACCGCGGACGAATCGGTGTATTCGAGATCCTGGAAATCACCCCGGAAATCCGCCCCCTCATTTCCCAGCAGGCTGGACGACCTGCCATCGAACAGGAACTGGCCAGCGCCCACAGCGAGTTCAAGACACTGCGTGAAAATGCCATTCAGTTGGTGGAAGAGGGAATTACCACTGCCGAGGAAGTGCAGCGAGTCATTTACGAAACAGGGGATATGAAGAAAGCAGAAGAAGAGTAATCTGTTTGCTACTGTTCACTGGTAACGTTCCGCGAGGCGTTTTTTGTGAACAAAGTTCACAGAAAACCCGAGAATTGCGGCGCGAAATCATGCGAATGCATGATTTCTGTGCATCGCGAAGCGCGTTACTGTGAACGGAGTGAACAGTAACATCTGTTTAGTTAACTAAATTAGAAAATACAGAAAGTCAGGAGATCAAAATCATGTACAACATAGAAGACTTAACCGAACAAGCCCGCCGCAGCGGCGCTTCCGACATCCACCTGGTATGCGGCCTGCCGCCGAAATACCGTTTGGATGGCCAGTTGGAGAACATGGCAGAGGAACATCTTTCAGAAAAAGACTGCGATATGCTTTGCCAGGATCTGGCGAAAGACGCTATGTACGAAAAACTGGAATATACCGGAGAACTTGATTTTTCCCGTGAAATAAGAGGAATCCGCTGCAGATGCCATGTATTCAAACAGCAGGGAAAAGTCTCCGCAGCCATCCGTCTGCTCAGCGAATCCGTTCCAAGACTGGACTCCCTGGGACTTCCTCCCTCTGCGCTGGAATTCACCAGCCTCCACAAGGGAATCGTCCTGGTAACCGGTGAGACTGGTTCTGGTAAATCCACCACTCTGGCAGCTATGCTGGACGAAATCAATCACACCAGAAAAAACCACATTGTAACTCTGGAGGATCCGATAGAGTATGTATACACCCCGGACCTCTGCGTCATCAATCAGCGTGAGGTGGGCAAAGACACTGCAAGCTTTTCCGAAGGTCTTCGTGCCAGTCTGCGAGAGGACCCTGACGTAATCCTTATCGGTGAAATGCGAGACAAGGATACCATCGAAACTGCGATCACAGCAGCTGAGACCGGACACCTTGTATTCGGAACCCTGCACACAGGCAGTGCTTCCGATGCTATTGACCGTATGGTGCAGGTTTTTCCAGAAGGAATGCAGAACCAGATCCGTCTGCAGCTTTCCATGACCCTGATGGCTGTTATTTCTCAGCAGCTTGTGAAGAAAAAAACAGGCGGCCGTGTGCTGGCAAGTGAGGTTATGGTTGTAACCGACGGTATCCGAAACATGATCCGCGGCGGAAACACCCCTCAGATCGCCAACGCCATTGCCACCAGTGCGGCAATCGGCGGACAGACCATGGACCAGTCACTGGTAAGTCTGGTACGTTCCAGACAGATCGACAAGGCTATAGCTGTGGAGTATAGTCATGACCAGGCTTATGTGAAGAAGAATGCATAAAGGACTTTAGATGCATATATATTTTTCAGTGTTTCGGAAAGTGAAAATTTGAATTTGAAAAAGCACTTTACTGCATATTGATCAGCTAAAGTGAAAATTTGAATTTGAAAAAAGCACTTCACTGCATATTGATCAGCTGTGAAGTGACTTAAAGGCTGCGTGGCATAAAAACTGCGCAAGAAAGGTGGACAACAATTGGCAACCTACAAATACACAGCCATCTCCAAAGACGGAGTAAAAGTCTCTGGCGTGGTAGAGGGCTTCAATGAGTTTGACGCGGTTGACCGTATCAAACAGGACTGTGATATTGTTCTGAAGCTTACAGAGGTGGAAGAGAAGAAGCCCGGGCTTCTCAGCATGGAAATCGGCGGCAACCGCCTGAACGCCAAAGCTTTTTCCCTGATGTGCGCCCAGTTTTCCATTATCCTCCAGTCCGGAATCCCCATCGGCCGTACCGTCCGGCTGATCGGAGACAAAATGACAGACAAAAAGCTGAAAGGCATTCTGAAAAAAGTGGCAGAGGATGTTGAGGCAGGTCGAAGCGTGGCAACCAGCTTCCAGGAGCGTGGCGGCAAGCTGCTTCCGGCGGTTTTCATCGAGACCATCCGCGCCGGAGAGGAATCCGGTAACCTGTCTAAAGCTTTTGAGACCATGTACCAGCATTATGACAAGCAGGTAAAAATGCGTGCAAAAGTGCGAAATGCCCTGATTTATCCGGTTTTCGTCCTTGCACTTGCAGTAGTGGTAGTAATCGTTCTGATGGTGAAGGTTGTACCTACCTTTATGGACATTTTTGCATCCTATGATGCAGAACTGCCGCTGATCACACAGTCCCTGATCCTGATATCCAACTTTTTCCGGAAATATATTTTCCTGATCATAGTTGTGTTCGCTGCCATCGCCCTTATCTTCAAGCTTTACGCCAATACGGAAAAAGGTCGGATGAACGTGGCGAAGCTTGCACTGAAAATCCCGGTGCTTGGAAATGTGTCCCTTCTCAGTGCGGCCAGTGAGTTTGCCGCAAACCTGACCACATTGATCGGAGCTGGTCTGCAGCTTACAAGAGCGGTCAGCATTACTGCGAGGGTTATCAACAACTATTACATCAGCCAGTGCGTGGGGAAAATGACCTCCCGTCTGGAAGAGGGCCACACCCTTGGCGAGTGTATGTGGGAGGCTGACTGTCTGCCGGATATTCTGGTGGATATGACTGCTGTTGGAGAGGAAACTGGTGAGCTGGAGAGTACTCTGCACACAGTTTCCGGCTATTACGAATCTGAACTGGATATGGCAGTACAGGACGTTCTGAAAAAACTGGAGCCCACTTTGCTGATCGGTATGGCAGTTATTGCCGGATATATTGTTCTGGCAGTTTATATTGCAATGTTCCAGATGTACAGCGTTATGTAATTCCGGGAAAAGAAGGCTGCCCTTCCTGCTGTTTGTGGAAAAAGTGCCGAAAAAAAGATGCTTACGAAATAAAAATACAAAAAATTTGGAAAAACAGGTAAAATTTTAAAATGTCGATATATGAAGATACCTTTTTTATGATATACTGTTGTGTATTAGCAGGTGTTTTTGGTGCGGTGCTTGGATCTTTTCTGAACTGCGCCGCATGGCGGATCGCCCATGGAGAATCCTTTGTGAAAGGAAGAAGCCACTGTACAAGCTGCGGACATGTTCTGGGCTTTCTGGATCTGATCCCGGTTTTTTCCTGGATATTTCTGGGTGGAAAGTGCCGTTACTGTAAAACAAAAATCAGCCCAAGATACATGCTCACGGAGCTGTTTTTTGCACTGGTGAGCGTGCTTACTCTTCTTCGGTTTGATCTTTCCCCGGAGTTTGTGCGAAATATGGTGCTGGCCTGCTGTCTATTCTGTCTTTCCCTGGTGGATCTGGAGATTTTTGAGATTCCCAACGGATGCCTTCTGATCCCTGTAATTGCCTGGTTCGTGGCAATTCCTTTTACGGAAATGAGCGGAATGGACGTTTTATACCATGTGGCTTCAGGAGTGGGCTACGGAGCGGTTATGCTTGCTCTTGTCCTGCTTTTTGATAAAATTCTTGGAAAAGAGACCATGGGAGGCGGCGATCTGAAGCTTTTTGTGGTGATGGGATTGTACCTGGGAGTGGCAGCATCCCTGTTTGCCCTGTTTTTTTCCTGTATTCTCGGCCTTATTATGGGAGCTATCCAGAAACGGGGAAAAGAGAACAAAGGACCGCAGATTCCCTTCGGACCTGCCATTGCACTGGCGTTTTATGCCATGCTGCTGTATGGGGACGGGCTGGTGAACTGGTATATGGGGCTGCTGTAAAGGGTAGCTGTAGAAGTACTTTTTCAAATACACAGCAGAACGAACCGGGACATATTCCGGGAAACTATGTAAGCGGCACAGACACGCTCTGGGAACTGTGCGGTCCGGATTGAAACAAGAAAAGACATAGAAAGAGGATATATATGGCAAAATCATGTCTTGGAATTGATATAGGCAAGGATCAGATGAAGCTGGTTCTGATGAAAGGTGAGAATATTGTGAAGACCGCTTCGGTACAGATGCCGGAAGGGCTTCTCAAGGATGGCAGAATTGTTTCTGTGGAGACCACAGGAGAATTGATCCGAAAAACCATGAAAGAGAATAAGATCCGCTGTAAAGAAGCGGCTGTTGTGGTGTCTTCAGGAATCTGCTTCCTTCGTAATGTGACGATGCCGGAAATGACTGCGGAGCAGCTGGTTTACAACCTGCCTTATGAATTCCGTGATTATATTACAGATGAATTAAAGAAGTATGTTTTTGATTATTCCTGGGGTTCCGGAGAGGAAATGCCCAAAGGCAAGAAGCTGAAGAAAGCTTCCAAAAAGAAAAAGAAAGAGGAAAAGCCAGAGGAAGAGGAGAACCAGAAGCGCAATGAGATGGAGCTTCTTGCAGCAGCAGCGCCTCTGGAGGTAATGGAGGATCTTCGCCTGATGACGCGAAAGGCAGGTCTGAAGCTGACGTTTGCAGCTCCTGAGGTGTCTGCCTGTGAGAATCTTCTTCACTATAAGCTGAGAAATGAGCAGGATAAAGATAAGGAATATGGAATCCTGGATTTGGGAAGTACATCCAGCCGCCTTTTTATTTTCAAGGGGGACAGACATCAGGTTACCCGTGTGATCGAGCGGGGGATGGAGCAGGTGGAAGAGCTGCTTGCAGATACTTTTCATATTGATATTCATCTGGCTCATACCTGGCTGCTGGCGAACCATGAGGACTGTATCCACAGTGAGGTGTGCCAGGATGCTTTTTCCCAGATCAGTGTAGAGCTGATGAGGGCTTTGAACTTCTATCAGTTCAGTAATCCGGAAAGCCGCCTGGAAGATATTTATATCTGCGGCGGTGGTGCTTCCATAGTCACCATGCGCCAGAGCCTTGAGGAAAACCTGGATGTGAAGATCCATGAGGCAGGGGAGCTTCTGGAGAGAATGAATGGAAGCGGGGATGAGGCGTCATCTCTTTGGATGCTTGCAGCCGGTACGGCCCTTGGACGTACTGCCCATGCGCCCAAGAAGCAGATCAATCTGGCCCTTGCGGGACAGAAGAAAAAGCATTATTTCGTTGCCATTCCGGCCATTGGGGCAATTATTGTAGCTGCCGGAGTTATTGGAAAAGTTGCAGTTGCAGACAGATTGGTGAAAATGAGCGAGGCGCAGAGTGCTGCATCTGAGCTGCAGAAGCAGGTGGATGACATTACTGCTTATATTGACAGCTTCGGGGATCTGCAGGAAACATATGCCCACTATACTTATCAGGGGCTGAATGCAGATGAGTTAAGTTATCTGAACCGCCCGGAGGTTTTGCAGCTGATGAAGAATGTAATTTTCCCGAAGGTGACGGTAAGCAGCTGGAGCGTAAGCGGGAATCAGCTGACCCTTCCGGTGACCGGAGAGAACCTGTCAGACATTAACAGCCTGGTGCAGGAGTTGGAGCAGGTTCCAATCGTGGATTATTGTAATGTAATGACTGCTGTTACAGATTCCAGTTCCACAGATGAAAATGGAAATCCTGTTTCATCGGATACAGTTACAGGACAGATTATTGTTTATCTGCTGGATCCGCTGTATGTGGAGAGCGGAGATGGAAGTGAGGAATATGGTGTCGCTGCGGACGGTGATGGAAACATGACCGGAGCGGTAGATGGGGCTGCAGCTGATGAGGGAAATGAGACAGGAGTGGTGGACGGAACTGTGGTTGATGGTGGAAATGAAGCCGAAGCCGTGGATGGTGCTGCGACCGGTGATGGAAACGAGACTGAAGCAAATGATGGATTTGAGGCAGGCACAGAGGGAGGAGCACAGGAATGAAGATCATGAGCCGTGATTTTACTACAAGAGAAAAAATTATGCTTCTGGTGCTTACCCTGATCCTTCTGGCAGCCGGATATTACGCAGTGATTGACCAGCCGATCAGAACCGCGATCAATGAAGCGAAAAGCCAGCAGGACGAGCTGAATACAGAGCTTATGCTTCTTCAGACCAAGGCCGCTTCTTTGTCCCGCATGCAGAGCGAGCTGGATTCCATCGAACAGAGTGGAAGCCTGGGAAAAATGGGAAGCTACAATAATTCCAAGGCAGAACTGGATGAGCTGAACCAGCTTCTTCAGGATGCCAATACATACGATATCAGCTTCAGTGACGTGACACGGGACGGCGACCTGATCCGCAGATCATTCAGCTTGACCTTTTCAGCGTCTGATTATGACAAGGCCGCAGATCTTGTAAACCGTCTCTGCACAGGCGAGTGGAGATGTATTGTAAGCGATCTCCGCTATGTTGCCGCCGGAGACGATCTGAATACAGGAAGTGTGAATGTAGGTGTGACCGCTACCTTCTATGAGACCATGCAGGGTGGAAAAGCAGACAGCGGGCTTCCTGCCGATACTTCTGCGGCAGCCGGTGCGGCTTCTGCCAGCGGTTATTGATGAGAAGTCAGAGCGGCTTCTGCCAATGGTTATTGATGAGCTGTTAGAGCGGGAAATGATGTAGATATTTTTATTTTATTGTGGAAAATGGGGGATAACCAGTTATGCTGCGGGCAGCAATTGTGGAAAAGTCAAAAGAACACAGAGAATATATCCGTGCCAGCCTTACCGGTATAAATATGGATATTCAGGTGAGCGAATATGCAGATGAATATGACTATCTGGACGATCTTAATGAGGATGCGTCTTCTTTTGATATTCTGCTGCTGAATACTACGATTCACAGAGAAGGAGACGGACTGGAGCTGGCGGCGAAGGTACGTGCCCGGAGCCGTAAGGTAATGATCTGTTTTATCACAGATTCCCAGAGGTACTATGCGGAAGCTTTTTCCGTATTTGCTACCGGGTATCTCCTTTATCCTTTTGATGTAAGTGAACTGCATAACTGCATTACTTTTTTCTGGCAGAAGCCGACCATGGAGCGCCGTGCCTCCCTTATGCTGAAGGAGGTGGGCGGAAGCTTTCGCCGTGTGTACTGCAGAAATATTCTGTATGTGGAGAGCGCCAACCGCAAGGTGATCCTGCATCTGGAGAATGGCGAAACCATAGAGAGCTACGCCAAGCTGGACGAGCTGGAACAGCAGCTTCCAGGCAGATTATTTTTCCGGTGCCATCAGAGTTATATTATCAGCCTTTATTTTGTGGAAAAAATGGATACCGGCAAGTTCATAGTCCAGTCTGCCGAAATTCCTGTTTCCCGGAAATATCAGCGCGCGGCGCGGGAAATGTATTATGATTATATGTTTGAAAAAATGTGAAAGCAAGTCGGATATGGCAGCTTGAGAAAGGGAATGGGAAATGTCCTTTCTCAGGCTGTTTTTGAATATATCTATAAGCTGGTAATGTCAAAAATGACAGAAATTGTGTCAAAAACTACATCCAATAGCCATTTTCGACAAAAATGTTGCTATTATTGACATTATGCACACAAATTAAAAAAATTTTGTTATAATACAAACATCCTAAGAGAAAGGAGCGGAACGGAAAGTGGCAGTGCAAAAGTTAGATGCCATCGATGGAATGAATCAGAGACAGAACAGACATTTTTTTACATCCTATCCTGAGATGAATGAAGTGTTAAACAGATTTGCAGCAGAAGCAGACGCGGATGAGATCTGGATATCTGCCGAGGTTCAGGAGCTTAAGGAAAATCGATCAGGTAATCAGCTTTGCCAGATTGTAGGCATGGCACTTGATACGGCGAAACGAAATTGTATCGAGACCACACCCCCACGGGGACGCTACATAAGAATCCGTTGCCGGGACATGCAGGAGCAGACATTGATTAAGATTCAGTATTCCTGCGAGGACCGTATGCTTCGGGAATTCGACAAGGCTATCGTTAAGATGCGAGATCTTATCGAATCGGTTGGTGGTTATCTGAAGCTTCAGCTTGATGGTGACATAGGAAGCATCAAAATCGCCATCCCGGATAACTGAGAAGTCCCGGACGCTTCAGAATCTTAAAAATGAAAAATATTAAATAGGAGGCTTTAAAATGTTTAAAAAAGCAAAAGAAAACAAAAAAGGTTTTACATTGGCTGAGCTGCTTATTGTTGTAGCTATTATTGCCGTGCTGGTTGCAATTAGTATTCCGATTTTTACTAGTCAGTTGGAGAAATCAAGAGATGCAGTTACAGTGGCAAATTTAAGAGCTGCTTACGCAGAAGCATCCTCTGAATTTCTTACCTCCACAGACAATGGTGGTTCAGCTGCGAAAGATATTACAGAAAAAGTTACTTTCAAAGGTACAAAAAATGAATCTGGAAATGATAAAGCTAAAGCATTTAGCGGATTAGCAAATGAATTACCATTTACTTTAGATGCTTCAGTTATGGCTGCAGACGGAACTGTTGGAGAAAAGAACGTAGTTTTCTCTTTTGGTACAGATGGTAGTGTTACAGCCAAAATTAACTGACTGCTTCAGTAGGGGCATAACAGTTTAAATTATTTTTAATAATATTCAATCTATTGTCATATAATATTTTTGAAATTTGAAAACACGGGTCAACGAAAGTTGCGCAATATTAAGTAAACACAAAAACATCCTGTATCAGAAATGCTCGTAAAGAACATCGATCTGGCAGGATGTTTTTATCATTGTAAATCGTAATCTTGTATGAATATTTTACTGATAATAAAATTTTAGTCTAACAACTACATTATAAAGTAATTAAGAGTTTTTATTATATTATGCTTTTTAATTTACACAAATGTTAAATCACTATTTTTTTACAGCAAAAGTAGGTGCGGTACCGTTAGCATGAACTGTAACAGTAATAGTTTGTCCCTTTACAGCACTCTTCAATACAGCATCATCTGTAACTTTAACACCACCAATATCATTAACATTTCCTAAACCTGCAGTTGTACCAGTAATGACTACGCCGCCAGATGTCACATCCGTTTCACTCTCCAGAACCTTGGCTGCTGCTTCTGCATATTGAGATCTCAAATTGGCGGCATCTGCAGAATCACGAGCCTTCTCCAACTGTGTTGTAAAAATCGGAATACTAATCGCAACCAGCACGGCCCCTGTCGTTCGAATTTTCTCATAGTTGAACGAACTTACATGCTGTTTAAATACGCCCCAAAACATATAAGAAGACATTGTATGGATTTAAAAATGCGGTTTCTGCCAAAACCATCCTGCCCAGTCAAATCTCTTTGCGAGTATGACGGATGCAGGATATTTTTGCTAAACCAGTAAAATTGTTAATACCTTTAATCGTGCTTGGTTTCCCTTATTGAAATTTAGAGCCTTCTTCAAACATGCCCTAGTTTCCGGTTACATGCATTCTTTTTTCAAGTTCTTTTTCCATATCAGCACGCTCTTTTTCTCTCTGCGTATTTCGTCTTTCAGCCTGAATGTCCATTTTTTCCATATTTTCAAATAGATAGCCCATTCCACGACCTCCAATCTCGCCCATCATTTCTTTTACTTCGTCTATGGGCACATTCATCTTTATTAGTAAAGCCCACAAAATCTTTTTATAGATTTCTTTTATCGATTCCGGTGCATTGCTGTAAGCCAATATTTACAAGTTCATAGTAGCATGCCCGAATATAAAATACAATAAAGAACTGTTCGAAATAGCCTTCCGAATTTATGTTATATTGAGCTTAACCCAAAAACATATGAGGAGGCAGCCAATGAACCAGATTTTAACCTTTCAGTTAGCCAGTATTTCCCTAAATGCAGAAGTTCCGGAAAATAACGGCATTTCCGGAAATGGCTCAATTTCAGAAGCCTTTGAGGATCATGGACTTCTGCGGTTTTCACTGAGCAATTTGCCCGGGCAGGCAAGAGCAAATCTGTCCGTTATTCTGGCGGAAAAGCAATCTCTTATTAACAAAGCGATTCCTGGTTTTACCATGGAAGAGGACTCCATTTTGATTGGAAATGAGAACTCGTTTATCTCTCCTGAGAAAGAAGAGGCATATTGCCAGTTCCTGGAGAAACTATTTCAGACTGCCTGTGTCCGCAAATGGGTAGTGCCCAATCGAAAGAATACCAGTTCCGGAGCCGGTGAAAAACATCGTTTTCGAAACTGGCTGAACCAGCTTGGCCTGAAAGGTGCAAAATATGCCAACGTCCGAAAAATTCTTACTGAAAATTTATCTGGCAGCAGTGCATATTCCAGTCAGGAAAAGATGGAAGCTTACAATAAGAAGAGAAGGGAGGCCAGACAATATGAGCGAAATACAGAAGTTCAGTCTTTTGTCCCCTTATGAAAATCTTTTATCCATTTCAACAGCAGAAAATTCTTTATCTATTCCGGCAGCGGCAACCCTCTCATCCATTCCCACCGCGATATACTGCCGTGTTTCCACCCTTCACCCTCATCAGAAGGATTCCCTGGAAAATCAGATTCGTCATTATCAGGAATTTATGAAGAAAGCTCCCAATTATATTTTGACAGGAATATATTATGATTTCGGAATTTCCGGCTATAAAGAGACCCGCCCCGGATTTTGCAAAATGCTGGAAGATGCCCGGAAGGGCTGTTTTCGGCAGATTATTACGAAATCCATCACCCGTTTTGCCCGCAACACAGATACTGTGCTGAAAACCACCCGGGAGCTGAAAGAACTGGGGATTGATATATATTTTGAACTTCAGAAAATCCATACCCTGTCCCAGGAAGGGGAGCTGCTGCTGACTCTTTACGCGGCATTTGCACAGGCAGAAAGCGAAAATGCCAGATGGCTGACTAAGATGGCGATTCAGCAGAAGTACAGAAAGGGTCATCCTATGCGGCAGCTGCACCGTTGTCTGGGGTATCGGAAGGATCGAGAAGGGAATCTGGTTCCGGATGAAAATGCAGAACTTGTACGGCGGATTTTCCAGATGGCTGCTGACGGATGGAGCATCAGCCAGATCACGAAATATTTGAACGAAAACAAAATTATCACTCAGAATGACAGGACTTTCAGCCGTTCCACAGTAAGCCGGATTCTTCATAACAACGCCTATACGGGAGATTATATTTGCCAGAGATATTATGTAAACAATCAGCGAAAACTGGTACGAAACAAAGGGGAAAAGCAGATGTATTACATCCGGCACGATCATCCGGCAATCATTTCTGAAGAATTGTGGGAAACCGCACAGGAAAAGCTGGCAAAGAAGAGCGAAAGAAACAGGCAGGGATTACCTTCTGATGAAATTGCCGTAACGAAAAAAGCTCAGGTCCCAGACGCACCGGAGAAAAGAACCCCGAAAGAAAAAATTCCACAGAAAGAAAAATCAGGACTTATCCCGGATAAACAGCCTTTAACTATCGCCAATTATCCTTACAAAGACCGGATTTTCTGCAAATATTGTGGTTCCAGGCTGCGGCGGATCATTGCCAGAAACCACTCTGTCTGGTGGATCTGCAATGGTCTCAGTCGAAAAGGAAAAGCTTTTTGCAAAGGAGTCCGCATACCGGATGAAAGGCTTTCCCCGCTTCGGAACATCAGTTTTTCAGCATATATTGGAAAGGAGCTTATAGATGGAAAAGAAACTTACGGTTATTCCCCCAAGCCAGACGAATGGAAATGCTAAATCTGCCAGCAGTTCCCAATGCAGAGTGGCAGCTTATTGCAGGGTGTCTACCGAACAGGAAGAGCAGCTGGGCTCTTTTGCCAATCAGATCGCATATTACACGGATTATATTAATGAAAAAGAGGAATACCAGCTTGCCGGAATCTTTTCCGATGAGGGGATTTCCGGTACTGGTACGCGTAAAAGGGCTGGCTTTCGCAGTATGATCGCGGCCTGTGAGGCGGGAAAAGTAGATCTGGTGATCACCAAATCTATCAGCCGTTTTGCCAGAAATACCCGGGATTGTCTGCATTACGCAAGATATTTGAAGAGCCTTGGGATTCCGGTGATTTTCGAAAAAGAGGGGATTAACACGATGGAGTCGTCTGGTGAGCTTTTGTTTACCATTCTTTCCAGTCTGGCCCAGGAGGAATCACGAAATATTTCCGAAAACACCAGGTGGGGAATCCGTTCCAGGTTTCAGCAGGGAATCCCTCACATTAATGCCGCTTGTTTTCTGGGATACGATAAGGATGAGGCGGGGCATCTGGTGATAAATGAAGGGCAGGCGAAAGTGGTGCGGCGGATTTTTCGTGAGTTTCTGGAGGGGTGGCAGCCATCTGAAATAGCACGAATGCTGAATACCGAAAATGTTTCGGGCGTGCATGGAGAATCTCGTTGGGCTGCGGTTTCGGTCGTTCGCATCCTTCAAAATGAAAAGTACAAGGGAGATCTGCTTATGCAGAAGTATTACATCCGGGATTTTCTTACGAAAGAGCTGGAAAAGAACGATGGAAAACTGACACAGTATTATGTGGAAAATGATCATGAAGCGATCATAGAGCGGGAAATATGGGACGCGGCACAGCTGGAAATCAACAGGATCAAACAGTTTAAACGGAATCATCAGATCCGGGAAGTGGGAAGCATCAGTCTGGAACCTTTTTATGGAAAAATTTTTTGTGGGTGCTGTGGTGGAAGGATGGTGAAGAAGAGCAGAAAAAGCGTGTGGCGCTGCATAAATTCCGGCAAAGAAAAGGGCGGATTTTGTAAAGCTAAGCCTGTTGAGGGGCATAAGATGGAAGAATATGTAAGCGCTGCCTGGGCACAGCTGGTATCCCAGAGAGAAAATCTTCTGCCAGGCTGGGAGAAAGATATTGCCCAGGGAAATGCCCTGGAGCGCTTACGTGCAGCACAGATGAAAGAACTGACCGAAAAGTATCCTGCCTGGTTCCAGGCGGCGAAGAAGACGAGAATGGTGATTAGGGAAATTATAATTGGGGGTGATAAGGGGTGTGAGATTTTGTTTATGGATGGCGTAAGGCTGGTGACGGATTAGAGCCTTTTTTGAAAAATCATTCCCGTTACCAGGGGAATAGGCTGTGAAGAAAGAAAGCGGAAGAATTTAGCAGATTTTCGAAAAGTACTTGTAAATCAAGAACTTCAATGTTATTATGATAAAAATCATATTTCTCATATAGTTCAAGGCATATCCGCCATCTGATTTATCTAATCACACATCAGAAATCCATGCTTTTTAACCCATTAACGAAGAAGAGCAGGAGTTCTGAATGAAAGGTATGTATGCTTAGCTTGTCTTTTCTGACTCCTGCAAAGAAAAGGAGGACCAGCCTATGGTAAACAGAAACTACAAGGACACGATATTCCGGATGCTATTTTCAGATCGAAAGAATCTGTTATCGCTTTATAATGCGATTAATGGAACATCCTATATGAATCCGGAAGACCTGGAGATTGTCACACTTGAGAATGCGATTTATATGGGAATGAAAAATGATCTGTCGTTTATTATTGACACCAATCTTTTCCTGTATGAGCATCAGTCAACATACACACCGAATATGCCCTTACGGGATCTTTTTTACATATCCGCTGAATACCAGAAGCTGGTGAATAAGAAGTCTCTATATTCATCAGCATTGCAGAAAATACCGGCACCGAACTTTATTGTATTTTATAATGGTACAGAGCGGAAAGAAGACAGATGGGAGAACCGTTTGTCAGAAGCATATGAGAATATATCCAGTGAACCGAAACTTGAACTTAAAGTAGTAACTTTGAATATCAATGAAGGCAGTAATAGGGAATTGATGGAACAGTGCCAGATACTAAGGGAATATGCAATATATGTAGCGCGGGTTCGTAAATATGCAAAATATATGCAGCTGGAAACAGCTGTAAAAAAAGCTGTAGATGAATGTATTCAGGAGGAAATTCTGGAAGAATTTCTTCGGAAAAATAGAGCGGAGGTTATCGCAGTGAGTATATTTGAATATGACAAAGAAGAGGAAGAACGTAAACTGAGAAAAGCTGAGTTTGAGGCTGGTGAGCAAAGCGGAATACAAAAAGGAATACAAAAAGGAATACAAGAGGGAATACAGGAAGGAAAGGAATTGAAAACAAAAGAAATTGTCAATTCACTACTTCAGGATGGAATGGGCATTGAAAAGATTGCAGAACTGCTGAAAATTAGCAGAGAACATGTTTTGGAATTAGCAGGAATGAAAATGTCAAAATATGATGGCTTATAAGCCAATATGAAAAGGAATATCCAACGCAATTTTGGGCTTTTAACTATAAATTGCATTGGATATTCTTAATGTTTTCTTTGCACCCCATTCTACTTGTTAATTCCCCCATCAAGTGCTAAAATCAAAACAATGAAGTTCTGCAATGGTCTAATAAATCTATCAATCTATCTCAGGAAGGAGCAAAAAATCTATGAAAAAGAATCACCACCTTCATCGGCTGGTTCGTCTTTGCCTCATCATTTCCCTGCTTCTGCTGTGCAGTACAAGCCAGGTATTTGCTGCAGCAAAGGTAAATGTGAAAAACACCAAAATCAAATTATCAGCCACCAAACTCACCTACAATCAAAAAGCCCAGCGCCCGAAGGTAAGCGTCACCTATAAGGGCAAAGTCCTGAAAGAGAAGAAAAACTATGTTCTGAAGTATTCCAAGGGCTGCAAAAAGGTAGGCACCTATACGGTTCAGATTATTGGAAAAGGTGCTTATACCGGCAAAGTGAAAAAGCAGTTTACCATTTTGCCTCCAAAGACCCAGGTAATGGGTGGTTATGTTGGAAAAAAGAATGCCAGTGTGATAATAAAAAGGCAAACCGCTCAGACCAGCGGTTACCAGCTGCGCTATGCCACAAATTCCAAATTAAAAAATGCGAAAACCATAACAGTCAAAGGAAACAAAAACAACACCGTTTCCCTCAATGGACTGAAAGCCGGAACTACATATTATATGCAGGCCCGTACCTACATGGCCATTAAAGGAAAGAAATATTATTCCAAATGGTCTTCCACGGAACGTTGCAAAACAAGCGGAAAGTCAAAAGGAAATACTTCAAATACAACGCCTACCCCTAAGCCGGTTCCGAAATTAACGCTCGAAGAGGGAAAAGCAAATATAACCCTGGAAAGCGGAAGATATTATGAGATTGAAACGTCAAATGGAATCAAAGACATTAATATTTCTGATCCGGCTGTTGTATATTCTACAGATGAAGCTGAAGGCGGAAATAGCCGCTTATTTGCGACACTTGAGCCTGGGAAATGCGTGATTACCATCACGGATATTTATGGACAAAAAATTACTTCCACGGTTTCAGTTACCCAGAAGCTATACAATCCGCATACTGAGACTTCTTATGTAGTGACATCTGAAACCGTTGACAGCACACTTCCTGTTCCCACCATCAAGTCAATAGATTATGGTGACGGATGGGTGGATGTGAACTGCCCGGGAACTTTTTCCCAGTCAGATCCCTATGTTGGTTACGAAGGTTATCTTTCTTACAATGATAAGTTTGCATATAGTGTTCAGGATACGCGAACAATCGGTGATGATAACGGGATAGGAAGTGTGAGTTTCTATTATTTAGACTCAGGCCGCAGTTACTATACAAAAGTACGTTCTTACACCATCCGCAATAATGTAAAAGTCGTTGGACCGTGGAGTGAAATCCGTAAAGTGGATTTGCCAATATATGATACGAAAGGTACAACACCTGCTAAATATACATATGAAATTTATGGTCTGGACAAGCAGAAAGCAGATATTTACACACAGTGTATCAAACCTCTTTTTATAAAAACAGACAATCAGGATCTAAATTCTTTTAGACTGATCTGTGATGGAGAAAGCCCTTTGATAAATGTGTATTCAGGTGGATCAACGCACATATATGATGATATTCCTTATGAAAACGGCGATTCCGAGACCACTTCCCTGAAAAAAGTAAAAGGCGGTTATATCGGATATGTATATTTTGAAAAAGCAGGAACTTACAATATCGAATTCCGGGAATACTCCATGTCTGGTTATACGGTTGCAAAAACAGTGGCATTAAATGTTATGGATTATGACCAGGCTGAGAAAGCATGGATGACTGACATTATCAATAAAGTTACAACTTCCGGTATGACTCCATTTGAAAAAATGGATGCTGTAAGTGATTACCTCACAGAGCCAGGTCGCTTCAAATATGTAACGGTACATGGAAATTATCTGGTATCTCTGGCAGCAGAACCTAATACTCCATTTTTTGTATCTTATCGTTGGGATTCCTGCACATCACCGGCAGCCCTTTGTGATTTTGCAAAGTTAATCGGTGGTTTTGATGATATTCATAATTGTTATGGTGATTATCAGAGAGGCACTGAGGAATGGTCTCGCTGGCATTATGTGGCTAAACTTACGATAGGAAGCGAAACACGAAATTACGCCGTATGCCCGATGAGCCCAACCGGTGAAGTCGGCGAAACACAGATGATCAACCTGACAGACCTTAGTAATATGAGGAAATTTGGGTGATTTCAATTTAAATAATTCTTTTTACCGGGCAGACCAGAAGTCATTTCTGGTCTGCTTTTCTGCACAATTCTTATGAAAATCATATACATAATCCTCAATTTTTTTGATTGACATTGCCCTTCGTTAAGTCGTATACTTAATTTACTTTTACAAAAGAAAAATCTAAATCTGACCATTCGGTCAGGTAATTCCATTTCGTTATGAATATTTTGCGTGGGGATGAAATAGTTGTTGTAAAGTTGTACTTTTGTATACTAATACTTGAAAAATACAAAATATATGTATATACTAATGATAGTACAAAATGTTCGTTCTTGTATTGTACACATGACTTTATATAACTTTTTCATACCAAGAAAGGAGTGTGCATGCGGGAAAAGAACGCCACATCAATTGAGTACTTTAAGGATCCACGACGGATAGTGGATTTTCTGAATGGAATGGTTTTTCATGGCAGGCAGGTTATTACAGAAGATAATCTGTTGGAGAAAAATCCAGTGCTGCATAATGTCTATCGGGAAAAGAATAAAGTTGTCGCTATAGAAAATACACCAGATTTGTCTGTTGCAGTGACGTGGAAGAGTCTGAAATTTCAGTTTATGATTCAGATACAAACACTGGAGCATTATGCAATGCCGGTCAGACTTTTGCACGAGAAAGGAATTGACTATTATAATCAGTGGAAAAAACTGCAAAAGGATCATAAGAACTGTAATGATTTAAAAGATAATGCCGAGCGGCTTTCGGGAATGAAAAAGACCGATCATTTTTACCCTGTGCTTCAAATTGTAATCTATTTTGGACAAGAGCACTGGCGTGCAGCCTTCAAAATGGATGATCTGACCGGAGCAAATGATTTTCCAGAAGAACTGCAGAAATTATTTTCCGAGACACCAATGTTGCTTTTTGAAGTGTATTATTTCAAAAATATCCACTGGTTCCAGACCGATTTGCAACAGGTTTGTGGATTTTTGCAAAGAACGAATGACAAAACGGCTTTACAGGAGTATGTAAAGGCGAATGAAGAGGTTTTCTCCAAACTAGAAGAAGACACATTTGACCTACTTACCGTAATGTCGGGAATTAGGGCCATGAAACTTATAAAGAGAGATGTTGAAACGGTGGGAGGTGAATTTAATATGTGTAAGGCGTTTGATGATATGATGAGAGACAGCAAACAGGAAGGGATTCGTGAGGGCAGACGTGAAGGCGAACGTAAAACAGAAGAACGAATGAATGAATTAATTCAAAAGTTAGTCTCTGCTGGACGCATTAATGATTTATTGCAGGCAAGTAATAATAAAAAGTATCGAAAAAAACTGATGGCAGAGTTGGGAATTGCATAAGGGTAAAATTGGGTGGCAGCCTTTGACAGCTGCCACTCTATTTAATTTCAGAAGAGTTACAATCCGTTAGGTGAATATAGCCCAACTTTAGTATTTTCATTTATTACATTGTACTTCATGACCTTATGTGTTACTCTATTCTAAGAATCGCAATTGTATTTGACTAATTCAGGCATATACAGTAATGTTGCCGATAGGAGACATGTCCGTTTATGGAGTAAAGGAACTATGAAAAAAAAGAAAAGGTTTTACACTGGCAGAGCTTCTCATTGTTGTTGCCATAATAGCAGTATTGGTGGCAATAGGTATTCCCATATTTACCAGTCAGCTTGAAAAAAGCCGAGAAGCAACCGATGCCGCAAATATAAGGGTACAGTATGCACAGGTTATGGCTGAAGCAATTACAGTCGATGGAAATGTAAATATAGATGGAAAAGATTTTGAAAAAATCAATCTTAGGCAAAAACAGCCAGACTGGCAAACTGAGACAATCACCAATAGTCTGGGAAATTTTTCTGTTATTGAAGGAATTCCCGGGACACAGGCGTGGGTAGAATATCATGCTGATACAGAAACGGTTTACATTAAGTTTGAGGGGGAAAGCCAAAATGGTGATAGCGACTCAAATGGGGAAAATAATATCCTGATAGATAGCAGTTCCTGGGATAGCACATCCGGTTGGGAGGTAATAAATGCGAAGTTTGAGAATGGAAAGGCAATTCTAACGCCTTTTTCTCATAAGGATAGTGTGCTAAAACAGGGTGGCGATGGAACGATTATGTTACAGGCGAATAAAAAATACAAACTTGTTGTTAATATAGAAGAGTGTGGCGCGAATCTAAAGGTTAGATTGTCAAATAGAAATGGCAATAATACCTACCTTGAACAAAATGTTCAAAATTGGGGGAAATATGAATTTGATTATACGCATGAAAAAGGGCGCGATGATGATGTGCGAATTTCTTTTGAAGTCCCGAAAGGTCAAGAAAGAAAAGATTCGGTATGCATTACATCAGTCTCTTTTATGCAGGTAAATAATTGAAAACACAGTCTGTGCGGATATTGAATAATTGCGAACATAATCGAAAAGAGGAAGAAGAGCTCCGGTATAGGGAGGAATATGATGTTGGAAAAATTGCTGGAGTTGAAATGGAGCGCAAAAATACGAAAAAGAAAGTAACAGAGCTAATCTTGTCAAGTTGAGGACGTCTTGTTAATCAATTCATAGAAAAAAGAATTTCTCGCAAGGTAGAAGGCAAACAAGTCTCGTCCTTGTTGGGATACTTTTAATTACTGCTGGAAATGCCGAAATGTGGTATTAACTGACATCCCCTTTTCAGCGCAATTCTTACGAAAATTATATGGTATTTTGTCGAAAATGCAGGTGGATTTCTTCATATCTATATGCTATCATTAAAAAGAAAAAGTATGTTTTTTGCAAAAAAACATAAGAAAAAGGGATGTTTATGAGAAGTAAAATGAAATCTGTTAGGGGGTTTACTCTGGCGGAACTTTTGATTGTTGTGGCAATAATTGGCGTTTTAGTTGCAATCGCTATTCCCGTTTTTACCAGTCAGTTGGAACGGAGCCGCGAAGCGGTGGATCTTTCAGATGTTAGGTCGGCTTATGCAGAAGTAATGATGGCTGCAATTACAGGGGATACTATGGCTACATATACTAAGAATAGTAGTGAAACAATATGGAAAAATAACGGTGATTATTCCATTACTGTAAAACCCTTAAAACAGCAAAAAGATGGCTGGCAAACACCGCTTCCAATTACCATTGGTGGAGTATCGTCAGGCACAGGAGAACCCCAATGGGTTGGAAATCCAGGACCTAATGGATCTTGTGTAATTACATATCATCCAGCGGAAGGGACAAATTCAGAATATGTTTCGTTTGTGTGGAGTGGTGGAACTGTTGGGGATAATGGAAGTAATAATCCAAGCGAAAATCCCGGAACAGATCCATCAAATCCAGATAATTCTAATCAAAATATTCCGCCTACGAACATAATAGGAGGTTTAACAGCACCTATACATTCTTATCCAGAAATTGCATTTAATGGTATTAGAGGAAATGTTTATTCTTATAATGGGAAATTATATGTTTGTATTAATAATCAAAAATATGATGCAAAGGGTAGTCCGACAGGAAATTATCAATGGCAATTTCCAGAACTTAAAAAGATTGAACCATTAACATCTGCCAATTTAAAAGAAAATGATAATCATCAAAATTGTCTTGAAAATTTACAACGAGGACAATTGTACTTTGATGGAACTGATTATTATATATGTCATATAGACTCTAAGTATGAGATTGCTCCACCAACAAATACGTGGAACTGGACTAAAATTAATAGTAGTAAATAGATTTTTATTAGTAATGGGTTGAAGTTAGAAGTTTTAAGCGTAGTAGTTTAATTTGCTACTACGCTATTTTCAACTATTTTTTCAAACACAACTATTAAGCTTAAAAAAACGATATAATGTATAAAAATTTAGAGTATGTGGTACAGTGATTCATCTTGTATTCTGTGATTTGTCATGCTACTATAAATCTGTAACTATCTTTTGATTCAAGTTATAGCGGAAGCATATCAAACATAAAAACACATGGAGAGAAGAAAAATGCAAAAGAAAAAGAAGAGGATATTTGCAGTCCTTTTGTCCGCAATTCTGGTAGTTGCGCTCACCGGCTGCAGTAAGCTGGGTTCCATTATTAATGAAATTCATGGCTCATTGATCGGAAACAATTATACCGTATATACCTATGATAATTATGGAAATCAGACCTTGAAAACTTCTGGAAAGAAAATCAGCATTACCGGAAATAAAATCGAAACCGTCAGCTATGACAGCGATGGAAGAGCAGTAACCGGCTATGATCTGTCTTCAGTAATCACCATTACCATTGATGGAAAAGAAATCGAAAGCTGCGGAGATACCTGTGTATTTGTGCAGAATGGACTGAAACCGGAGGTGGATTTTTCATTAGACGAGGTCAACAGTAACGGTGGGAACGGAATCACGGATAATGCAGCTCTGGCAAGGGTTTTGAACCGGTACAAAAATGATTTCGGCAAATCCAGGGTTGTGGTCATCAAATCCCAGCTTGGACAGCCTATCGCCGCATTTTCCGGAGACAATGTCTATTGGGAAATTCCAGATGATCTGCCGAAAATGACCAAGCTTATGGTCGATGGGAAAGCACTGTACATACACCGGGCAAACTACCAGATTATTGATAAAGATCTTCTTTAAAGATAAGTGTGTATTTAAGAAATCGGATGTTTTATAATGATAGAATGTGAAAGATAAGAGGAGTTACAAATGGAACTTACAGAACCAGGACTACGAGTGAAAAATGCAGAAAAAACGCAGCAGTCCAAGAGGGCATCAGGGGAAGAAATACGACCAGCGGTATCTGTGATCATGCCTGTATATAATGGAGAGAAATACATCGCCCGGGCAGTGCAGTCTGTTTATGCGCAGGATGTACCACTGGAGCTGATTGTCATTGATGACGGCTCTGTTGATGGAACCCGGGAAGTTCTCATTCCATGGGAAAACAGACCGGATTTTGTTTATATAAAAAATGAGCGAAATCTCGGTGCTGCCGGCTCCCGTAACCGTGGTGTGTCTGTTGCGAAAGGCAGATATGTGGCATTTCTGGATGCAGATGACTGGTGGGAAGAGGGAAAGCTGGCGGCACAGCTGGCCGCTCTTGAAATGACCGGTGATGTAATCTGCTCCACAGGACGTGATCTCATGAATCCGGACGGAACCTTTACAGGCAAGTATATTCCGGTTAAATCCAGGCTGGATTATCATGAGCTTCTGAAACATAACAGCATTAACTGTTCTTCCGTTCTGATTCTCCGTGAGGTGGCACTGGAATTTCCGATGGAGCATGATGACAGCCATGAGGATTATATCACCTGGCTGAAGGTGGTGCGAAAATACGGACATGCCACAGGAATTAATAAGCCCTATCTGAAATATCGTCTGTCTCAGGGCGGAAAGTCAAGAAATAAAGCCAAATCTGCCATCATGACCTATCAGGTGTACCGTTACGTTGGCTATGGACCGCTGAGAAGTGCCTGTTTCTTTTTGTCCTATGCACTTCACGGAATCTGGAAATATCGTTAAAGTATCAATGGGGCTCTCCCATTTTCCTGCGCCATTGCAGGGGAGAGCATCCTGCCTGTTTCCTGAAATATCTGCTGAAATGGGAAAAATCTGAAAATCCGCACATCTGCGCAATCTGCTGGACAGTCAGTGCTTCATTTGTCAGCAGGTTCTTTGCCTTATCCATACGAATCTGAAGCAAATCTGCATGAGGGGTACTCTGGAAAAATTTTTGATAGCAGGAATAGAACTGGCTTTTTTCCAGGCTGACCGTTTTACAAAGCTCTGTGGTGTCCCATGGCTTAGCGTAGTTCGTGAGCATTTCCAGCCGAAGCTTTCGAAATGCAGAATAAAGATTGTCTCCTTCTGTTCCACTTCCATGTATCTGATGGCTTTTAAGTCCCCTTGCAATCGTAATCATAAGCTGCTGAAAGAGAGTATATTCGTATTCATCGGAAAATAAATCATTTGCTATATGTTCTTTGTGAAGGAGCCGGATGCAGGCATCGATCTCTTCACAGTTTCCCGGATAAAAAACAGTGTTAAGTGGGATCCCATACTGTTTTTTCAGATCTGCCTTACAGGAAAAATGAAGGTAGCTGTTCCGGAATCTGTGAACAGCCTTATAATGCTGCTCATATCCGGGAGCATAGAGGATACATGCATTTTCCTTGGAAATATTGAGCTTTTTGTCCAGATAAACCTTCATAGGTGTCTTAAAAAGCAAAAACAGATAGTCTCCGCTTCCATTGGGACGGTAGATCTGATCATAATCAGGGTTTGAATAGTTGTATTCGCAGAACTGAATGGAAAAATCCCTGTCTGCAGATTCGTGAAAATTCATGATCCGGACTCCTTTCACCATTTTTTTCACTGTAATCGTTATCGGAAAAAAAGTCAACTATATCGGAAGAAAAAAACTGGTAAAAAAATCGTATGCCATTAAAATAATAGATACATAAAGAGCAGAAAAATGCCATACAACTGGCACCATATAAGGAGGACACCATGAAAAAAGCACAGATCATCATCGATAAATATTTCCTCACCGGCAAGGTGGATAAGCGGATTTTCGGTTCTTTTATTGAACAGCTGGGACGTGCTGTTTATGAAGGAATCTATCAGGAGGGCAGCCCGCTGTCTGACGAGCAGGGCTTTCGTAAAGATACTCTGGAACTGGTAAGGGAACTTCAGGTTCCGATTGTCCGTTATCCGGGAGGCAACTTTGTTTCCGGTTTTAAATGGGAAGACAGTGTTGGACCGAAGGAGCTAAGACCTGCCAGACCGGAACTTGCCTGGGGTGTGATCGAGAACAATCACTTTGGCCTGGACGAGTTCGTAGACTGGGCGAAGAAAGCAGACACAGATATTATGATGGCAGTGAATCTTGGAACAAGAGGACCGGAGGAAGCCAGAAATCTTCTGGAATACTGTAATTTTAAGGGCGGTACCTATTACAGCGACATGCGTAAGGCCAATGGTCATGCAGAGCCGCATAACATTAAGACCTGGTGTCTGGGAAATGAAATGGATGGTCCATGGCAGATGGGACACAAGACTGCATATGAATATGGAAGAACAGCAGCGGAGACCTCCCGTATTATGAAAATGCTGGATCCGGAGATCGAGACAGTTGCCTGCGGAAGCTCCAATCTGATGATGCCGACATTTGGAGATTGGGAGTACACGGTTTTGGACGAATGTTACGATCTGGTGGATTACATGTCCCTTCACCAGTATTACGGCAATGCTGCTGATGACACCCCTGATTTTCTTGCAAATTCCAAAGGGATGGATGACTTTATTTCCGGCGTAGTCAGCATCTGCGACGCTGTCCGTGCGAAAAAGCATGGCAAAAAGCGCATTAACCTTTCCTTTGATGAGTGGAATGTGTGGTATCACAGCAATGCAGCCGACGAGAAACTGGAAAAATGGGGACAGGCTCCACATCAGCTTGAGGATATTTATAATTTTGAAGATGCCCTTCTGGTTGGAAGCATGCTGATCACTTTACTTCGCCATGCAGACCGTGTGAAAATGGCATGCCTGGCACAACTGGTAAATGTAATCGCGCCGATCATGACCTCCGATACAGGTGCATGGCACCAGACTATCTTTTATCCATATATGTACACAAGCATTTTCGGAAGAGGAACTGTGTTGAATACACAGGTACTGGCTCCGGTATACGACAGCAGGAATTACTGTGACGTTTCCTGTCTGGATTCTGTGTGCGTATGGAATGAGGAGAAAGATACTCTTACAATTTTTGCAGTGAATAAAAGTCTTGAGGAAGATCTGGAGGTAAGCTGCGATTTGCGCCAGTTTGAAGGCTATCAGGTGAAAGAACACATTGTACTTACTAATGACGATATGAAAGCTGTAAATACAGAAACGGATCCCGAAAAGGTTGTGCCTGTGAAATCCGCTGCAAGCCGGATTGACGGCGGTAAATTAAGTACTGTGCTTGGAAAACACAGCTGGAATATGATCCGTTTTGCTAAGTAGTCCGGGATAAATATTTGCAGATGCTGTGTTAGAGTGTGTTTGAAAAATCATTCCCGCAATCTGCACGCCCCACTTTGCGGTATATTTTGCCCGAATTCAGTTGCCGTAGCCCGCTACGGCGCCTTCATCCGGACAAAATCTCCAATAAATTGTGACGCACATCCTGCAAATCGTTTTTGGGGAAGCGTGCACATTGTTGTCATGAAATAAAAAAGTCAGAGATTTCGTAACCTGCATGAATCATACGAAATCTCTGACTATATAATTACCAATGCTTCCTATTTCTGCAGATCCGCCTTAATCTGCGTAGTAGAAATCTCCGGTGTCCTCGGAAGGTACACCACGTCGCAGTAAGGCTTCAGAAAGTCAAACTTCCCTTCCCAATCGTCACCCATAACAAAGGTATCTACGTGGTATTCTTTAATATCACTTACCTTCTGCTCCCAGTTCTCCTCGGGAATCACCAGATCCACATAACGGATGGCTTCCAGCAGGGATTTCCTTTTTTCATAAGAGAAATAGCATTTTTTATGCTTCTCGTTCCAGTTAAATTCATCTGTAGATAAAGCTACGATCAGGTAGTCGCCATAAGCTTTCGCCCTGCGCAGCAGATTAATGTGCCCATAGTGCAGCAAATCAAAAGTACCGTAAGTAATCACTCGTTTCATGAATTGTGTGCCTTTCATAAAGAAATCTGAAAATAGTTTTGCCGGAATGGTTCCAGGCGATTTACACACAACTATTTTACCACAGTCCAGGTAGAAAGGAAACATAAGATTATTTATCGGGAGTATTGTGCATTGCGAAGCGCGTTACTGTGAATGGAGTGAACAGTAAACAAGAAGTAAACAGTTACTCTTTATCCATGTTGTAAAAGGTATGTTTTAATGTTAAGATGGAACAATAACAGTGCAGATGTGAGCGGTAACGTGAAAACATCTGCAGGCTGCCGGAAACGAAAAAAGGCAGCGGATGAATAAAAGGAAGAGGAAAATAAGTATGAATGTATTTGACATTCTGGGGCCGGTTATGATCGGACCGTCCAGCTCACATACTGCGGGAGCAGCCCGGATCGGTCTGATGACAAGGGCTCTTCTTGGAAAAACTCCGGTGAAAGCGCACATATTTTTGCATGGTTCTTTTGCGAAAACCTATAAGGGACACGGCACGGATAAGGCTCTTGTAGCGGGAATACTGGGAATGCAGACAGATGATGAGCGTATCCGCTTTTCACTTGATGTGGCGAAAAAGGAGGGACTGGAAATTCAGATTGAGACTGGTGAACTGGAGAATACGCACCCGAATACTGCGGAGATCACTTTGACTGCAGCAGACGGGGAAAAGGTGTCTCTTCGGGGCAGCAGTATTGGCGGGGGGAATATCCTGATCACCCGAGTGAATGGAATGGAGGTTGCCCTTACCGGGCAGAATCCTGCTTTGATCGTGCTTCACAAGGATGCACCAGGGACGATTGCTGCGGTTACAGAGCTGATGGCAGAGTATGGGGTGAATATCTGCAATTTTCACTTGGCGCGCGAGACCAAGGGTGGTCTGGCGGTAATGACTATCGAGAGCGACAGCCATTTTGTTCCGGAACTCAATGAGAAGATTAACCGGCTGGAGAATATATATTCCAGTACGATGTTAGAGCGTGTTTAAAAAATCATTCCCGCAATCTGCACGCCCCACTTTGCGGGAAATTTCACCCCACAAAAAATACAATAAAGGAGAATTCACTGTGGATTTAAACTACCACTCAATGGAATCCCTGCTGGAGGCAGCGAAGGAGAACAACTGTCGTCTGTCCGCGCTGGTTCTGGAGCAGCAGGCGGAGCAAATGGAACTGCCGAAGCAGGAAATATATGAAAAAATGAGGGAAAACTATCGGGTTATGGCATCCTGTATCCAGCCTGGCAGCGCCCCGGATCTGAAAAGCACAAGCGGTCTCACTGGTGGAGATGCCTATCGCATGCGCACTGCTGTAGAGCAAGGGAAAAATCTTACAGGCCCCCTTCTTGGAGGAGCCCTCTATCGTGCACTTGCAGTATCAGAACTGAACGCTTCCATGGGAAGAATCGTAGCAGCGCCTACAGCAGGAAGCTGCGGCATTGTACCGGCAGCTGTACTCACCATGCAGGAGCAGTACCAGCTTACAGAAGAGGAATGCGTCATGTCCCTTTTCACAGCATCCGCAGTGGGAATGGTAATTGCCAATAATGCTTCACTTGCAGGAGCGCAGGGAGGTTGTCAGGCTGAGTGCGGTTCTGCATCTGCTATGGCAGCGGCGGCAATTGTGGAACTTGCCGGCGGCACACCTGATATGATCCAGTCGGCAGTAGCCACTGCTCTAAAAAATATTCTGGGTCTTGTATGTGATCCTGTTGCAGGGCTGGTTGAAATTCCATGCATTAAGAGAAATGCATCAGGCGTAGCAGGGGCATTTGTGGCAGCAGAACTGGCTCTGGCCGGAATCCGAAGTGCAATTCCGGCTGACGAGGTGATCTGGACTATGAAAAAGGTAGGAGATGTGATGCCTACTGCCCTTAAAGAAACAGCAGAGGGTGGCCTGGCGGCAACACCTACAGGGCGCAAACTGCACCAGCAGGTTTTTGGAGAAATGAAATAGTATATTATTGCGATTTATCGGCAACACAAAACCACAGGAAAATATTTCAAAACACGTTAAAATGTTAAAAAGTTATTCCAAAAACCACAAAAATATGTTATCCTTTATTCATAAAACTGACATGTCTGAAAAATAATTAAGTCAGAGTATAAAGGTGGCTAAAATGAGCAAGAATACGAAGGAACAGGAAATCCCATATTCCTACCTTGTGGATAATATAAAAATATTTTTGATTTTTCTGGTGGTTTTTAATCATATCATTGCATTCCAGCTGGTTAAAGCAGATCAGGTTGTGCGTTTTGTGTGGTATGGAATTACCATATTTCATATGCCGGCGTTCATATTTATTTCCGGTTATCTGTCCAAGAAGCCTCAGGATGTGATGAAGAATGTTAAGAATTTATTGATTCCATATATTCTGGGTTATACACTTACCTGGGCAGCGCAGATCTGGCTGGGAAATAAAATGGATTATGAACTGCTCCGTCCTTCCGGAACCGTTATGTGGTATGTGCTTGCGTTGTTTGCATACCGTCTGACCATAGAAGCATTTGGAAAAATAAGGTTTATTGTACCTCTCAGCATTATTTTTGCGCTGTGGGCAGGAACCAGAATGGAATTCAGTACATTTTTATCAGCTTCAAGAATTGTGGTATTTTTCCCGTTTTTTGTGGCAGGATATTTATGGAAGAGTGAATACACCAAGGTGATCCGCAAATTTAAAGGCAAGATCGTGGTTGCGCTTTTCGTGATCATTCTGCTGTTTGTGGCGACCAATTATATGATCGGAAATAATATTCCGGTAGACCTTTTCCGAGGCAATCATTCCTATCTTGCAAGTGGAATGGACAATGTGGAGGGAATGGTAGTCAGAGGAATGATGTATCTGATTTCCTTTACGGTTATTTTTGCATTGCTGGTGCTGATGCCAGATAAACGCCATCCATTTATTTTCCTGGGAAGAAACACAATGGGAATTTACTTTTTCCATTATCCCATCATGATTCTGATGAACGGACTTATGATTCTGAATATTCCGCAGCTGATGAATGTCTGGGCATTGTTCGGAGTGTCGCTGCTGTTTGTACTGATACTTGGAAGCCTTCCTGTAGACTGGATCTACACTAACATTATGGGACTGATCACATTTATTCTTTTCAAACGTGAGAAGAAGGTGGAGGATGAAGGCCTGGAAGACGAATACGATAATGAAGAGGAAGACCGGTTCGCAGTACTGGCACAGCGTAGAATGGCTATTGAAGAGCTGGCCGCTACATGGGATACATCGTTTGATACAGAAGAGAAAGAGGAGCATGAAGAAGGACAGTCCTGAGGGATTGTCTTTCTTTGTATCGGAAAGGGACTACTGTGAGCAGAAATTTTGTTCATATTTTTTCACAGGCAGATGTTCTTTCATAATGACTTACTATGCAAATTGTGTTATACTAAATGTATTTAGTGATTGCTGTTTGCAAAACATACAGGAGAAATTAATGCAGAATCTTTTGGTGAATGAGTGGTGGATTGCGAATAGTAATTTTTTTGCGGTAATCCTTACGCGCGCCTGGGAAACGCGCTGAATGATATGGGTTTCGAATTTTGACAGGGAGTATTTTTCAGGGGAAAACACTATGAAAAAAGTAATCACTTACGGAACTTTTGACCTGTTCCACGAGGGACATTATAATATTTTAAAAAGAGCGAAAGCATTGGGCGATTATCTGATCGTGGGCGTGACCAGCGAGAGCTACGATATTGAGCGTGGTAAGCTGAACGTGCGGGACAGCCTTCTGAAAAGGATTGAGAACGTACGCCGTACCGGTTTTGCAGATGAGATCATCATCGAGGAGTACCAGGGGCAGAAGCTCAGCGATATCATCAAGTATAAGGTGGATCTTCTGGTACTTGGTTCTGACTGGCGCGGCAAATTTGACTACCTTAAGAATTACTGTGATGTGGTGTATCTGGAGCGTACCAAGAATATTTCCAGCACCAAGCTGCGCGGTGAGGGAACCACTTACACCGTGGGTGTAGTTACAGATAATGACCAGGATAATGGGATTGTGTGGGAGACAAAATATGTCAGCGGTCTTCATGTGGAGTGCGTTTTTTCTGAGAATGCAGAGGCAGCGGAGTCGTTTTGTGACAAATATGAATTGGATTCCTACTACAGCGTGGAGGCAGATAATGGGGAATGGCAGCAGGGATTTGACTGCTTTTTGTCCCAGGTAGATATAGTTTATATCAAAACCGAGCAGCCTAAGAGGGAGAAATATATCCGCAGATCCCTGGAGCTTGGAAAATATGTGATAAGTGACGCTCCTATGACGAATAATAAGGAGAAGCTGAAGGACCTGTTTGCACTTGCGGCAGCCCATCATGTACTCCTTGTGGAGAAAATAAATCTGGTGTATCTGCGAGCCTTTAACCAGCTTGTCTGGCAGACACACAGCGCCTTGGTGGGCGATATTGTGTGTGTGAAATGCTCTATTTCACAGGATCATTTCGAAGGAGGGCGGAGTTTTTCCGAAACTGCAGTTCTGCCTTTGTGTGCTATTATCAAGATACTGGGAAGAAATTACCAGGAAGTGAATTCCAATGTGGTGAAGGACAGATCTGGAAACTGCATTTACGATATGATTACCATGAAATATCAGGATGCTCTTGCCACAATCGAGATTGGCACCACAGTAGATGTGGAGGATGAGTTTGTTGTGATCGGTACGAAAGGCCGTGTGACCATCCCGGGAGACTGGTGGAATACAGGATATTTTGAGGCAAAGATAGACGACAGCAAGGGACTGAAGCGGTACTGCTTTAACTTCGAAGGCAATGGCCTCCGTTACCTTTTGCAGGAGCTGCTTATTATGATCAGTGATGAGAGAACGGAATGTACCAGACTTTTTAATGAGGAATCAGAGACTCTGGCAGACATTCTGGAAATCATAAACCAGAGAGGATAACCAATGACAGAGAAACAGGAACATCTGCTGCAGCTTTTCCGTGAGCTGGATGAGATCTGTAAAAAGAATAATCTGAGATATGTGATGGCGGGAGGAACAGCCATCGGTGTTGTGCGAAACGAGGGATTTATTCCCTGGGATGATGATGTGGACATCTATATGCCCAGAGATGACTGGAACAAACTGGTGGAAATTTCCGGATCCGTGCTTCCGGAGCACCGCGCCCTTCAGTGTGTGGACGTAGACCGCAGCTATACCAATACTTTTCCAAGGTATGTTGCTACGGACAGCTGCGCCCTTCACAAGCATCAGATTATCGGCAGGGACAGTGCCGGTGAGATCATCGATGTGCTCACCCTGGATCCCATTCCCGCAGATGATAAGGAATATGAGAAATACAGAACTCATATGATGATCTACTCTGAGCTGGTAAATATGGTAGTTGTATATGGTGCCCGCTGGGAAATTCCGGTGACTGCCTATCTGCGCTGGCTTTTTTCCTATACATTTCTGGGGAAAGACCGCACATTGAAGAAACTGGAGAAGATCATGTATTCCTATAAGGAAGAGGATTGTCCGCGCTATGCAATGCGCTGGGGCGGCTGTCCGTTCCTTTTTGATAAGGACATGATGTTTCCTGTGAAATATATGAGCTTTGAAAATACAAAGGTAATGGTGCCGCACAGAATGAGTGACTATCTGATCTGGCATTACGGAGATGAATGGTCCTATATTCCACCCCATGGGGAAAGAGAATCCCATGATGCGGTTACGGTAGAGGGAATTACCTATAAAGAGCTTCGGGATGATTATCTGCCGGGAATCCGCAAGGGCAGGCTTCGCAGAGATTCCATCTGGCGCAAGATATATTCTCTTGCAGGCGCGAAGCGGAACCACCGTCTTCAGTATAAGCGCAATCTTCTGCTGGCAAAAAGTACGGTGATGGATCTGGAGGCGCGCATTTCAGAAAGCAGACACAGCCTGAAGGAATTGGTAGAAAAGCGTGACTTTTCCCAATTAAATGAAATCTTTACAAAATATTACCAGGTCCAGCTGAGCTCTGCGTTTATCGGCAGGGAGGATTTTGGCGGGATCTATGCTTTTTATCATCCTGTTTTGCTGGAAGTCAGCGATGTGACCTTTTATGCGGCAATGCTGACGCTGGTTTATACAGAACGGATCGGGAAAGCATGGAGAATGCTGGTGGTGAAGGAGCAGACCGGTACATTCCCTTCTGAACTGGCCCAGTTGAAATCTGATATTGAACTGTTTCGAAGAGCAGTCTGCGATTATGAATTTAAGCGTTATCAGGAAGCGGAGGATACGATGGTGCCGTTGATGGAACGGTATCCGGAAGTGCCGGGATTTGTGAAATTTAAGAGCCGTTTTCTTATGGAACGCGCCCGCAATGGAATTGATATGGTGGAAGCGGAGCTTTATATTGATGAGGCACTGCGGCTTTTCCCGGAGGACGGGTATTTCCTGAAGTACCAGGGAGAACTGCTCTGGATGAAGGGCAAATGTGCGGATGCTCTGGAAGTTTTTGCAGATGCCCGTGAGAAAACAAATAATGGAATTACCCAACTGGAGTTGGATAAGTTTTTGAATCCTTATGGCAGGGAGACGGTGAAGACTTGTCAGCAGCTTCTGGATGTTGGACAGAAGGATGGGGCGATGAAGCTTATGGCTTTGTGGTACAGACTTCTGCCGGAGAATCCTTCTGTGCGGGAATATTATTATCTGGCCCGCGCAAGTGTTGCGAAAAAGCGTTCTGAGGTGGAAGAACTGATCGGGGAAATTCTAAAGCGCATTGATGCAGAGCGTGCAGAGAGCCCGGGTGAGAACAATGACATCCAGATCTATAAGCGTGCACTGACAAAAGCATGGGAGCGCCTGGGCTATCCAGGTGAGCTGGCAAGGGTTCGCACAGATCTGGTTTACACCAGTGAGGCGGATGATCTGGAATGGCTGGCAGAACGTGCCAAGGACGGACAGATCCGCAAGGAAAAACGAGCCCAGGTGTACAAGGTAATTGGAGATGTGAGAAGAAAACAGGGACAGACGGAGGCTGCGTTCCAGAACTATCTGGAGGCACTGCGGCAGAATGGAAGCGGTTTTGTGCGAACGGAGCTTTCCAGAATATTTCTCACAGATCTGTATGAAGGAAGCAAGAGAGCAGCTGTATATGCAAAAGCCGGAGATGCTTCTGAGTTTTTGAATCAGTGGCTTGGAAAGTATGGAAGTATAGAAGAGATACAGCAGCTTGTGAAAGAATGCTTGTGACACACATCTCGCAGAAAGCCTTTTTCAAACAGGCGTTGGTAACAGTGTGATTACTATGAACAGACAGATGGGAGCAGACATAGCTTGAACAGAGAAATAAAAGAAGTTGTAAAGCTTCTGGCCGAAATAGATAAAATATGTAAAAGAGAAGGAATTCCTTATTATCTGGGACCACAGCTTACTTTGTGCTGTGTTACCGGGCAGGAGATCACCAGCCCTCATGCAGGTGTGGTCTATATGCGGACTGCGGATATGGAGCGCTTTCGTCTGGCTGTGGAGAAGGAGACTCCGGATGGCAGAATTGTAGAATCCATGAATAACAATAAGCGTTTTTATGGATTTTTCCTTCGCTATACAGATCTGGATACGTTGTGCTTCCGTCTGAATGAAGGCAGGAACTACAAATATCCGGGTATGGGAGTGGATATTCTGCCCCTGCGTGGAAAACAGCGTTCCAGACTCGCTCATTTGTGGACAAGAGCCCAGGAAGTGGGATGGAATGAGCTGGCTGATTATTATGGAGACCGAAAAGGCAGGAAAAAGGCAATCTGCCGTTTTGTCATGAGGCTTCGCCTGGTCACAGGACGTGCCCGTCTGGGAAAAAGCCTTTACCGCATGCTCTGTAAAAGGATGAATGTGGAGGATACCCAGGAATATGTAGTTCGCCTGAAGAAAAAGGCAGTGTATTTTCCAAGGGAAATTTTTGATGAGACAGAAACTGTGGTGATCGATGGCAGGAAGTTTCCGGTGCCGGGAGATACTTATACGTATCTTCAGAAGTATTATGGGGAAGACTACCAGGAGAAGGTTCTGGATAATTATACAGTGAAGCTGTCGGAAATGGTCAGTGCCAGGATCCGATTCGAGGATTATTTTCAGGAAGTGGGAAGTCAGAAGAGCCTGATCCGGAAGCGAAGCCATGCCCGACGAAAGCAGGGACATGCCAACCAGAAAAAGGAATATCTGAACTGGAGCTGGAATTATGTGAAATTCTGTGCATCCAAGATTGAATTGGAGAAATATTATCTGGATAACAAAGAGTATATTATAAATCTTTATAAGAATAAAGATTATCCGGCTTTGGAAAAAGTTTTTGTCCCATATACAAAGGCTATGGTGAAGAGCCTTAAGAATGACGAGGTGTTTATTCCGGATGAGGAGCTTCAGCATATTTATCTGGATATGTTGGGGGTAGCAGGAAGGACAAATCTGAAAAAAAAGGTGGAGAAATTCTGGAAATGAAAGTAACGGATTACATTGTTGAGTTTTTACAGAGAAAAGGGATTCATGATTTCTTTGGATACCAGGGAACCATGATCGCCCATCTGGTTGATTCTATAGAGAAAAATCCTCATACCAGAAGCCATTCCAGCTATCATGAGCAGGGAGCGGCTTTTGCAGCATGTGGATATGCCCAGGCGGGGGAACGGTGTGCATGTGCTTATGCGACCAGCGGCCCGGGTGCTGCGAATCTGATTTCAGGAATCGCAGATGCTTATTTTGATTCTCTTCCGGTTGTTTTTCTTACTGGTCAGCTGAATACTTATGAGTATTCCGGCATCCCGGGACTTCGGCAGCAGGGCTTTCAGGAGATTGATATTGTTGCCATGGCGAAGCCTGTGACCAAGTATGCAGTACAGATCCGGGAAGACGAGGATATTGTAAAAGAACTGAATAAAGCTTATCATATTGCGAATTCTGGTCGGAAGGGGCCGGTATTGATTGATCTTCCTATGAATATACAGCGGGGGGATGTAAAAAATCCGGTTTATGACATAAGTCTGGATGAGATGGGATTTGGTGCAGCTTGCGAGAGCAGCATGGAAGCAACTGCAAACAGCTGCGGAGCAGCAGGCGTGGACATGGCAATGAAGCCGGACGACAGTGGAGTATTAGAGTCTGCAAAAATGGCAGACTGTGAAATATCAGCTTGTGCTGTTTCTGCAGCAGATGCAATCCGTGAAGCTCTGGATAAAGCACAGCGTCCAGTAATCATGTTAGGACATGGAGTCAGCGACAAAGCAGTTCGCGACCAGTTATTTACTCTGGCACGCCAGTGGAAAATACCAGTGATCACAAGCGTGTTGGAAATGTCAGCACTACCGTGGGACGATCCGCTGAATTTTGGATGCATCGGAGGCGCTTACGGACATCGCTATGCCAATATGATCGCCAATGCGAAAAGTGACTTGCTGATTTGTCTTGGCATTTCCCTTTGCACCCGTCAGATTGGTACGAAAGTTCATGAGTTCGCGAAAAACGCGAAAATCATCCGAGTAGATATTGATAACTATAATTTGCAGCGAAATATTCACGAAAATGGAATTGATGAAATGAAATTCTGTGCAGATGCTGCCGAGGTGATTCGGGCAATGGCAGAAAATGCGGAAAGTGCAGGGAGTGCAGAATCTGATGGCTCGACGGTTTATGATTTCAGTGAATGGCTGGCTGTGTGCGCCGATATAAAGAAATCTTTGCGCGCAGTAGATGATTCCACCCCGGAACGTTATCCGAACCGTATGATCGCAGCTTTAAGCGACGCTCTTGCAGACACTTCCGCAGTAGCAGTTGACGTAGGACAGCATATGGTATGGAGCTACCAGTCCTTCCATAACCAGAAAGACCAGAAGCTTCTTTTCTCCGGCGGACACGGAGCAATGGGCTATGCTCTTCCAGCAGCAATCGGAGCTTATTACGCCACCGGAAAGCCAGTAGCCTGCATTTGCGGTGACGGCGCATTCCAGATGAACATTCAGGAACTGGAGTGGGTCAAGCGTGAGAATCTTCCTATTACCATGATGGTAATGAACAACCACGCCCTGGGAATGATCCGCCACCTCCAGCGCGACTACTTTGAGCAGGTCTATGCTGATACCTCAGAAGGCAGCGGCTTCTCGTCCTGCAACTTCGCAGAGGTAGCCAAAGCTTATGGAATCAGCAGTGCCTGTATGGAAGCCAATGAGGTTGTTGAAAAAGCGGCAGACTTTTTACATGGCACCGAAGCGCCGAAACTCCTTGAAATCCGCCTGGAGCCCGGCACCTTCGCTTATCCCAAGACCTGCCTGGGCGAACCCATCCACAACCAGCAGCCGTATATCCCGAAGGACGTCTACGACAGACTGATGGATTTATAAAAAATAAATTTATAAGAACCGGGCTATTTTCAATAACACATTGAAAGTATGACCTGGTTCTTGTTATCATAGAGAATAACGAAATTGTTATTTAGTTGATTAAAAGTTCTTTAATGCGGACGCATTTGGACAATGTGTATTACTCACTCGCCGGCGCAACGCTCCAGCGAACTAATCGCTAACTGCGACTAATGCGTTCGGGAGAGCCCTCACGCATAAGTCTCCGTAAGCGCTGGATTTCGCTTACGCTAAGAGCGCGCCTGAAATGGCTCGCTGGAGTAATACACATTGCCCAAATGCTGTGTGTCGGCTGAAACTGATGCTGTTTAGGAACTTTTAACAAGGAGGTGGTGGGAGTGATTGGTTTCCCGATACTTTCTTGGCAATGATAGATTAGGTAAAACTAATAAAGCTGCGAAGTATCAACCATCTAAATGGGATATCGAAGGCACATAAAATAATATGTCAAGTTTTTTACTTGTAAAACAGCCCTAAAAATGTGCAAATACTTCATCAAAATTGTAAAAGCCGCTAATTTCGGGCAAAATCCCTATAAACTTTCGTTTGCGATACAGTATAGGGAAACCAGTCACTCCCCCTCCCCACCTGTTGAAAGTTCCTATGTACAAATAAGTCCCAGCCAGTACACAGCATTCGGGCAATGGTGATTGCTCTAGCGAGCCATTTCAGGCGCGGTTTTAGCGTAGGCGAAATCCACTGCTTAGGTCGACTTAATCGTGAAGGCTCTCCTGAACGATTTAGTCGCAGTTAGCAGTTAGTTCGCTGGAGCGTTGCGCCGGCGAGTGAGCAATCACCATTGTCCGAATGCGTCCGCCTTTAACAACTTTCAACACACTAAATAGTAATAAAATATACAGAAAAGAGGACACCCCATGAGCAAAGTAACCATAATCACCGGCGGTACATCTGGAATTGGAAGAGGGATTGCGGAGAAAATTCTGGAAAATTCTGCGTCAGACGATATTTTATATGTAAGCTATGGACATAACACAGAGCAGGCGGAGGAATTTCTTCATGCACAAACAGAGGAAAATCAGAAAAAAATCCGGTTGCTCCAGGCTGATATGTCATCCTATGATGAAATGATGAAATTTGTATCCCGGGTCAAAGAAGAAGCGAGCCATGTAGACTGGCTGATAAACAACGTAGGAATCAGCACCTATGCGAAATATGAAGACTACACCTTCAACGAATGGACCAAAATTGTGAATACCAACCTGTCTGTTCCGGTATTTCTGGTGAAAGAACTTCGCCCCATTATGAGCGAAGGCGGCAGCATTCTTTTTACAGGCTCCTACGCAGGACAGCAGGCTTATTCCTCATCTCTGGTTTACGGCGTCACCAAATCCGCCATTCATTTCCTTACCAAATCCCTGGTAAAAGAACTGGAACCAAAGCAGATCCGGGTCAATGCCATTGCCCCGGGATTCATTGAAACCAGCTGGCATAAGAACCGCACTCCGGAAAGCTATGAACGCATTAACCGTAAGATTGCGCTTCACCGCTTTGGTGAGATCTCAGAAGTGGCAGATATGGCATACGAAGTTCTGAAAAATGGATACATGAATGGAAGCGTTGTAGACATTCATGGCGGATATGACTATTTCTAAAAAGAATCCTGTGATCTGATTCCAAATAAAAAATCTGTATCAGGATTATATTCGCGAAGTGATTAACAAAAACAAAATTCACAAATATAGTTCGGGATTTTTCTAAATATAAAATTTCTGGAATTAATTGATTTTAAGAAGATAGTGTGCTAAAGTATTTATAATGTTGTGCGAAAGCGAGGAGAAAACATTGCACAAAAGTGATGAAAAATACCAGGCTTACGTAAAAATCCTAGAGGAAGAACTGGTTCCTGCAATGGGATGTACCGAACCCATTGCCATTGCCTATGCAGGCGCAGTGGCGAGAAAAACTTTAGGTAATCTGCCGGAACAGCTGGATATTAAAGTAAGTGGAAATATTATCAAAAATGTAAAAAGCGTCATCGTTCCCAATACTGGCGGCATGAGGGGAATTGCAGCTGCTCTGTGCGCGGGTGTGATCGCAGGCGATGCGGAAGCGCTCCTTGAAGTAATTGCAAGAGTAACATCCGGTCAGAAGGAAGAAATCAAGTCCTACATGGATCAGGTGAAACCCAGGATCACTCCGGCATCCACCGGGCATGTATTTGAAATCGATCTGACCGTAACCAAAGGTACTGAAACGGCCCGTGTCCGCATTGTAGATACGCACACCAACATCATCCTTATTGAGAAAAACGGCCAGCCTGTTTTCCGGAAAGATGTCTGTTCAGGTAAGGAAGAGAAAAAGACCGACCATTCCATATTAAACATAGAAGACATTATCGACTTTGCCAATACTGTTGACACAGAAGATGTAAAGGAGGTTCTGGAGCGTCAGATCCGTTACAATACAGCCATTTCTGAGGAGGGACTTCGTGGAAACTATGGAGCGAACATCGGAAAAGTCCTTCTTCACACCTACGGCGACAATATTAAGATCCGTGCCAGAGCCAAGGCAGCAGCCGGTTCCGATGCCCGAATGAATGGCTGCGAGCTTCCTGTGGTGATCAACTCCGGAAGCGGCAACCAGGGCATGACTGCCAGCATTCCGGTCATTGAATTTGCCAGAGAGCTGCAGGTTTCCCATGACAAAATGCTTCGCGCCCTGGTGCTTTCCAATCTTGTAACCATTCATCTGAAGACTGGAATCGGAACTCTTTCTGCCTATTGCGGTGCAGTAAGTGCAGGCTGTGGAAGCGGTGCGGGAATTGCTTATCTCTACGGCGGCGATTATGAAGTAATTGCACATACAATCGTGAATTCCCTGGCAATTGTTTCCGGAATCATCTGTGACGGAGCGAAAGCCTCCTGCGCAGCCAAGATTTCAGCAGCAGTTGATGCCGGAATCATGGGCTATGAAATGTACATACAGGGACAGCAGTTCTACGGAGGTGATGGAATCGTTACCCACGGTGTGGAAAATACCATCCGGAACGTGGGACAGCTGGCGAAGGAAGGTATGTGCGAAACGGATAAAGAGATTATCCGGATTATGGTAGAGCGTGTTTGAAAATGGATTTCTGCAAGATGTGCGCCACAATTTGTGGGAGCTTGCGGAAATACTTTTTCAAACAGGTTCTAGGAAAAGGAGATGAAGGGAAAACACTATGAAGTGGAAATACATATTAAAAAGAATACTGATTGCCATTCCCACTTTTTTCGGAATTACCATATTGGCCTATTTTATTCTGAATATGGCGCCTGGTTCACCGCTGGATGCACTTCTGGCAGATCCGGGAATTACTCCGGCAGAGCTGGAACGTAAGAGAGTGGCACTTGGACTGGATCAGCCGGTGATCATTCAGTATTTTACCTGGCTGAAACAATTGCTTACGGGAAATCTGGGATTTTCCTACAGCACCCAGAGACCGGTGGCAGCGATGATACTGGAGCGTCTTCCGGCTACTGCGATTCTGGCGGCAAGCTCCATTGTACTGTCATTGATCGTATCCATTCCTCTTGGAATCTTTGCTGCCTCCAGGCCGAATTCAGGAAGAGATTACTTTTCCGGCGGTCTGTCTATGCTGATGATGGCGACTCCGAACTTCTTTGTAGGACTGGTATTTATTTATCTGTTCGCCATTGTGTTTAACATTCTGCCATCAGGAGGAATGTACAGCTCAAGCGGAGCTCATACATTCGGAGATCTGATGAAGCACATGATCCTGCCTTGTCTGGTCCTTTCCTTTCAGCAGATCGGAGGATGGGTAAGGCACATGCGAAGCAGTATGCTGGAAGTTATGCAGGACGACTACATTCGTACCGCCAAGTCCAAAGGTCTTACCAAATGGAAAGTGATCATGAAGCACGCCTTGAAAAATGCCCTTACACCGGTCGTTACAGTTGTGGGAATGTCCATTCCTTCTATTGTAGGCGGCGCAGTTGTAACCGAGCAGGTTTTCGGATGGCCGGGAATTGGTTCTCTTATGGTAACAGCGATCAACGGACGAGACTACCCGGTTATTATGGGAATCACGGTTATGATCGCGGCAGCGGTTCTTATTGCGAATATTCTCACTGATGTTGCATACGGAATTCTGGATCCGAGAATCAGCTATAAATAAGGGAGGATAGAAGACAGAAATGAAAAAACAGAAAAACGAAAATGTAAGCTATCTTTCCGAGGTACTTGATAAACTGAAAGAACACAAAATGGCTATGGCAGGTCTGGTGGTCTTGATCGTGGAAATCCTGATGGTGGTTTTTCTTCCCATGATCCTGAAACTGGATCCTTATACTTCAGATTACACTGCCTTTTCTGCAGCTCCGGGAGGAGCGCACATCCTTGGAACTGATGCTATCGGGCGTGATGTTTTTGCCCGTCTGATGTATGGCGGAAGAACCTCTCTACTGGTTGGTTTTGTTTCCACACTGATCAGCTGCGCAATCGGAGTTCCTCTTGGCCTGGTTGCTGGTTATGCCAGAGGAAAGGCGGAAGCAGTTATTATGCGAATTGCAGATATTTTTATGTCTTTTCCCTCAATTGTGCTGATCCTGGTACTGGTTGCAGTTCTTGGACCGTCTGTCTGGTCTGTAACCTGTGTCATTGGTGTGCTCGGCTGGACACAGTTTGCCAGACTGATCTATGCAAATGTACTTTCCGTATCCGAGAAAGAATATGTAGAATCTGCAAGGGCAATTGGTACCTCCAATTTCAAGATCGTGACAAAGTATGTTCTTCCAAACTCTTTTGCCCCGATCCTGATCGCAATCACATTCCAGATGGCGAGTGCCATCCTTTCTGAATCATCGTTAAGCTTCCTTGGCATGGGTGTACAGCCGCCGGGAGCAAGCTGGGGAAATATGCTCTACGATGCGCAGTCCATTACTGTGCTTTCCCAGAAGCTGTGGATCTGGCTTCCGCCGGGACTTGCACTTCTGATCACGGTGTTAAGTATTAATTTTCTGGGCGACGGCATCCGCGATGCGCTGGATCCGAAAATCAAACTGTAATGTCTCAGGATCATGAAGGTCTTGATGCAAGACCGGACAGTCCGTTGACATAAGATTGGTTCCGGGAGTTTCCCGGACTGATTTGCTTCACAAAACCTGTCAGAGAAAAAACATCCCTGACAAAAGAAAAAGGAGGAGACCTATGAAATTCAACATGAAAAAGGCTGCAGCGCTCCTGCTTGCAGGAAGCATGGTAGCAGGCTATGCTGTTCCGGCTGCTGCTGAGGCAGAGGAAAAAGTTGTAACAGCTGCCATGGACCAGGCATGGGATACCATGATGCCGCTGAACACCACAAGCAACTACACCCGTTTTATCTGTGATCAGATCTATGACCGTTTGACACAGACAAACGCAGACGGTTCCATTGAGGGACGCCTTGCTGAGTCCTGGACTGTAAACGATGCCAGTGACGCAGTTACCTTTAAGCTTCATGAAGACGCAGTATGGTCTGATGGTGAGCCGGTTACAGCAGAGGACGTTGTATTCAGCTACCAGATGTATTCTGATCCGTCTGTAGAGGCAAAGAGCCGTTATCACCTGGAGTACATTGCCGGTGTGGATGATTCCGGAGCAGAGCTTTCCGAGGATTCTATCGAAGTAACTGCAGACAGCGATTATGAAGTAACCTTCAAATTAAAAGAGGCTATGTATCCTGATACATTCCTGCAGGATATCGACACTGTTTTCATCATCCCGAAACATGTATTTGAAGGAAAAACAGCAGAAGAGATCAATGCTCCTGACCTTTGGGCAAATCCGGTAGGTTCCGGCCCATTCATCTATGACAGTGAGATCAATGGTGAGCGTATGGAGTTCACAAAGAACGAAAACTACTATCTTGGAACTCCAAATATTGACCGTCTGATCATCCGTGTAGTACCGTCTGCAAACGTTCTTTCCGGTCTTATGAACGGCGAGCTTGATTTGATCGGATTCGGTTCTGTACTGACTGATGACTGGGAAACAGCCAAGTCCCAGGATAACCTGGTAACAGAGTCTGTTCCTACCACTTCCTATACCACTCTGATCTTCAATACTCAGAAGGAATATCTTACTCAGGAAGTTCGCCAGGCACTGAATATGGCAATCAACCGTGACGTACTGGTAAATGGTCTTCTTATGGGAGAGGGAACTCCGATCATGACCCCGATCGCACCGGTAAGCCCATACTACAATGACAAAGTTCAGGTTCAGTACGATCCTGAAAAAGCAAAAGAGATGCTTGCAGAAGCAGGCTTTCCGGCTGGACAGACACTGAAATTTTTCATCTCCTCTGGAAGCAGCATTACCGAGAGATGTGCAGCTCTGATCGTACAGGATTTTGCAAATGTCGGTGTAAATGTAGAAATTGAGCAGATGGACTTTGCAACTCTGATGAGCCGTATGCTTGACGGCGAGCATGATCTTGGAATCATTGGTTCCGGCGGAACTCTTGACCCAAGTGAGAGCCGTGAAATGATCTATCCGGAAAGCTCCTGCAACTTCTGCCAGCTTCAGGATACAGAGCTTTCTGACCTGATCGACAAAGGAAACGCAGAGCTTACTTTTGAAGCAAGAAAACCATACTTCGATGAGTATCAGGAAAAGGTTGTAGAAAAAGCAGCTATGGGCTACTTATATACAAAGAACCTTCTTACCGCTTACAACAAGAGCATGAAGAACCTGAACGTTGCAGACTTTAATTGTCTGAACTGGTCTTCCTGGGAGTGGGATAAAGAGTAATAAAAATGGGAAACAGGACAAAAGCGGATAAAGCTTTTGATCCTGGAACCCGCCAAATATGAGAGAAAAGACTCTCATGTCTGGCGGATTTCAGGAGCTGTGAAAGAATCACAGTGAGTTAATTAAGAGAAAAAGGAGTACAGCTATGGCATCTTTACTTTCAGTAGAGAATTTACAGGTACAGTTTCAGACAAAAAAAGGCATTAACACAGCCGTTGACGGTGTAAGCTTTTCTGTAGAAAAAGGCAGGATCCTCGGAATTGTAGGAGAGTCCGGATGCGGAAAAAGTGTCACATCCATGTCTATCCTTCAGCTTCTTGGAAGCAACGCCCGGATTTCCGGCGGCAGCATCAAACTGGATGGAAAAGAACTGATAGGGCTTCCGGAGAAAGAGATGTGCAGGATCCGTGGAAATGATATTGCCATGATTTTTCAGGATCCAATGACTGCCCTGAATCCGACTCTGACTATTGGAACCCAGCTGATGGAACCAATTATGCTCCACCAGAACTGCGGTAAAAAAGAAGCCTGGACAAGAGCTGTGGACGTTCTGAAAAGAGTTGGGATCGCTGCTCCGGAGAAGCGGATGAAGGAATATCCGCATCAGCTTTCTGGCGGTATGCGCCAGCGAGTGATGATCGCCATGGCAGTATCCTGCGAGCCAAGACTTCTTATTGCAGATGAGCCTACCACAGCCCTGGACGTAACCATCCAGGCACAGATCCTGGAGCTGATGTGTGAGCTCAGGGAAAAAATGGGAACAGCCATTATGCTGATTACCCATGATATGGGGGTAGTAGCAGAGACCGCAGACGATGTGCTTGTTCTTTATGCAGGAAAAGCAGTAGAATACGGCAGCATTGAGGATATTTTTGAAAGACCGAAGCATCCTTACACACAGGGACTTTTGAACTCTATTCCCCGCCTTGATGAGGATGTAGAGCTGCTGAATACCATTGAGGGCACCGTTCCGGCACCGGACGCCATGCCTGCAGGCTGCAGATTTGCTCCACGATGTCCTTACGGAAAAGACCGCTGCATGAAAGAAAAACCAGGCGTTTACCATGCTGGAAATTCTCTGGTAAGCTGCTTCAGATACGAGGGTGAGAAATAATGAGTGAGAACACAGGAATCTTATTGGAAACAAAGGATTTATCCAAATATTTTACGGCAAAAAAAGGGCTTCTGAACCGTAATCCATCTGTAGTAAAAGCAGTAGACCATGTAAGTCTTTCTGTGAGAAAGGGTGAGACACTGGGCCTGGTCGGAGAGTCCGGCTGCGGAAAATCCACTCTGGGAAGAACTATTCTCCGCCTGATCCCGGCAACAGAGGGCCAGGTTATGTACAATGGGGAAGATATCCTTACCTATGATAAGAAAAAAATGTGGGAAATGCGCCGGAAGCTGCAGATTATTTTCCAGGATCCATATAGCTCCCTGAATCCCAGAATGACCGTTTATGATCTGATCAGTGCCCCTCTTGAGGTGTATAAAGTGGGGACTAAGGAAGAACGCAGGGAAATGGTGGAAGAGATCCTTCAGGAGGTTGGACTGGATAAACAGTATCTGAACCGTTTTCCTCATGAGTTTTCAGGAGGTCAGAGGCAGCGAATCGGAATTGCAAGGGCACTGATCCTGAATCCGGAATTTGTTGTCTGTGACGAGGCGGTTTCCGCACTGGACGTATCTGTCCGTGCGCAGGTGCTGAATCTTATGAGAAATATGCAGCAGAAGAAAAATCTGACCTACCTGTTTATCTCCCATGACCTGAGCGTAGTCCGCCATATCAGTGACAGAATCGCAGTTATGTATCTTGGAAGTGTGGTTGAGGTTGCAGAAAAAGCCCAGCTTTATTCCAATCCGATGCACCCCTATACAAAAGCTCTTCTTTCTGCAATCCCGCTTCCAGATGTGAAGAAGAAACGTCAGCGTATCATTCTGGAGGGTGACGTGCCAAGTGCCTACAATCCACCGTCAGGATGCAAATTCCATACCCGCTGTCCCTATGCAACAGACCGCTGCAGGCAGGAAGCTCCTGTGCTTCAGGAGGTGGAAAAGGGGCATAAAGCAGCCTGCCACAGGGCTTTGGAGTTTGCCTGAAAATTTATTTCCTGCAATCTGCAGGCTCCGCAAATTGTGACGTACATTTTGTAGAAAGCCTTTTTAAACATGTTCTGGAGTCTGCTGAATAATTACATATCAGGAAGGATACTACCGGTTTCCAAAGAATTCCATTAAAGGGATATCTTCGGGAAACCGGTATTTTTTTAAGCTATTTTTGTTTAATTTGACGTTATTTTCGTTGCTTTATTGAAAAATATTTCATTTTTTGCTAAATTATATATAAATGTGGAGTATTCTGATTTTGTTTAGAAATATTCCGGAATTTCGAAAGGGGATGGAATGGTGGAAAACAGAAATAACAGATTGCTGAATGCGAAATTAAACAAGTATATCGTTCCAGGTATTATGATGTCGCTGGCACTTCAGCTTGGAAACATTGTGGACACTATCTTTGTAAGTAATTTAATTGGTGTAGAAGCAATGTCCGCAGTCACAATGAGTCTTCCGGTTGAAACGATAGTTCAGCTTACCGGTTACTGTCTGGGTGTGGGAGGTTCCATAGCTGCAGGAAATATGCTTGGTAAACGTGACAAAGAAGGGGCTTCGAAATTGTTTTCAGCCACTTTCATCGTCACACTCGTGGTGGGGTTGCTGTTTTCTCTTATTGCATTTCCTGCTGCAGGACCTATTGCCAGATTTCTGGTATCCGGAGACGGAGTTTTGACAACTTATACAAGAGACTATATCCGCATCAGCATGTTAGGTGCACCGGTAATCGGAATCGGTCTGATGATGGTAAACTACCTTGGGGTGGAAAACCATCCGGAGCTTGCTTCTGTTTATCTGATCGCAGCCAACGTGATAAATCTTGTGCTGGATTACATATTTCTTAGATTTACACCACTTGGAGTCACAGGTGCATCCTTATCAACGGTACTTGGCTTCCTTTTTGCCATGGTGGTTTTTCTTTTCTACATTCGCTCAGATAAGAGGAATATCAGTTTCGTGCGGCTGAATGCAAAGGATTTCGGAATCGTGAAGGAAGCGGTGGTTACAGGTGTGCCCATGCTCGTTTTCATGGCAACCAATTTTGTAAAAGCCCTTGGCCTGAATACCATCATCATGAATCAGATCGGGGAAGATGGAATGGCAGTATTTACGGTCTGCGACAATGTTTTGCTGATCGTGGAAATGCTTACAGGCGGAATCATAGGTGTAATTCCTAATGTTGCAGGAATTCTTTTTGGAGAAAAAGACTATGTGGGAATCCGTGTCCTGTGCAAAAAAATGCTGAAATACAGCTACATCGTGCTGGCCGTCATATTCGTTCTGATCATGCTGTTTACAGAACAGATCACCATTATGTTCGGAGGCGGCGGAGAGCTGGGACGAGAGATGGTTCATGCACTGCGTATTTTTGCTCTGTGTGTAGTGCCTTATCTCTGGAATAAATTTACCGTAAGCTATTATGAATCTATTGAAGAGACTGCAATTGCAAGCTTTGTTACCTTCCTTGAAAATGCAGTGGCAGTTCTTCCTGCAACATTTATAGGAATTTCTATCTGGAAACAGATTGATGGAATCGGTACAAATGGAATTGGTGCTGCATTCGTTGCCACAGAGATCATAACCCTGATCGCAGCCTGGATTTTCCGAAAGATCAAACACAAAAATTCTACTTTTTATATTGTTCCGGACCAAAATCCCGGAATCAATTTTGATTTTTCCATTAAGAGCACCATGGAAGAAGCTGGCGCAGTTAACAGAAAAATCCTGGAGTTCTGCAAGGAAAACGGTGTATCCGGAAACAGAGCCAATCTTGCTGCCGTGTGTGCAGAAGAAATGACTGTGAATATCATTAAATTTGGTGGAAAAACTTCCAACTGGATCGACATCAATCTTTGCCTGGAGGATGACATTTGCCAGTTAAGGATAAGAGACAACGGAGTGAATTTTAATCCGCTGGAATACAGCTATGACCATGAGGAGTTTGATATCCATGGAATTGAGCTGGTGAAAAAGATTTCAAAATCAATGGATTATATCCGCGCAATTGATATGAATAATACAATAATATCATTTTAGGAGGTGCAGGAAATGTCTGACATTAACGAAAAGAGCAATTTTGTTTTTGAATTTCAGCCTGTGACAAAGCTGTTTGAAGAGCAGGTGCGGCTTCATCCTGACAAATGTGCTGTAGCTTCCAGCAAGGAAAGCTTTACCTACGCACAGCTGAATGAAAGAGCAAACAGAATTGCGAATTCTCTTATTGAAAAAGGCGTTGGCTGTGAAAAAATCGTAGGTGTGGTACTGGAGCGCTGCTGTGACTTTTACGCAGTCCGTCAGGGTATTTTGAAGGCTGGTGGTGCATTTGCTGTTGCAGCCCCGGATTATCCCGATGACCGTGTACAGTTCATTTTTGAAGATGCAGGAGTTCCCTTTATTATCACCACAAAGGAGATCCAGAAGGAGCGCCAGGAGCTGTTTTCCAGGCTTTCCTGTACGGTGCTTCTGCTTGAAGAACTGCTGGAAAACCCAAATGCCGGGAACCCGGATACCCAGATTAAGGAACATGATCTTTGCTACTGTATTTACACCTCCGGTTCCACGGGAAAACCAAAAGGTGTTATGATCGAGCATATCAACCTTGCCAATTTTGTAAATCCTAATCCAAAGAATGCGGAAACCTATGGCTATGTAAGCAGGGGAAGCGTTTCCCTTTCCATGGCAGCCATGACATTTGATGTTTCGGTACTGGAGGAATTTCTCCCTCTCACCAATGGAATGACTGCAGTGATCGCAAGCGATGAAGAGATCCTGAATCCCATTATGCTTGGAGATTTAATTGTAAAAAATAAAGTGGATATTATGACCACAACTCCTACCTATCTTTCCAATATGATCGATCTGCCCCAGCTTCAGGAAGCAGCTGCCCAGATCAAGGTATTTGACGTAGGAGCAGAAGCATTCCCGCCTGCACTTTTTGACAAGATTCACGCAGTAAACCCGGATGCTTATATTATGAACGGCTATGGACCAACCGAGACTACCATCAGCTGTACCATGAAGGTGATCACCGACAGCAAAAACATTACCATCGGAAAGCCAAACGGCAATGTTCAGGTTTATGTGGTTGACAAAGAGAACAGGATCCTTCCGGACGGAGAGACCGGAGAGCTTGTAATTGCAGGTCTTGGAGTAGGTCGTGGCTACATCAATCTGCCGGAGAAAACAGCAGAAGTTTTCATCACTCTCAACGGAGAAAGAGCCTATAAAACAGGCGATCTTGCAAAGATCACTCCAGATGGCGAGATCGAATTTTTCGGAAGAATTGACAATCAGATCAAGCTTCGCGGTCTCAGAATCGAGCTTGGTGAGATCGAGGAGGTTGTTAACAGCTTCGAAGGAATCATCACCAGTATTACAGTACCGGTGGATAATAAATATCTTTGCTGCTACTTTATGGCAGACCGCCAGATCAATGTTGAAGCGCTTACCGCTTATGCGTCAGAATCCCTGGCTCATTACATGGTTCCGGATGTTTTCATCCAGCTGGAAAAAATGCCTTTAACCCAGAATGGCAAAATTGACAAAAAAGCATTGCCCAAGCCGGTGGCGCAACCCAGAAACCTGAAAGAGCCGGAAAATCCAATGCAGAAGAAGATTTTTGACATTGTGGCAAAAGTAGTAGAAAACGACTTCTTCGGAATCGACACCAGTTTTTATAAGGCCGGCCTTTCCTCCATCAGTGCAATGAAGCTCTGTGTCCTGATCTCAGAGGAATTTGGTGTTACCGTAAAAACAAGCGATATCCACGAGAACAATACCGTGGAGAAGCTGGAAAAATATGTCATGCTGGCGCCGAAACTCAGAAACTACGAAAAGAGAGAGGTTTATCCTCTTACCGGTTCCCAGAAGGGTATTTTTGCAGAATGCAGCAAAAATCCTGAGAGTACCGTATACAATATCCCCTTCCTTTTTGAACTGGATCCAACAGTGGATACCCGGAAATTATCCGATGCAATTGCCAGAATGGTAAGCGCCCATTCCTATCTGCTTACACAGGTATATCTTGACGATAATGGGGAGATGGTACAGCGCCCTGGAAATGAGACATTTGTGCCGGAAGTGATCGAGACCACAAATGAGAAATTTGCCAGCCAGAAGGAAAGCCTTGTACGTCCGTTTAAGCTGGAAAAGGGACGTCTCCTTCGTGTGGCAATTTATGTGACAGAAGATAAGAAATACCTCTTTACTGATTTCCACCATATTATTGCTGACGGCAACTCCTATGATATCATTTTCGAGGATATCAATAAGGCCTATATGGGTGAAAAACTGGAAAAAGAGTCCTATACCGGATTTGATGCGGCCCTTGACGAAGAACAGCAGATGAAAGAGGGCAAATACAAAAAAGCTGAGAAATATTATGACAGTATTTTTGAAGGAATTGAAACGGAATCCCTCCCTATGCCAGACCTGAATGGAAAAGCTCCTGAAAAAGGTTATCTGGAGAAGAACATGGGCCTGAAAGAAGAGGCCATTCTTTCCTATTGCGAGAAGCTGGGTGTTACCCCGAATATTTTATTTACAGGTCTGTTCGGCATCCTTATGGCAAAATACTCCAATGCAGAGGACAGTCTGTTTTCTACTATTTATAATGGACGAAACGATTCCAGGCTTGAAAACACAGTCTGCATGCTGGTAAAAACCCTTCCTGTTTATTGCAAATTCGACCCGAAGACCACCGTACAGGCGTATATGGCAGAGCTTTCCGAGCAGATGCTGTCCTCCATGGCAAACGATATTTTCCCATTTTCCGATATTTGTGCAAAATACGGGCTGAATTCGGATCTTACCTTTGCATACCAGGCAGAGTTAAGCGACGATTATCCAATTGGAGACACCATTGCCAGAGGCCACGACCTTTCCCTGGATATGGCCAAAATGCCTCTGCTGATCCAGGTAAGAGAGTACAACCACACTTATGTGCTTACAGCAGAATACCGCAGCGACATGTACAGCCAGGCCTTTATTGACGGAATCCTGGATTCCTATGAAGCTGCCATGAGCTCCATGCTGAAAACAAAATATGTTTCTGAAATCTCTGTGATCTCTCAGAGTGGGGTAAACAAGATCGCAGAATTCAATCATACAGAAAACGAATTTGACAGAAGCAAAACCATTTCTGACATGTTCGCTGAATTGGCAGAGACCATTCCAGACCACACCGCAGTGGTATTTAAAGACCGGAAATATACATACAAAGAACTGGACGAGCTCAGCAACAGACTTGGAAAATATATTGCATCCCAGGGAATCGGCAGGGAGGATGTAGTCTCCATTCTGATCCCCCGCTGCGAATACATGGCCATCGCACCAATGGGCGTGATCAAAGCCGGTGCGGCATACCAGCCTCTTGACCCTACTTACCCGAAAGACCGCCTGATGTACATGCTGGAGGATTCTGCTGCTAAGCTTTTGATCGCAGACAGAGAGCTTCTGCCGCTGGTAGACGGCTATCAGGGACCTGTTTTATTTACAGATGAGATCCCACAGCTGGAAGAGCGTGATGTGGAACTTAAGAAGCCAGAGCTTCATGATCTGTTTATTTTACTGTACACTTCCGGCTCCACCGGCGTGCCGAAAGGCTGTATGCTGGAATATGGAAATATCACTGCATTCTGCCACTGGTACAAAAAGTATTACCAGGTAGATCACAGCTCCAAAATAGCAGCTTATGCGTCCTTTGGTTTTGATGCTTCCATGATGGACATTTACGGTGCAATTGCAAACGGTGCAGAGCTTCACATTATTCCGGAAGAAATCCGCCTTGATTTCATTGCACTTCAGCGTTATTTTGAAGAGAATGGCGTTACCCATTCCTTTATGACTACACAGGTGGGAAGACAGTTTGCAATGGAAATGAGCTGCGAGAGCCTGCAATATCTTTCCATAGGCGGAGAGAAGCTTGTTCCTATGGAGCCGCCGAAGGATTATAGATTCTTTAATGCTTATGGCCCTACAGAGTGTACAATTTTTACAACTATATTTGAAGTAGATAAGTACTACTCCAACATTCCAATTGGAAAGGCACTTGATAACTTTAAGCTTTATATAGCCGATAAGTTTGGCCATTTGCTTCCATACGGTGCTTGCGGTGAACTGATGATATCCGGATGGCAGGTTTCCAGAGGCTATCTGAATAAACCGGAGAAAACTTCGGAAGTTTATACGAAGAATATTTATGACGATGCAGAAGGTTATGAAGTCCTGTATCATTCCGGTGATGTTGCCAGATATCTTCCGGATGGAAACATCCAGATCATTGGAAGAAAAGACTCCCAGGTTAAGGTCAGAGGCTTTAGAATTGAGCTTTCCGAGGTTGAGGAGGTCATAAGAAGATACGAAGGCATAAAGGATGCAACCGTAGTGGCTTTTGACGATCCAAATGGCGGCGGAAAATATATTGCAGCTTATGTAGTATCTGACGGTCAGGTTGACATAAATAAGTTAAATGATTTCATCAAAGAAACCAAGCCTCCATACATGGTTCCGGCAGTTACCATGCAGATCGACAAGATTCCGCTGAACCAGAATCAGAAGGTAAACAAAAAAGCCCTTCCACTGCCAGAGCGAAAAGTGGAAGAAATCGTGAAACCGGAGAATGAGACTCAGCAGAAGCTGTTTGACTGTATTGCTGAGGTTCTTGGCTATACCGAATTCGGCATTACCACAGATATTTACGAGGCAGGACTGACCTCTATCACTGCTATTAAGCTGAATATCCTTATTTCCAAAGCTTTTGACATTGTGATAAAAACATCTGACATCAAGGATCACCCAACCATTCAGATGTTAGAGAGCTTTGTGAAGACTGCCGGAAAAGAAACCAAGAGGGAAATCCAGGAAAATTATCCTCTCACCAATACTCAGGAGGGAATTTTCATCGAGTGTACAGCCAATATGGGATCCACCATTTACAACATTCCATATCTTCTGAAGCTTGACAAAAAGGTTGACCTGGATAAGCTGGCAGAAGCAATTGACAGCACCGTTGCAGCTCATCCTTACCTGAAAACCCGTCTCTTTATGAGCGACGAAGGAGAAGTCCTTCAGAAACGTAATGATGCTTTCACTTATAAGACGCAGATTATAAATGGAATGAACCGGGAAACTCTGGTTCGTCCGTACATGCTGTTTAATGAACAGCTTTTCCGCTTTGAGATTCACAGAACCTGTGATGGAAATTATCTGTTCCTTGACATTCATCATATTGTTGCAGATGGTACCTCCCTGGGCATTATCCTGAACGACATTAACAGGGCTTACAGCGGAGAAAAGCTGGAAGTGGAAGAGTATACTTCCTATGATCTGGCCCTTGATAACAGGGATGCTCTGGCAAGTGATGCTTATAAGAATGCAGAGAACTACTATAAATCCGTTTTTGAAAATGCGGGCGGAAGCATCAACTTCTATCCAGACAAGAGCGGAGCAGCTCCAACCGCAGAGATGTATCATCGTGAGACCAGTGAGTTCTCCGTACAGGACGTGAAGGCATTCTGTAAGAAGCACGGAATTACAGAGAATGTATTCTTTATCTCTGCTTTTGGTATTACTCTTGGAAAATACAATTTCAGGAGGGATGCGGTATTTACCACTATTTATCACGGCAGAAACGATTCCAGACTTTCCGATACCGTGGGTATGCTGGTAAAGACTCTTCCCGTTTACTGTGATTTCTCAGGAAGCACTGCGGATTGCCTGAATGCTGTCCAGCAGCAGCTGATTAATTCCATGAACAACGATATTTATCCGTTCTCCCAGATCAGCCATGAGTTCAACATCAAGGCAGATGCCATGGTGATCTATCAGGGCGACAACTTCGCCTTTGATAATATCGGCGGGGAATATGCGCAGGAAGAACCTGTTCAGCTGAATGCGGCAAAGGCACCTGTTTCCATCAGTATTTCAATTGAGAGAAATAAGTTTGTCTTTGAGATTGAGTACAGAGGCGACATGTACAACGAGGAAACCATCAAATACCTTGCAGATAACCTGGAAACAACGGCAGATGGAATCCTGAGAGAATACGAGCCGGCAGACATCAGACTGATGTTTGAGGAAGAAACCAAAATGGAAGATGATCCTTCCCATGCCGGAAAGACCTTTGTAGACCTGTTCAGGGAAGCTGTTGCAAAATATCCGGACAGACCGGCGGTAAAAGACGGAATGGGCGAGCTTACCTATAAAGAACTGGACCATATGTCAGATTATGTTGCTCAGAAGCTTACGGAAAATGGCTTTGGCAGGGAAAAGGTTGCAGGTATTCTGTGCGGAAGAACAAAGGAATATGCCGTAGCTTATATCGGTGTTATGAAAGCCGGCGGTGCGTATGTTCCATTGGATCCGGAATATCCGCAGAGTAGAATTGAGTACATGCTGAAGGATTCCGAGGCAGAAAACCTGCTTGTAATAGACCGTTACCGCAGTCTGGTAGGCTTCTACGACCAGAATGTGATCAGCCTGGATGACGTGGCAGCAGAATCCAAAGACTTTGCACTTTCTGTAGAGCTCACAGCTCCGAAACCAGAGAACCTGGCTTATATGATCTACACATCCGGTTCCACCGGAAAACCAAAAGGTGTTATGCTTGAACAGCGGAACCTGCTGAACCTGATCGAGTATATCCTTATGACAAGAAAACTGACACCAGATGATATTGTGGCAGAGTTTGCAAGCTTCTGCTTCGATGCATCCGTGATCGACCTGTTTGCTCCGCTTACTGCAGGCGCAGTACTGTACATTTTGCCAGAGAGCATACGAAAAGATGCGGTTGCTGTTGGAAAATTCATAAAAGAAGAAAAAATTACCACAGCTACCTTCCCAACTCAGATGGGCGAGTTGGTTGCAGAGCTTCTTGACGATGCTCCGAGCCTGAAATTTGTCACCCTGGGTGGTGAGAAGTTCAAATATTACCGGGATAGAACTTACCAGATGATCAATGGCTACGGTCCAACGGAGAATACTGTTTCCTCCACAGAGTTCTGGGTTGACAAACAGTACGACAACATCCCGATCGGTAAGTCACAGCGGAATATCCGCAGCTACATTGTAGACGAAAATATGAAACGGCTTCCGGTGGGCGCTTCTGGTGAGCTTTGCCATGCCGGACGTCAGATCGCAAGAGGATATCACAATCTTCCTGAGAAGACGGCTTCCGTATTTGTGAAAAATCCGTTCTCCGTATGTGACGAGGACAAACGTCTTTACAGAACCGGTGATATGGTCCGTATGAAGGGCGATGGAAATATTGAATATATCGGAAGAATCGACTCCCAGGTAAAGATAAGAGGATATCGTATTGAGCTTGGTGAGATCGAGGGTGCCCTTCTGAAGCATGATCTGGTGAAGAATGCGGCTGTTATTGTAATTGAAAAAGGTGGAAACAAATATATCACAGCTTATTATACTGGTGAAACCATTCCGGAAGATGAGCTGAAGCTGTTCCTGAACCCGCTGATTCCGGATTACATGATGCCGTCCTTCTTTGTCCATCTTGAGAAGATGCCGGTGACTCCTGGCGGAAAGATTGACAAAAAGGCACTTCCGGTACCAGAAGTAACCACCCCAGCAAGCACAGCCTATGTGGAGCCTGTTACTGCTGTCCAGATTAAACTTTGCGAGATATTTGAAAAAGCACTTGGCATTGAAAAGGTAGGAATTGAGGATAACTTCTTCGAACTTGGAGGCTCCTCACTTACTGCATCGAAAGTTGCTGTTATGTGCCTTTCCAAGAATATTTCCATTGTATATGCAGACATTTTCAAATATCCGACCATCCGTGAGCTTTCTGCAATCGTGGATAACAGTGAGGCATTTGAAAATCCGCAGAGTGAGAACGAATTCTCCAGCTACAATTATAACCGGATTCAGAGCGTGATCAGCGGAAATGTGGAAGAAAACGTAAACCAGGTGACAAAGGAAGAAATTGGTGATATCATGATCACAGGTGCAACCGGCTTCCTGGGAATTCATGTTCTGAAGGCTTACCTGGATAATTATGACGGTAAGGTTTACTGTCTGGTACGTAAGGGTAAATATGAGTCCATGGAGAAACGAATGATGCATATGTTGATGTATTACTTCGATAATCCGTGCCAGGAACTGTTTGGAGAGCGTATTATCTGTGTGGATGGCGATATTACCTCGAAAGAACAGGTGGAGAAATTTGCAGATTACAAATTTAACACCATTATTAACTGCGCAGCCTGCGTAAAGCATTTTGCAGCTGGTGATGTACTGGAGAAGATAAATGTACACGGAGTGGAAAATCTGATTGAATTCTGTAAAAATAGTGGACGCAGACTGATCCAGATTTCTACTGTTTCTGTTGCCGGAGAGGGTTCCGATGGTGTTCCGCCAATGTCCAGAGTCTTTAATGAAAACGATCTGTATATTGGACAGAACATCACAAATGAATACATCCGCACAAAATTCCTTGCAGAGAGAGCCGTACTGGAAGCTGTTTCCAGTGGGCTTGACGGAAAGGTTATCCGTGTAGGAAATCTGATGAGCCGAAATTCAGATGGTGAATTCCAGATCAACTTTATTACAAACGGATTCCTGCGAAGCCTGAGAGGATATGAGGCAGTTGGTAAATTCCCAATTGGGGCTATGCACGAAGTTACAGAATTTTCACCAATTGATTCTACTGCACTTGCAGTGTTGAAACTGGTGCAGACAGACCGGAGATTTACCGTATTCCACGCCTGCAACAGCCATCATATCTATATGGCGGATCTGATCTATGCAATGCGGAGCCATGGATTTGACATTGACATTGTAAGTGATGAAGAGTTTGAGGCTGCAGTAAAAGAATTTGCAAAGAACAGTGATGATTCGGATGTTGTTTCCGGACTGATCGCGTATACGGCTCATAATGAAAATGAGATCTATACCCTGGATTACAGCAACCGGTTTACAGCACAGGTTCTTTACAGACTGGATTACAAATGGCCGGTTACAGATGACAGATATCTGGAAAGCGCTATTGAGGCACTTGACAGACTTGCATTTTTTGATTGATGATGGAACAAAGTTACTGCCCACAGATGAAGTTTTACATACAGCTGGACAGTAACTGGTTTACTCAGTGGGCAGGGTGGGAGCTCGTGTTGGAAGTCCCCTCCTGGGCCCGCTGCGTGATAACCCCGGAAACCCGTTGAGCGTGTTTCCTGTAACTTAAAGGAGGAAATTGTAATGGAAATTGTAAGTAAGACAGAGGGCAGCAAGGTAACTATGGAGATCACAGGATGGCTTGACACCCAGACTGCACCGCAGCTGGAAAAGGAGCTGTCAGCACTTGATCCTGGTACAACCAGCCTGGTATTTGACTTTGCAAACCTGGAATATATCTCTTCTGCCGGACTTCGTCTGGTAATCGCCGCTTATAAGAAGATGGCAGGCAAGGAAGGCTTCAGGATTGTAAATGTTTCTGATGAAGTGTACGATGTTTTCAGCCTTACCGGATTTGATCAGAAGATTAATATTGAGAAGAAATAAAGGCTGAATTCGTGCATGGCGAAGCGCATTGCATGTCACAGGCAACATTCCGCGAGGTGCTTTTTGGACAAAAAGTTCACAGAAAACTCGAGAATTGCGGCGCGCACTCATGCTTTGCATGATTGCTGCGTATTGCTGTAAGCGAAGTGAACAGCAACCTGTCTGGAGCAGGCCTGGGGAATCTACAGTTGCTACCCGGTGCTTTTTATAGTAAGAAATGATAAAATTATATAGAATCAATATCAATACTCTTGAGGATCCCTTGCAGAATGAAAGTCTTTTGGAACAAGTTGGACCAGAGAGAAGAAAGAAGGTCATCCGGTATCTTCAGCCGGATGACCGAAAAAGGAGTCTGGGCGCAGGAATTATGATCCGGAAGATCCTGAATGGGAACGGACTTTCCGAAAGCAGCCTGAAATATTCCGAAAATGGGAAGCCTGTGGCGGATCATCTCCATTTTAATATCTCCCATGCCGGAGACTATGTGGTGGGAGTGGTGTCGGATGATGAAGTGGGATGCGACATTGAGCGGAATGTCAATGCGCCTCTGGAAATTGCGGAGCATTATTTCCATTCGACAGAGCGGGAATATATAGAAGCTGCTTCTGACCCGGGCAAAGCTTTTTTTACACTTTGGACCTTAAAGGAAAGTTATATGAAAATGACAGGCAGGGGGATGAGCCTTCCGCTTGATTCTTTCGAGATCATTCGAAAAGATCAGGGCTTTGTTCTGGGAAAATCACCGAAAAGACCAGGCTTTTTCAGGACAATGGAATTTGAGAATTATATTTTCTCAGTGTGCATGGAAAGTGATTTTTCTTTGCCGCCCAAGGGCTTTATAGAGCTTCTGTGACACTACTGCCTTTTGCTGCTATCCAGCATGGATTGGAGCTTATTTTTAGTCAAAAAATCCTTAAGAATTATATGCAAAAGACTTGACGGATATGTCCGCTGTGTGGTAAACTGTACAAGCGACATGGAAGTTAGGTCTTTTTTTTATGCCGAAAAACGGTGGCGGATACACCGAAAAGGCTGATTTAAGACCATGCAAATGAAAACACTGGAGGTGGAAGTTGTGCGCGTTAGGATTACATTAGCATGTACAGAGTGCAAGCAGCGTAACTACAATATGACCAAGGAGAAAAAGAACCATCCTGAGAGAATGGAAACCAAGAAATATTGTAAGTTCTGCCAGAGACACACAATGCACAAGGAAACAAAATAGTCACTTTAGATTGTGAGGTTAGGCTATGCAAGAAAAAGAAAAATCTGCAGGCAAGACCGCCAAGGCTAAGGAGCCGAAGAAATCCTGGTTCCAGGGGCTGAAGGCAGAGTTCAACAAAATTGTCTGGACAGACCGCGATACACTGATGAAACAGTCAGTTGTTGTTATTGTCATAACCGTAATTCTCGGTGTGATCATCAGTGTGATGGATGCAGGCATTCTGGAATGCATTAATCTTTTAATCAAATAAGGACAAAGGTGATTGTATGTCAGAAGCAAAATGGTACGTTGTCCATACCTATTCCGGTTATGAGAACAAGGTAAAGGCCAACATTGAGAAGACAATTGAAAACCGACATCTTGAGGATCAGATTCTGGAAGTACGGGTTCCTCTGGAAGACGTTGTGGAGATGCGTAATGGTGTTTCCAAGCAGGTCCAGAGAAAAATGTTCCCAAGCTATGTTCTTATCAACATGGTCATGAACGACGATACCTGGTATGTTGTCCGGAATACCCGTGGAGTGACTGGGTTTGTTGGTCCGGGATCCAAGCCTGTACCGCTCACAGAAGAAGAAATGAAGCCGCTGGGCATCAAAGATGAGACTGTCCGCGTTGATTTCGTCGAGGGCGATACCGTTGTTGTAACAGGCGGAGCCTGGAAAGAGACTACAGGTGTTGTGACTGCCATCAATCCGCAGAAGCAGCTTGTAACGATCAATGTAGAGATGTTTGGACGCGAAACACCGGTTGTAATCAGTTTCGCAGAAGTTCAGAAAATGTAACAGACAAAGGTAACACAATATCGTGGGAGGGACATACCCCCGCCAATACCACATAGGAGGTGCCGAAAATGGCAAAGAAAGTAACAGGATATATCAAATTACAGATTCCCGCTGGTAAAGCAACTCCAGCACCACCTGTAGGTCCGGCTCTTGGACAGCACGGTGTAAATATCGTTCAGTTTACAAAAGAGTTCAATGCGAGAACAGCAGATCAGGATGGTATGATCATTCCTGTAGTAATCACTGTTTATGCAGATAGAAGTTTCAGCTTCATAACCAAAACTCCGCCGGCTGCAGTTCTTCTTAAGAAAGCTGCAAACATCAAATCCGGTTCCGGCGTACCGAACAAAACAAAAGTTGCTAAAGTTACAAAAGCTCAGGTTGAGGAGATCGCTCAGCTTAAGATGAAAGACTTAAATGCAGCATCCATCGAAGCAGCAGCAAGCATGATTGCTGGTACTGCAAGAAGTATGGGAATTGAAGTAGTTGATTAATCACAAATAGTAAGTGGGAGGGCTTTTCCCCGCAAATACCACAGGAGGTTATAGAAATGAAACGAGGAAAGAAATACGTGGAGGCTGCTAAGGCAGTTGACCGCGCAACATTATACGATACTAATGAAGCTATCAGCTTAGTTAAAAAAGCTGCTGTTGCCAAATTTGACGAGACTATCGAAGTTCATATCCGCACAGGCTGCGATGGACGTCATGCAGATCAGCAGATCCGTGGTGCAGTAGTTCTGCCACATGGTACAGGTAAAACTGTTCGCGTTCTTGTATTCGCTAAGGATGCAAAAGCTGAGGAAGCTAAGGCTGCAGGTGCTGATTTCGTTGGCGCTGAGGACCTTATTCCGAAGATCCAGAATGAGGGATGGCTTGACTTCGACGTTGTTGTAGCAACTCCGGATATGATGGGTGTTGTTGGACGTCTTGGTCGTGTACTTGGACCGAAAGGTTTAATGCCTAACCCGAAGGCTGGTACTGTAACTATGGATGTTACAAAGGCTATCAATGATATCAAAGCTGGTAAGATTGAGTATCGTCTTGACAAATCAAACATTATCCATGTGCCGATCGGTAAAGCTTCCTTTACTGAGGAGCAGTTAAGCGACAACTTCCAGACGCTGATTGGAGCTATTGTAAAGGCTAGACCTAGCACACTGAAAGGACAGTATTTAAAGAGCGTTGTTATTGCTCCGACAATGGGTCCTGGAGTGAAGATCAACCCGATCAAGTTAGCTTAATAGATGAAAATGAAGAGCACTCACCGCGAGGTGGGTGCTTTTTTTCATGTCATAATTTTGATATTTTATAGTGAGTTTTGGTATATGTTTTTTATCATATGAGATATCATATGGGAAAATCGGGTCAATATAAAGACCAGGAGGAGTGTGCAGGGATGAAATATGGATATTTTGATGATAAGAAACGAGAATATGTGATTACCAGACCAGATACACCAGCGCCTTGGGTAAACTATCTGGGAGATCCTGAGTATGGTGCCATTGTGTCCAATAATGCAGGCGGATACAGCTTTGTAAAGTCTGGGGCTAACGGAAGAATTTTACGTTATGTTTTTAATCAGTTTGACGAGCCGGGAAGATATATTTATCTGAGGGACAATGAAACGAAAGATTTTTGGTCAGCGTCATGGCAGCCTGTAGGAAAGGATCTTGAAAAATATAAAAGTGAATGTCACCACGGTACTGCTTATACCAGGATGATGGCAGATTACAGCGGTATTCATTCTGAGGTTAGGTATTATGTACCCCTGGGACAGTCTTATGAGGTGTGGAGCCTTTGTGTGGAGAACTGTTCTGATAAGGAAAGAGAAATTAATGTAACCGGATATGCGGAATTTACCAACAACAGCAACTATGAGCAGGATCAGGTAAATCTGCAGTATTCCCAGTATATTACCAAAACTGTTTTCAGAGGAAACCGTGTACGCCAGATGATCCATGCAAATCTGGATCGTCTTGATGAAGGGGAAAAGGTAGATAACAAAGATGTGACAAATCGGTTCCTGGGTCTGGCCGGCGTGCCAGTGGATTCCTGGTGCGGTGAAAAAGAAGCATTTCTGGGGAGATATCACGGTTATGGAAACCCGGTAGGAGTAATTGACGGCAAGCTTAATTGTGAGGGAAATTATAATGAAAACAGCTGTGGTGCATTGACAGCAGTGTTAAAGCTTGCCCCGGGAGAAAAGAAAGAGATGGCTTTTCTTGTAGGTATGAAAAAAAATGACGAGGCAGAAGCGATTGTTGCGCGTTATGACCAAAATTGCCAGCAGGTTTGCGAAAGGGAACTGGAAGAACTGATCAGTTACTGGCATGGACAGCTTTCACATTTTCAGATAAAAACTCCAAGTAATGAATTTAATACCATGATCAACACATGGAACGCTTACAACTGTTTTATGACTTTTATCTGGTCCAGAGCAGCATCCTTTACTTACTGCGGTCTGCGCAATGGATATGGATACCGCGACACTGTGCAGGATATTCAGGGCGTGATCCATCTGGCACCTGAAATGGCAGCGGATAAGATCCGTTTTATGTTGTCTGCCCAGGTAGATAATGGTGGTGGTCTGCCTCTTGTTAAATTCACCCACAATCCAGGACATGAGGATACGCCGGACGATGCTTCTTATGTACAGGAAACAGGGCATCCGGCATATCGTGCTGACGATGCTCTATGGCTTTTTCCAACTGTATATAAGTATGTGTCAGAGACAGGAAATGTAGATTTTATTGATGAGGTAATCCCATTTGCCAATAAAGATGAAGGAACAGTATATGAGCATCTGAAACGTGCGATCCAGTTCTCGATGGAACATCTTGGAAAACATGGAATGCCGGCGGGACTTTATGCAGATTGGAACGACTGCCTGAGGCTTGGAAAAGATGGAGAATCTACTTTTGTAGCTTTGCAGTTTTATTATGCAATGACCATTTTGAAGGAGTTTGCGGCTTACGAAAAAGATGAAGAATATATCTCATATCTGGAAAAAAGCCAGGAAAAGCTTGGGGAACTGATTGAAAAGCTTTGCTGGAATGAAGACCGGTTTATCCGCGGTTTTACAGAAGCAGGAGAAATAATCGGACAGCGTACAGATCCGGAAGCAAATATGTGGCTGAATCCCCAGAGCTGGGCTGTGATCAGTGGGCTTGCAACAAAGGAGCAGTCAGAACTGGCACTTGAGCAGGTTTATGAAAGACTGAATACAGAGTATGGTGCTATTCTCATGGATCCCCCATATCACGCACATGCTTTTGACGGCGCACTGGCTGTAATTTATAATGCAGGAACAAAAGAAAATGCAGGAATTTTTTCCCAGTCACAGGGATGGATCATTTTGGCAGAAGCATTAATGGGACATGGAGAAAGAGCATTTGGCTACTTTATGGAAAATGCTCCGGCTGCACAGAATGATAAGGCGGAGATCCGCAGGCTTGAGCCATATTGCTATGGTCAGTTTACAGAGGGGAAAGCAAGTCCGAATTTTGGCCGTTCTCATGTACACTGGCTTACTGGAACTGCGTCTACTGTTATGGTAGGATGTGTGGAAGGCATTCTTGGAATGCGTCCTGATTTCTATGGTCTTCGTATCGCACCGTCCATACCGAAAGAATGGGATGGATTTGAAGTCGAAAAAGATTTCCGCGGCTGTCATCTGCACATTAAAGTGCAAAATCCGGGACATGCAGAGAGTGGATTTAAGAAACTTACTGTAAACGGTGAAGAGTTAAAAGATAATTATATTCCACAGGATAAGCTGACTGCTGAAACTGAGGTTGAATTGTATCTGTCGTAAAAATTTAGTAGGCCTGGTGGGTGGACGCAGGCAGAAAGCGAGAAACATTGATGAAACATATAGAATTTCAGGATAAAAACGGAAGCTTTATTATACATGATCCGGAAAATTATAGTGGTCTGTATCTGCCTCTGGCGGGAGAAAAAGGACTGAAATCCAGTATCACCCCTAATCTGGGAGGTGACAGCAAAACAGATCAGAATCATTTCCTTCTTGAGCCTGTAAGTATTGAAAACCTGCATAATAACCGAAATACCAGAAATTTCTGGTGTCAGGTATATAAAAACACAGAAGCAGGTGATACTGCTCTGTCTGGAGCAGATCCGAAGCTTCTGGGCTGTTGGTCTGTCTGTGGAAATTCCGCAGAACAGGAATTTCAGAAATTTACAGATAAGCAGGACGAAAGCACACTGGAAGCTGGTTTTATGTGGCAGAAGATTTCCCGAAAATCACAAAAATATGGTCTTCAGGCAGAAGTAACTTCTTTTGTTACAATTTCCGGGGACATGGAAGTAGAATATGTGGAAATCACAAATATTTCCGAAAAAAAAGTGGAAATTGTGCCAACAGGTGCAATTCCAGTATATGGAAGAAGTGCAGATAATCTTCGAGATCACCGCCATGTTACCTCCCTTCTCCACCGAATTCGGACCACCGATTATGGTGTGGAAGTAACCCCGGTTTTGTCCTTTGACGAGCGGGGACATCAGAAAAATAATACTACATATTTTGTATACGGTTCAGATGAAAACGGAGAGAAGCCGGAGTCATTTTATCCTACGGTGGAGGAGTTTATAGGAGAAGGCGGAACCTTTCTGAATCCAGAGGCAGTAAGAATTAATAAGCCCGGAAAACCCTCTGGAACAGAACTTCAGGGAAAAGAGGCTGTTGGAGGCATCCGATTCAGCCGGAAAACACTGAAACCAAGGGAAACAGCTGGTTATATTTTACTATGTGGGATTGCAGATGCCGGTGAGCAGCAGTTCCCAAGAAAGGAGAATACAGATAAAAAGGCAATAGATCCGGCAAAAGCTTCTAAATGGATAGAGTCGTTGACTTCTGGCTGCAGGACCCGCTCCCAGGTACGGAATATGCTGGAAGAAGTAAAAGAACACTGGATTCGGAAGGTTAATGTAGCGTTTGAAACTGGAAGCGAAGATGCGGATAATTATCTGAAATGGATCTGTTTCCAGCCAATCCTCAGAAGAATTTATGGATGTTCTTTTCTCCCCTATCATGATTATGGAAAAGGGGGACGCGGCTGGCGCGATTTATGGCAGGATTGCCTTGCCTTGTTGATCATGGAGCCATCTGAGGTAAGACAGATGATCATTGATAATTATGGAGGTGTTCGTATTGATGGAACAAATGCCACAATTATAGGAAGTGGTCAGGGAGAATTTATTGCAGACAGGAATAATATTACCCGTGTATGGATGGATCATAGCTTTTGGCCGTTTGTAACTACGAAGCTTTATTTGGATCAGACCGGGGATCTTGATGTTTTATTTGAGAAGATTCCATATTTTAAGGATCTTCAGTCAAAACGCGGAACAGCTCATGATGAAGAATGGAACAGCAGTTATGGTAATTTACAGAAAACGGATGCTAATGAAATATATCATGGAACTGTTCTGGAACATATTCTTCTTCAAAATCTGTGCGCATTTTTTGATGTGGGAGATCATAATGAAATGTGTCTGCATGGAGCAGACTGGAATGATGCCTTAGACATGGCCTGGGAAAAAGGTGAGAGTGTGGCCTTTACCTGTGCTTATGCCGGAAATTTGAAGGATATCGCTTATGTGCTTAGAGAAATAGAGAGTGTTCAGGGAATTAACAGGATTGAGCTTGCAGAAGAAATGGAATGTCTGTTTGCCTGTGGAAAACAGTTATATGAAAACCCTGAGAAAAAACAGAAGGTTTTGAAGCAATATACTGATTTGAGTGCCCATAATCTCAGTGGAAATAAAGTAGTGCTTTCTCTGAAAATGGTATGCAGCAATCTGGAAGAAAAAGCAGACTGGCTCGTGGAAAATATTCGGAAAAATGAATGGATCCAGGATGGGGATAAAGGCTGGTTTAATGGATATTATGATAATCATGGAAGAAAAGTAGAATATAGCGCGGTTTCAGATGAAACCGACAATAAAGCAGGTGCAGAGTGTAACACCCGAATGATGCTTACCGGACAGGTATTTGCTGTCATGAGTGGTACCGCTACAGAGGAACAGATCCAGGCAATCTGCAGAAGTGCAGATGCATATCTGTATGACAGGAAAGCCGGTGGCTACCGCCTGAATACAGATTTCAAGGAGGAAAAATTTGACCTGGGAAGAATGTTTGGATTTGCATATGGAGAAAAGGAAAATGGTGCCGTCTTTTCCCATATGGCAGTTATGTATGCCAATGCATTGTACAAAACCGGTCACGCCAAAGAAGGATACAAAGTTCTTCAGACTCTGCTTGATACTGCAATGGATTTTGAACGCAGCAAAATGTACCCGGGAATCCCGGAATATTTTGATAATCAGGGAAGAGGCTTATACGCATATCTGACCGGAGCTGCAAGCTGGTATATGCTGACCATGATAACAGAAGTTTTTGGAGTAAAAGGCCAGCTGGGCGATATGGTGATAGCACCTGCACTTATGCCTGAGCAGTACGATCAGGAAGGAAAAGCTTCCTTGAAAATAGAATTTGCCGGAAGGAAATTTTCTATTCACATTTTTAACAGGGAGAAAAAAGAATGGAATAAAGTGCAGATAAAAGAAGCCTTTTGTGATGGTACTTTGCTGTCGGCAGAAGGCGGCAGGCAGGCTCGCCTGAAGCGCTCTGAAATAGAAAAACTGACTTTGGAAAAAGTACATGAAATTAATATTATTTTGAACTAATCTGGATAAAGAATTAGAAAAATGACCAGATATTCAGGAATAACAATGCATAAATAAAGGTTATTCCTAAATATCCGGTCTTTTTATGTAAGGCGGAGAATTATGCATTGCAGGAGCCTTACGTGCTAGAGCCTGTTTGAAAAATCATTCCCGCAATCTGCACGCCCCACTTTGCGGTATATTTTGCCCGAATTCAGTTGCCGTAGCCCGCTACGGCGCCTTCATCCGGACAAAATCTCCCACAAATTGTGACGCACATCTTGCAGAAAGCCTTTTTCAAACACGCTCTAGGTCAGCTTACCACATGGATTTATAATATCTATCCCTGTATTTTTTGGGAGTCAGACCAGTGAAATTTTCGAATACCTGAATAAAGTGACTCTGGGAAGAGAAGGATAGGTAATTGGCGATGTCAACTACTGCTTTGTCTGAGTAGCGAAGAAGATGTGTGGCTTTTTCTATTTTTTTCTCCCTTATGTAGTCACTGATGGAAATTCCAAGATTTTGTTTGAATACCCTGGATAGATAATTCTGGGAAAGACCGGTGTGGCAGGCAAGGTCTTCTATGGTGATACGGTCCTTTATATGAGCATAGATGTAATCAATGCACTGCATAACTGGCTTGGAAAGTACGGATGATTTTTTTTGCAGGATCATTTTTCCGGTAAAATCCTTTGCCATAATGTGGTGAAGGTCTGCAATCTGTCGCAGGGAAGTGCAGGAATCCATTTTTAAAATGTAAAAGTCACTAAGCCGGTAGGCCTGCTCTGCCTCCATCCCTCCGTCAATGCAATATCTGGTAAGCATCGCAGCTGTAACCACAAAGTGGTATTTCAGATTCGTGACAGGGTTTCTGGAAAGGACTCCGGTTCCCTCCAGATTCGTAAAAGAATCTGCATTACAGTTCTGTATGACAGTTTCCATATCTCCGGTTTTTACTGCCGCATAAAAGGAATATTCAACAGAAGGCGGTCTGTGCTTGGATTCAGTTTCATTTTCTTCAAGTTCTGTGTTGTACCAGTCTTTTGATATTGCCATGTAATCCCCTCCCAAACAAAAATGTGTCATTTTTTATATTATGACACGAATCTGATATTTTGTTAAGAGAAATAATATAATGTCAAAAATAAAAATGGTATATTTATTGCACCAAAGAGATACAGCATTAAGAAAATGCTCAAAAAAGGAGGATCTTTTATATGAAGAAGAGAGCAGTATCTATGTTACTTACAGCTGTTATGGCAGTTACCGGTATGGCTGCAACAGCAACCGTAGCACATGCAGAAGGAGAAGAGGGAAAGGTTATTAACATCTATTCCTGGAACGATGAGTTCCGTACACGTCTGGAAGCTATTTATCCAGAAGTTGAGTCCACTTCCAGCGATGGAACTGTTACAACCTTAAAAGACGGAACTGAGATCCATTGGATCATCAACCCAAACCAGGATGGTGTTTACCAGCAGAAGCTTGATGAGGCGCTTCTGAATCAGGCTGATGCATCTGATGATGATAAAGTAGATATTTTCTTAACTGAGACCGATTATGTTTTCAAATATACAGACAAAGATGCAGATGTAGCAATGCCGCTTACAGATCTTGGAATTGACCCGGATACAGATCTTGCAGATCAGTACGATTTCACAAGAACAACTGCTTCTGACTCTGACGGAGTACAGAGAGGTTCTACATGGCAGTGCTGCCCAGGAACCCTGGTATACCGTCGTGATATTGCAAAAGAAGTTTTTGGAACAGATGATCCGGCAGAAGTAGGCGAGAAAGTAAAAGACTGGGATACAATGAAAGAGACTGCTGCTCAACTGAAGGAGAAAGGTTACTACACATTTTCTTCTTATGCAGATACCTTCCGTTTATATGGAAACAGCATCGCACAGTCCTGGGTACAGCCTGGTGAGACAACCATTACAGTTGACCAGAAGATTATGGATTGGGTAAATGATTCAAAAGAGTGGCTGGATGCAGGTTTCCTTAACCCGACTGTAAAAGGACAGTGGAACGATGACTGGAACAAAGCTATGGGCTCCCAGTCAAAAGTATTTGCATTTCTGTTTCCGGCATGGGGAATCGACTTTACATTAAGTCCAAACTGGGATGGCGATGCAGGCTCATGGGCAGTTACAAATCCTCCGCAGGAATACAATTGGGGCGGTTCTTACATTCATGCAGCAACAGGTACTGATAATCCAGAGCATGCAAAAGACATTATCCTTGCTATGACTGCAGACAAAGACAACCTGTTAAAGATTTCTAAGGATTATTCAGACTTCACAAATACAAAGAGTGGTATGGCAGAGGCTGCTACAGATGATGCAAACTTCTCTTCTGAGTTCCTTGGCGGACAGAACCCATTTGCATATTTTGCACCTGTTGCAGAGAACATTAAGATTGCACCGCTTTCTGCATATGATCAGGGATGTGTAGAGCTTATCCAGAACTCCTTCAGTGATTATTTCCAGGGAAATGTTGACTTTGATAAAGCAAAGGCAAACTTTGAGACTGCTATTAAAGAGCGTTATCCTGAGATCTCTGAGGTTAAATGGCCGGAATAATGTAGATAGTTCTGAGGATTTTGTTTGCAAAAACATCTTGCAGAATACTATTAAAAAAATAATGTCCATGTGACATTTGAAAATTGGTATAAGGAACGTGGAGAGGATCCTGTAACATAGGATTCTCTCCTGTTCTGTAAGATGTGTGTAAAGGAGAACTGTTATGAAGAAAAACAAGAAAAGCATTAATTATGGAAAATGGGGCTACCTGTTTATCCTTCCTTTTTTTATAATCTATTTGATTTTTTCTTTGATTCCATTGGTTGATACGGTCCGTTACAGCTTTTTTGAATATTTCCGTTCTGGAATTAAAGAAATCGGACCCAATTTTATTGGAATGGCAAATTACATCAGTCTGCTGAAATCCGATATGTTTAAATATGGAGCAAACACATTGATTCTGTGGCTGATCGGATTCGTGCCGCAGATTGTGGTTGCGTTGGTTCTGGCAGCCTGGTTTACAGATGCCCGTTTAAAAATAAGAGGAAAACAGTTTTTTAAAGTGGTAATATATCTGCCGAACCTGATTATGGCATCTGCATTTGCACTTTTATTTTTTACTATGTTTTCTACAAACGGACCAATAAATTCTATTCTGATGTCTCTTGGATGGATTAAAGACCCTATTGATTTTATGGGATCTGTAGTTGGAACAAGATCTTTAATTGGCTTTATGAACTTCCTTATGTGGTTTGGAAATACAACGATTATGCTGATGGCGGCTGTTATGGGTATCAGTATGGATATTTTTGAGGCTTCTGACCTGGATGGATGCAACAGTATTCAACGTTTCTATTATATTACATTGCCGCTGATCAGACCGATTCTTGCATATACATTAATTACATCCATTATTGGTGGTCTTCAGATGTTTGATGTACCACAGATCCTGACAAATGGACAGGGCAATCCAGATAGAACGTCTATGACGCTGATCATGTTCCTGAACAGTCATCTGAAGAGTAAGAACTATGGTATGGCTGGTGCATTATCTGTTTACCTGTTTATTATCAGTGGTATTTTATGCTTCATCGTATATCGCATGACCAATGATAATGATCCGGATGGTTCCAAAAAGGCTGCAAAAAAACGTGCTAAGGAAGAAAGGAGAAGATTAAGAAGATGAAGAAGAAAGCAGGAAGCCAATTCAGAACAGTTTTTGCACATATCGTACTGATTCTTCTGTCTTTTATGTGCCTGTTCTTCTTTTACGTATTGATAATTAATGCAACCAGATCTCATGGGGATCTGCAGAAAGGTTTCTCTGCACTTCCAGGAAAATATTTCCTTGAGAATCTGAAAAACGTGGCAAACGACGGAAGCTTTCCAATGTTTCGGGGAATTTTGAACAGTGTGATTGTATCTTCCTGTAGTGCCGCACTTTGTACATATTTTTCATCCCTTACGGCATATGGTCTTTATGCTTATGAGTTTAAGGCAAGAAAGGTTGCTTTTACATTTATCATGGCAATTCTTGTAATGCCAACGCAGGTTACTGCAATGGGATTCCTTCGTCTGGTTACGAAGATGGGATTATATGATTCCCTTCTGCCGCTGATTATTCCCTCCATTGCATCTCCAGCTGTATTTTATTTTATGTACAGTTATCTGCAGTCATCTCTGCCGCTTTCTCTTGTAGAGGCTGCCAGAATCGATGGTTCCGGAGAATTCCATACCTTTAATCGCATTGTGCTTCCAATTATGAAGCCTGCAATTGCAGTTCAGGCGATTTTTACATTTGTTGGTTCCTGGAACAACTACTTTGTACCGGCCCTGATCATCCAGTCCAAGAGTAAAATGACGGTGCCGATTCTGATCGCTACTCTTCGTGGTGCTGATTATATGAATTTTGATATGGGTAAAATTTACATGATGATCACAGTTGCGATCGTGCCGATCATTGTTGTGTACCTGCTTCTTTCCAAGTATATTATTGCAGGTGTTACCCTTGGTGGTGTCAAAGAGTAATGGCGTTTACACAGTTTAAGCACAGTGGGACTTTGAATCCGGAAATATCTGTCTGCGAGAAAAAGCATAGCTCTTTTGCAGAAAAAGCGGCAGAGGAAGGCATTGTCCTATTGAAAAATGAAAATATTCTTCCCATTTCATTATCTGCATCGGTTGCCCTTTTGGGCATCGGTGCGGATAAAACTGTAAAAGGGGGGATTGGTTCCGGAGATGTAAATAACAGGCAGAATATTACCATTTACGAAGGAATGGAAGAATCCGGAATTCGGATCACCAGCAGGGACTGGCTGGATGATTATGAACATCGCTATCAGAAAGCGAGACTTATATGGAAAGAGAAAATTCTTGAAGAAGCAAAGCATGTAAATAATCCTTTTGATGCTTATGCATCCAATCCATTTATCATGCCGGAGGGGCGTCCTGTTTCTGAAATGGATATCCAGGAAGCTGAAATTGTTGTTTATGTAATCAGCCGTATTTCTGGTGAAGGAAAAGATCGTCGTCTTGAAAAAGGTGACTATTATCTTAGTGAACGAGAAGAGAAAGATATTCTTTTTCTAAACAGCAGAAGTGTGCCTATTGTTCTGCTTATAAATGCCGGTGGTCCTGTGGAGCTTACAGATATTCTGGAAAAAGCGCAGTGGATAAAAGGTATCCTCAATATTTCCCAGCTTGGACAGGAGGGGGGACGTGCGGTTGCAAGGATCCTTCTTGGAGAAGCTGTTCCAAGCGGAAAGCTTACAACAACCTGGGCAAAAAAATATGCGGATGTGCCATTTGCAGAGAATTTTAGTTATCTGAATGGAAATCTGGAATTGGAAGAATATAAAGAAGGAATTTATGTGGGCTATCGGTATTTCGACAGTTTTGGTGTAAAGCCACTTTTTCCTTTTGGCTTCGGTCTTTCTTATACAGATTTTAAGATTCAGTTTTGCAGTATTGAAATTGACAAGGATAAGATTGCAGTAAATGTATCTGTAGAGAATATTGGAAATACTTTTGCAGGAAGAGAAGTTGTACAGGTGTATGTATCACTTCCCCGGGGCAGGATAGAGAAAGAATACCATCGCCTGGTTGGATATGCAAAGACAAATGTATTAAAGCCGGGAGAAAAACAGGAATTAAAAATCCTGTTTGATGGAAAAACTATTGCAAGCTTTTTTGAGGATGCAAATGCCTGGATTGTGGAAACAGGAAAGTATGGTCTCTGGATTGGAAATAATTCAGCCAATCTGAAGCTGGAGGCTTTTATAAATGTGAACCAGGATGTAGTTCTGGAGCAGACGCAGAAACTGGAAGCATTGGTTGAATTATCTGAAAAACTGGAAGCTTCGAAGAATGTAAAGGCTGCAGAAAAGCAGCTGGAGAAAAGTAGAAATGCTGATTTTCCCACCATACAGTTTGAAGCATTGCAGAGAAAACAAAAGGCTGGAAATGTTGACCGAGAGTCTCTGGCCATGGGAAACTCGCTGGAAATTCTGGCAGAAGAGCTGCCTGTAGAAGAATTGATCCCACTTTTATACGGAAATACTGGTGGTATTAGCAGCAATCTTGGAGCAGCAGGGATTAAAGTGCCTGGTTCAGCTGGCGAAACTTCAGAAGCTCTTTATGAAAAATATGGAGTTCCGGTATTGATCATGGCAGACGGACCAGCTGGTATCAGACTGCAAAGAAGTTATGAGGTAAATCGCGAGAATGATTCTGTTTATGGAATCGGTGTTCTTGGTTCTTTGGAAAATGGATTTCTGGTAACAGAAAAGCCTCACCAAAATGCAGATACGTATTATCAGTACTGTACTGCTTTTCCGGTTGGTACAGCTTTGGCGCAGTCCTGGAATCGGCAGCTGTTGAAAGAGTTTGGAGAAATGATAGCTGAGGAAATGGAGAAATTTGGCGTCAATCTCTGGTTGGCACCGGGAATGAATATTCACAGAAATCCCCTGTGCGGACGAAACTTTGAATACTATTCAGAGGACCCGCTGCTTGCAGGAAGTCTGGCAGCAGCAGTTACCAAAGGGGTTCAGAGTAAAGCAGGATGCGGGGTAACGATTAAGCATTTTGCATGCAATAATCAGGAAGATAATCGTATGGGAGTAGATGTTCATCTTTCTGAAAGGGCTCTTCGTGAGATTTATTGTCGTGGATTTGAGATTGCCATAAAGGAGAGTAAACCTGCGGCAATTATGTCCTCCTATAATCTGGTAAATGGGGTACATGCCGCAAACAGCAAGGATCTGTGTACCAGAATTGTGCGTGATGAGTGGGGATTTGAGGGCGTGATCATGTCGGACTGGAATACTACGGAACCCAAGGACGGAAGTATTCCATGGAAGTGCACAGCTGCCGGAAATGATATTATCATGCCGGGAAGTGAGAATGATCATAAAAGTATTCTGGATGGTTACAGAAGCGGGGAGCTTTCAGAAGAAGAAATTCGTATTTGTGCCAGAAGGGTATTGAAACTAATTGATAAACTGCGAAGCAGTTATTTGGTTATGAGCAAGTAGTGAAGCGGATTGCGAATATTCGCTTGACTAAAAGGACTGAGCAAGGTATGCGTATGTGTACTTTGCTCTTATTTTTTTCATTTTTATAGAAATTATAAAGAGAGATGTGGTAGTATGGAAAATACCAGCGATACAAAAAGAAAATCTGGAATGGAGCTTGAGGTGAAAGATGGTGCTTTGCTGTGGCAGAGTATAGAAATAGACGAAAGCAAGAAGAGCGTATAAAAGCAGTGGAAAATGGAAGGAGAGTCTAAATGGATGAGCGAAGCAAACGGGCGCAGATGGAGCGGAAGAGGAGAATTCGTAGAAAGAAACAGAGACGTCGGGTTTTGATTAGTGCACTGGTGGAAGTTTTGATCCTGGCAGTGTTGGCTTTTGCGTTTTGTTGGAACAGAGGACTGGGAACGAAAATTTCAGGCTTTTTCGGACGATTCGACAGACCGCCTGTGAAGGAACTGGATGTGACGGGAGTAAACAGTTCTAATGTAGTTCTAATGGATGTGAAGAGCGGAGCAGTTATTGGTGACCTAAATGGGGAAGAGCAGATTTATCCGGCGTCCATGACGAAGATCATGACTGCAATTGTGGCGCTGGAAGCATTTTCAGATCTGGATCATGAGATTACTTTAAGTGAGAATATTTTTTATGCTCTGGATGGACAGGATGCCACACAGGCAGGCTTTCAGCCAGGGGAGAGCGTGAGAGTGCGTGATCTGGTCTACGGCGTAATGCTGCCTTCCGGAGCAGAATGTTGTCTGGCTTTGGCAGATGAAGCATCCGGCTCAGAAGAAGCATTTGTGGAAAAGATGAATAAGAAGGCCAAGTCCATTGGGATGAAGGATACCCATTTTATGGATTGTACGGGATTACATGATCCAGAGCATTATAGTACAGCATATGATATTGCGCTGCTGCTTAAGTATGCGTTACATAATGATACTTTCCGTGAAGTGGCAGAAAGCCATTTCCATTCTACGCCAGCTACCAATGTACATCCGGATGGAATTACCTATTACAGTACCATGTTTAAAAATATGTCGGATACATCGGTAACCGGCGGGGAAATTCTAGGTGGCAAAACCGGGTATACCTCTGAGGCAGGGCATTGTCTGGCAAGCTTTGCACAGATATATGACAGGGAGTACATTCTGGTAACTGCAGGCGCCGCGGCGGACGCTACGGGAGTACCGCATATTCTGGACGCGAAAACAATTTATAACCGACTGGGCGAAGCAGTGGCGAAAAAATAAGAGCCTGCGTGGGGAAATTGGAGATTCCGGGTCACGGAGTGAACAGGAACAATTGGAGAATAATTCTATGACAGTTACTTACTTGTAATATTGAATAAAAGATGCTACCTTGAATAATAGTAGATACAATAAAAATCAGGGAGAAACGAAATGATTCATGTAGCAGTAGTGGAAGATGAAGAAAAGTACAGAGAGCAGTTATCGGAGTTTCTTTCCAGATATGGGAAGGAAAAGGGGATTTCCATACAGACCAGAATTTATTGTGACGGAATTGATATTCTGGATGAATATGCAGGTCAGTTTGAAGTTATCCTGCTGGACATTCGCATGAAGCATATTGATGGTATGGAAGCTGCTAGAAAGATTCGGGAAAAAGACAAAGAGGTTATTATTATTTTCATTACGAATATGGCAGAGTATGCCATACAAGGCTACGATGTGGAGGCCAGAGGGTTTATTTTGAAGCCAGTGCGCTATAAACTTTTTGCCCAGCAGATGGACAGGGCACGCAAAGAACTGGAAAGTAAAAAAGCGGAGTATCTGTCCTTACAGCTTCAGGCAGGTGTAAGAAATGTAAGTTTAAACGATATTTTCTATATGGAAAACAGAGAACATTATCTTCATATTCACCTGGAACAGGAAGATATTATTTTTTACTGTACCATTAAAGAAATGGAGAAAAGATTGGAAGGGAAGCCGTTCTTTCGCTGTAACAGCGGACTGATCGTAAATCTTGCAAAGGTACAGAGTGTGAAAAATAATGAGATTCTGGTACATGGCGAGACATTGACGGTGAGCCGTTCTAGAAAGAAAGAGTTTATGGAACAATTGACAGAATATATGGGAGAGGGAGAATATGTTTGAAGCGGCATTGCCGGGAATTCCTCGGCTTATTACAGCGTTGTCTCAGTGGCTTGGAATTACAGTAATGATCCTGCTTCTGGAAAAAAGGAAGTCCAAAATAATTTCTTTGGTTGAAATTTTACTATCTGAGATTGTAATTTTAACATTAAATTTTGTAATCGTAAGCTGGTTGCAGAGAACTACTATTGAATGGATTATTGATATGGTAATCAGTGTTCTTGTAATGATCTTATGCATATGGGTAATCTGTGAAATAGATTTTTGTAGTGCAATAGGTTACGGCATGATTGGATTTGTAACCGGTGAATTTGCCGCGTCCGCAGAATGGATGCTGAGTTGCTGGCTTATTGGTGGAGCTACTTTATGGAATGGATGGGCATTTTTTATATTGGTCAGTTCTTTTTTGCTTGCGTATGGAATTTTCTATTATCTGGAAAGAAAAATTTCAGAACGCTTTGCAGATATGGAAAAGAAACAGACACTGGTATTTGTTCTGATTGCTTTGTTAGCTATGATTGTTGGAAATCTGGGCTTTTATCGTGTGGATTATCGGACTACAGTGGAAATTGATGCAAGTATGATTTTGGCAATCATCAGAACACTGGTTGATTTCGGGGCAATTGCGGTAATTCTTTTTCTTCAAAGAAGCTGGCAGGAAGAGAGTGTCAAAAAAGAATTGACGGCAATCAATCATATGCTAAATTTGCAGTACAAGCAATATCTGGATTATAAAATGAACACGGAATATATCAGTCGCCAATGCCATGATCTGAAACACCAGATTGCGGCGCTTCGGAGTGCTTGCTCGTCAGAAGAACGGGAGACTTATTTGAAGGAACTGGAAGCGGCTGTACAACAATATGATTCTCAAAAGGTAACTGGAAATGCAGTGCTGGACTCCATTCTTACCCAGAAGCAGATGCAGTGTGCGCAGAAAAATATTCAATTTATCTGCAATGCAGATGGAAGGTTGCTGAAGAATCTGGCTGTCCGCGATATCAGCAATATTTTTGGAAATATTATAGATAATGCCATGGAATGTGTGGCAAAATATGAGGATGAAGATGACAGAATAATTCAAGGCTCTGTTTATCAGAAAAACAAGTTTCTGATCATTCGCTTTGAAAATTGCTGCTATGAGCAGTTGAAATTTGAAAAAGGTGTTCCTGTAACTACAAAGGAAGATAAGAACAGGCATGGATATGGTGTTACCAGCATTATTTATACTGTGAAAAAATATAATGGACATGTTCAGATTCAGTGTGAAGATAACTGGTTTGTAATAAAGGTTTTGATGCCAATTATGTAAGGAAAATGTCAAAACAGGTAAAATATCTCAATGGAATAAGCATTTGTGTTATGTTCTCTCTTGTAAAAAGAGCCGGTAATCAGACAAAAGGAACAAAAAATGTTCCTGGTTATTCTATAAAGAAACAGGAAAATAAAAACGTCTGAGAAATGGTAGAAAAACAAGGGAGGAAAAAGAAATGACATTTAGTGCAGAAGATGTAAAAATGGTCCTGAGTACAATCTCAGGATATCTGATCGTAATGGCTGTTCTTCTGGTGATAGCAATTGCAGTGGTAGTAGCAGTTCGTAAAATGGATAAGCCGAAGAAACGTCTGATCAGATGGCAAGCTTTGTTTGCATGGCTGCTGGCTGTAGTAGTTTGTGTAAACGCAATTTGCTTTGGAGTCTATGGAGATACTTTAAACGCGGCGTTAGCTGAGAAAAAGGATATTTCCGAGGAAGCCAAAGAGGCATCCAGAAACACAGTACAAGAAACAGCAGAGGAAGGAATCATTCTGGCAAAGAATGAGGACAAAGTGCTTCCTGTAACAGATGAGAAAAAGTTAAATGTATTTGGTTGGGCTTCTACGAACCCAATCTATGGAGGATCCGGTTCCGGAGCTTCTGATTCTTCATCTTCTGTATCTTTGCTGCAGGGACTTGAAAATGCAGGATTTGAGCTGAATACAGAACTGACAGATTTCTATAAGGATTATGCAGAGGCAAGGCCGGAAGCTGGTACTTCTGTGCAGGATTATACTTTACCTGAGCCTACGGCAGATTCCTACAGTGAAGAAATGCTGGAAAACGCAAAGAATTTTTCTGATTATGCAGTGGTTGTTGTTTCCCGTGTTAGCGGAGAGTGCTTTGACCTTCCGACTGATATGTATGAGGTAATCCACAATGACAATTTTGACCCAGATAATCAGTCCATTGCTGAAAATGGTACATATACCAATAATGGCGATTACGATGATTTTGAAAAAGGGCAGTCTTATCTTACACTGGACAAAACAGAACAGGATATGGTAAATCTTGTTTGTGAAAATTTTGATAGTGTAATTGTTGTTTACAATGGTGCCAACACAATGGAGATGGATTGGACTGATGAGTATCCGCAGATCAGAGGTGTGATTCTTTGTCCTGGTGCAGGAAGTACTGGATTCAATGCCCTGGGAGAGATTGTTTCCGGTGAAATAAATCCAAGCGGAAAAACAGTTGATACATGGGTAAAGGATCTGACAAACACTCCATATTTCAACAATATTGGAGATTTTACATATGATAATATCCAGGATTATACAGACCAGATCATCGCAGCAGATAATGGTTCTCTCTATCCGGGAACATTTGTTGATTACAATGAAGGCATTTATGTAGGATATAAGTTCTATGAGACTGCAGCTGAGGAAGGACTCATTGATTATGATGATTTTGTACAGTATCCATTTGGTTATGGACTTTCCTATACAGAATTTTCCCAGAAAATGGGTGAGATTCAGGAAGACGAAAATGGAAACATTACATTTGATGTTACAGTAACAAATGAAGGGGATACTGCAGGAAAAGATGTAGTAGAAGTGTATTACAATCCGCCATATACAAACGGTGGAATTGAGAAGGCTTCTGCAAACCTGATCCAGTTTGAAAAAACAGACCTGATTCAGCCAGGTGAGAGTCAGACTGTAACGATTTCTTTCAACAAAGATGATATGGCAGCTTTTGACAGCTATGATAATCAGTGTTATGTACTGGAAAAAGGAGAATATGGAATCAGTGTTCGTTCTGACTCCCATAATATTCTGGATGAAAAAACTTACGAAGTATCTGATACGATTGTATATGATGAGAGCAATCCAAGAAGTTCTGATGATACAGCAGCAGTAACGCGTTTTGCAGATGTGGAAGGTGACGATAGCTGTGACATTACTTATCTTTCCAGAAAAGATGGTTTCGCAAATTACGAAGAGGCAGTTTCTGCTCCATCTGAAAAACAGCACAATATGAGTGATGAGCTTCTGGCAACGTATGTTTCCAACGCAAATTACGATGGAACTATTTATAATGATGATTCCGATGGTATGCCGATTACCGGAGCAAAGAATGGTGTGAAACTGGCGGATTTAAGAGGTCTGGATTATGATGATCCAAAATGGGATGATCTGCTGGATGAGCTGACCTATGACGAGATGGAGAATATGATTGAGTTTGGCGGCTGGCATACTGCGGCAATCAAATCCATTGACAAGGTGGAAACAGCGGAATGCGACGGACCAGCTGGTGTAAATAACTTTATGACACAGCATTATGGAACGTCTTATTGCGTAGAGGTAATGCTGGCACAGACCTGGAGCAAAGAGATTGCTGAGAAATTCGGTGAGGCAATGGGGCAGGAGTTTGCTGATATTGACAATTATGGCTGGTATGGTCCTGCTATGGATACTCACAGATCTGCGTTTGGCGGAAGAAACTTTGAGTATTATTCAGAAGATGGCGTGCTTGGCGGTTACATTGGTGCTGCTGAGATTAATGGTGCAGCAACAAAAGGTGTTTATGCATATCTGAAGCATTTTGCATTAAATGACCAGGAAATCAATACTCGAGAAATGCTTTGCACATGGACAACCGAGCAGGCTATGCGTGAAATTTATCTGAAACCATTTGAGGTTGCAATAAAGAATTTTGAAGGTACAAGCATTGGCGTTATGGTTGCCTTTAACTTCATTGGAACTGCATGGGTGGGAGCAAGCAAGCCATTAATGACAGAAGTTCTCAGAGATGAGTGGGGCTTCCGCGGCGCGGCAATTACAGACTATTTTGGTGGATATGGTTATCAGAATGCAGATGCAGGGGTGCGTGCGGGAACAGACCTTATGCTGAACATGGTAAGCCAGTTTGCGCATATCACAGATAAGAGTGCAACTATGACAAAGGCTCTTCGCCAGGCATCCAAGAATATTCTGTATATGGTTGTAAACAGTGGTGCTTATACCGATCAGGCATATGAAAATGCAACCAAGATGCCTGCATGGAGAAAAACATTTATTACAGTTGATGTGATTTTAGGTGTACTTCTGGTTGTTGCTGAGGTTGCAGTAATTCTTAATTACAGAAAGAAGAAAAAAGAGCAGGAAGCATAAAATGCGCAAGCTAAATTGCTTCGAAATTTCAATGCCCCTGTGGGCTGTCAAAAATAGACAGCCTACAGGGGCATCATAGTTTTCAGCTTTTTCACAGTCCCCTGGGGTTCTGAACTGTTGCAAGATATGTCGTTTTATAGGAGAATTTTACGAACGATAAAACTTTACTTTATGCAGATAACCTTGTAAGCTATTTAAATATAGGAAAACACAAGAAAAACGGTGCACAGTTATTCTTTACTTTCAATATAGAAAACTATATAATAAAAGGAAAACTGTTTGATGAAAGATCTTAAGGAATTGAATCTGCTGGACCGTTTTCTGTTTGCTGAGGCGATGGAGGATCCGGAGAATATGCGGGATGTGTTGGAGATCATTTTTGGAAAAAATACTAAGAATCTTCCGAAAAGAAGCAGGTTTTACCAGAGCATGATCGATTCAAAATTATTGGAGCCTGGAGAAAAAGACTTTAATAAGATGAATGATGTGTACATTATATTAATAGCTCCATTTGATTTGTTTGGCGAAGGAAAATATATGTACACCTTTCAGATGACATGTCAGGAATCTTTTTCGGTATTGCTAAATGATGGAGCAACCCGCATTTTTCTAAACACGCATGGAACGAATCCAGAAGACGTGAGCCCGGAACTGGTGGAATTGCTTCACTACATAGAAAATACAACTCAGGAAGTGGCAGATTCTTGCACAAGTCCTAGAATACATAAGATGCAGGAGCGTATATGCAGTATCAAATCCAGTGAGGAAGTGAGTGTGAAATATATGCAGAGATAGGAAGAAATGGAAATGGAAAAAGACAAGGCGCGTGCAGAAGGGCGTAACTCTATAGCCAAGCTAATGGACAAGTTGCTGGAAGAAAATAGAGTAGACGACTGCAAAAGAGCTGTAAAAGATCCGGAATTTTGCCAAAAACTTATGGATGAGTTTGGAATAGAATAAGCAAAATAAAAAACATTCATTTCAATTAAACGTATATATTTAAACTGGGATACAATTTGTACCCCAGTTTAAATATGTTGGAGCGGTGTTATTTTGCCATTTTCAAAATTGCCACAATATCTCCTTTCGTCAGCGGCTGGAAAAATCCAACATGTCCATTTCTGCCGAAAACGCATTTCTCAGCCATTTCCTCAAACTGGGCGTCGGTTGGATGGATGCCTAGTTCAGTAAGGGTGATTGGCATGCCTATGGAGTGGCACCAGGTTTCCCAGGCGGTGATGGAATCACTATCCCCGAAAACTTTTTCACCAAACTGTGCAAATCTTCCTGGATTTGTGTTATACACATATTTCGCCCAGCTTCCCCATATAGCTGCAAGTCCGGCACCATGTGCCACATCAAACATACCGCCCAGCTCATGCTCGATCTTGTGTGTTCCGAAATCAGAAATACGTCCTGCACCAGTTAGTCCATTGTGGGAAAGGCTTCCAGCCCACATAAGAGTAGCCCGGGCTTCATAGTTTTCCGGCTCCTTTACCGCAACCTGGGCTGCATCGCGGACAGAAACCATCAGTCCCTCTGCGATTCGGTCAGTAAGGCTGGTATCCGTGTCAGTTGGGGTAAAATAGCGCTCCATGGTGTGCATCATGATATCAGCAGCGCCGCTGGCAGTCTGATAAGCCGGAAGGCTGTAAGTCAGCTCCGGGTTCATAATAGCAAATTTCGGACGTGCGCAGTCATGTCCATAAGAACGCTTCATCATGCCGTCTTCAATTGTGAGGACCATGGAAGAAGACATTTCAGAGCCTGCCGCGGCAATTGTAAGAACAACGCCAATGGGCAGGTTTTTATCTGTTTTTACACATCCATAAAGCAGGTCTTCCATCTCAAAATCATTGGCAATTCCGTAACCGATTCCCTTAGCCGTATCAATTACGCTGCCCCCGCCAATGGGCAGAAGGAAGTCAACACCTTCCGCACGTCCAATGCGGATCCCCTCTTTTACCAGGGAAAGACGTGGATTAGGTACAACGCCGTTCAAATCCACGTAGGAAAGCCCGGCATCACTTAAACTCTTATGAACTCTGTCCAAAAGCCCGGAAGTTTCAATATGTCCGCCCTTTTTTCCATAAATGATCATAACCTTATGTCCGCCAAACGCTGCAACCTGTTTTCCAACCTCACTCTCACGCCCAGCTCCAAACAGAATCTTAGTAGGAGTGAAAAAATCAAAATTTATCATAAGAAAATTCCTCCGTAAAAATATGCAACAGCAGTTTTTTTATTCTGAGCCCATTATATAGCAGGATTTGAAAAATATCCATTACTTTTGCGAATTCGGTCATCTATGTTAAAGTCAAAATTATGATATTTGTATATTCTTATAAATGGCTTGACAATACTACTACTATATTGATAAACTAAATGTATAAAAAATATACCACAAGGAGGCGAAAAAGAATGTCAAAAGAAGACCTTGGAAAATTGATCGATAATAAGAAATTTTCTAAAACGATGTATTGTTACGGAGATGACAAGCTTGGAAATTTTATTAAAGAAATATATTTTGATGGTATGAGAGAGGGATATAATTTAGCAAAATTTAGACTGGAGCTGCTTGATGGGATGCCATTTGATGCAGCTGATGAATATTGGGATAATAATATGGAAAAAATCAGAAGCATTTTGAATCTATGTAAACGGTATGATGAGATTGACAAACAAAAAAATGATTGACACCATATGCGACACCACATATAATGTGAATAGGAGATATAATAAATGTCAAAATGGGATAAACTGATAACACGTATATGCAATTTATCGAAAGACCTCCGATTTGACGAATTGCGGAAGGTATTGGAAAGTTATGGATATGAAATGAATGCACCGAGAAGTGGAAGCAGTCATTATACGTTTAGAAAACAAGGGTGCACACCAATTACAATACCGAAGCATGAACCAATCAAGAAAGTGTATGTGGAGATGGTAAGACTGATTGTGGAAGGCGAGGTGAAAAATGATGAAGACGTTGAATGATTATATGGCAATGTCCTATCGTATGGAAATTGTGGAAGATAAAGACGAAGGCGGATTTGTAGTTTCTTATCCAGATTTACCTGGCTGCATTACTTGCGGAGAAACTTTAGAACGTGCAGTGGCAAATGCGGTGGATGCGAAAAAAGCCTGGCTTGAGGCTGCATTAGAAGATGGGATAGAAATTCATGAGCCAGACAGCTTGGAAGATTATTCGGGACAATTTAAGTTGAGAATACCTCGAAGCCTGCATAGATCATTGGCAGAACATTCTAAGAGAGAAGGAATCAGCATGAATCAATATTGTGTATATCTTCTTTCCAGAAATGATGCAGTATTCTCTAAGTAAAATTGTCGTAACGATTCAGAGATTGAGAACTCAAACAAATATATGTAACTGAAATAGAATAGTGAAAAAGGCATCCTCAAACGAATTTGTGTAAGGGTGCCTTTTGCCATTTTAGCTACACGATTCTCGTTTCAGCAGCCTCTTATAGCTGCAATCCATCCCAATAGCCCCCAACGGCGCGGTGATCAGAATGCCCAGAACTGCTATGGAGAGCACGATCTGTCCGCAGGAGAGGCCCATGGCCATTGGGACGGAGCCGATGGCGGCCTGGACGGTTGCTTTGGGCAGGTAGGCGATGGAGCAGAACAGTTTTTCTTTTGCGGTCAGGTTGGTTCCGGCTACGCAGAGGGTGACGCCAAGGGTGCGGATTAGCAGGGCGGCGAAGATCATAGCCAGGGCTGCAGGACCTGCTTTCAAGGTATAGCGGATATCTACGGATGCACCCACAAGTACGAAAAGCAGGACTTCAGCAGCCAGCCACAGCTTTCCGAATTTCTGGGAAAGACGGGCGGAGACGGAAGAGGTACACTTTAGCTTTAAAACGCAAGCCATGCTTACCACAGCCAGAAGCCCGGAAATAGAAACCACCGGTTTCAGCCATGTCTCAATAGACATCAGCAGGAAAGACATGCCCATTACCACGATCACCTTCATACTGTTCCGCACCATATGGCTGTGGGCGTAGGCTGTCTCGAAAAACAGGGAAAGAAGATAACCAGTCACACTTCCAAGTACAATACCCAGGACAATGGAAACCGGAATGTTGATAAAATCCTTCACATGTGCACTGCCGCCCTGTGCCATAGTAGAAAATGTGGAAAACAGCACGATCACATAAATATCATCACAGGAAGCGCCTGCCAGGATCATCTGGGGAATGCTTTTGGCTGTGCCGTATTTTTCATCCATCAACTGTACCATTCTTGGGACAACTACAGCCGGGGATACCGCACCCATTACAGCGCCCATCACAGCCGCTTCCAGTCTGGTAATTCCCAGAAAATACGGTGCCAGCAAAAAGTAAGCCAGGATTTCGAAAGTTGCAGGAATGCAGGCCATCATGATGGCAGGACGTCCCACTTTCTTCAGATCGGCAAGATTCAGGGAAAGTCCCGCTTTCAGCAGGATAATGATCAACGCGATCTGCCGCAGCTCCGATGAGATGGACAGAATCGACGGATCCAATACGTTCAGCACATAAGGTCCCAGTAAAATACCGGTGATCAGCATACCGATAATACGCGGTAGTTTCAGTGTCTGGCAAATAGCAGCCAGGGAAAGTCCCACAAGAAAAATAAAAGCCAGAGATGTTAACATTGTTATAAATTCCTCCTTTTTACGCAGAAAAGCTGATGCTTCCTGCGACAATTGTTATCACAGAAGTCATCAGCTTAATAAGCGGTTCGGGATGATCCCGGGGAGACATTCATTCCCCTTTGTTTCTGGTGGTATAATAGCACATTATAAAAGTGGTGGCAAGAAGAAATTATAAATCAAATAACAACTTCTGCTGTGCACGTTACTGCTCACTCTGTGACCAGTAACCGCTCCGCGATGCACAGAAAGACGAACCTTCTTGTGACAAGCACAAGAAGTAGCGTTTGCTGCGCAAACTTAATTCTCGGGTTTTCTGTGAACTTTGTTCACGAAAAACACCTCGCGGAATGTTACCAGTGAACAGTAACCTGTGCACAACAACGTGCTTTGTAACATGTAGAATCCAAGTTTTGTATCATTAGGCGTTGGGTGAAGAGAATTAAAACAACGTCTCTTCATTCTCCTCAAAAAGTTTATCATTAATTTCAAACAACTTAAGCCTATGAAGCAGTCCATAATAAATAATGGCATCTCTTTTTAATTTCGGATAAAGCTGTGCTATTCCACAAAGCTTCAGCAGTTCCTGGGTTTCGTCAACCGTCGCTTCAAGCCCATAACACAGGCACAGCAGACGATTCCGCGATGGATTACGGCGGCCTGCGAAAATCTGATGGAGATATATTTCGCTCATACCGGCCTGTTTGGCAAGCGCTGCCTTAGAGATATGTTTCTTCTCGAACAGACGGTTTAATAATTCTGCCACACTCTTATTTTCAAATTGCTCCTGGTTCTGGGACAGAAACTGGCTCAGATCCGGGGAATCCATAAGCTCCTGCTGTAAACCATCTGTATTTTTCTTTTTCATATTCGCGCCTTTACAATAATTTGTCAATAAGTTAAAATAATTTTAACAATACAATCAAATAAAACTATACTATAAAAAATTCTGAAAAACAATATGCAGTCAGCATAGTGGTTGTTGCCCTCTGGCAGTGTTCCATAGCTGTGGGAGTGCCATTGGCGAGGAACAGCTGATTCTCATAGCGTGCAGGTGATATGTCCATTTGGGGAATGATAGTTGGTGATAAGGAGAAATATGGAAATTTATGACAGTCTTTTAGGCGCAGTTTGTGACGAATATGACAGGGTCACATTGATCAAAAAAAGCGAGCGGGGCGAAGTAACCTTGATACGCCACAGGGCAAGCGGAAACCGCTATATTTTCAGACATTTTTCCGGCAGCAGTGAAGTGTACCGGAAGCTTCTTACGGTATCCTGTCCCAATCTGCCCCAGATCATGGAGGTGGGGGAAAAGGAGGGAAAAACAGCTCTTCTGGAAGAATATGTGCAAGGTGATACGCTGGGGGAGATTTTACAGGGCGGACTTTTGACAGCGGCACAGGCAAAGCAGATCACCCGCCAGCTGTGCATGGCTTTGTGGGTGCTTCATTCCCTGGGAGTTGTACATAGAGATGTAAAGCCAGATAATGTGATCATACGTGGAACCGAAGCGGTTCTTATCGATTTTGATGCTTCCAGAATTTATAAAAATGAAAACAGAGAAGATACACAGATTCTTGGAACCACAGGCTTTGCAGCACCGGAACAGTATGGGCTCTCCCAGTCTGATGGGCGTGCGGATATTTATGCACTGGGAGTTCTGCTGAACATTATGCTGACTGGGGAACATCCCTCCAGGAAGCTTGCCAGCGGAAGAATGGGCAGGATCGTCCAGCGTTGTACCATGGTAAATCCGGAGAAAAGATACAAGAATATCCTTCATCTGATGGAGGTTTTGTAAAGCATAAAAAGCTTATGGTCTCTGGAAAAAAGCCTGTAAATTTATAATACAAGATGGATAATTACTTACTAGAGTGTGTTTGAAAAATCATTCCCGCAATCTGCACGCCCCACTTTGCGGGAGATTTCACCGGAATTCGGTTGCCGTAGCCCGCTACGGCGCCCTCATCCGAGCGAAATCTCCCACAAATTGTGACGCACATTTTGCAGAAAGCCTTTTTCAAACACGCTCTAGCTGTAAGGTATGTTAACCATAAATATATCGTAATAGGAGAAAAATATGAGTAAAAAATGTATAAAATGCGGACAGCCTCTTTCGGACAACGCTTCTTTTTGTCCTCACTGTACAGCAGTCCAGAAGGAAAAACAGGAGATAAAAGCACCGAAACGATGGAGAAAGGCGGCTTTTGGAGCAGCTGCTGTGGTAGTGCTTCTGGCAGCTGTTGGAGCAGCTTTTTCCCTGCATCACCGTCCGAAGTCCTATGAGGGAGGGGCGCAGGTGGTTTATAAAGACAAAGGAAAATCTTATAAACTGCTGTTGAATTTTTCCGAAGATGATGGAGTAACAGGACATGCCCAGGGCGAACGTACTGATACACTGGCGCAGGGAATGGAGAGTGCCCTTCCATGTCAGCTGTATGTTCTGGATCAGGAGACTGGAGAACTGGCGTGGGAAGAATTTACAGAAAAGGTAGTTTCCTGTAAGGTGGATACAAAACCTGGAGAAAATTCCCGGAAGGTAGATTATGTAGAACCGGTTCATAACGAGAGTTTTCCAAATGCAGCATATGTTTCTGATATTATTTATACCTCAGACAGCGGTACTAACGATATCTTGTGGAATCTGACGATGAAAAACGGAGATACGATTTCTCTTAGCACACGGCTTACCATTGAAAAGCAGGCAGCAGTTACCTATTTTTCAGAGGATACGCCTATGGAGACCACAGAGGAACTGAATGCATTGCTGGCTTCCATTGAGGAAGAGGTGTCATCGGAAACTCCGGTTTACCTTCATCTTCCGGCAGTAACTTATGATGGTGATATTGTTTTTGGAAATCATGTGTGGGGAATTTATGGCAGCTCAGACGGAGATGACGTGACTACTTTTACAGGAACCGTCAGCTTGCGCGGATTGAATGGAAATTACGCGGAAATGTCAGGAATCCAGTTTAAAGGGAATTCTGGAATTGGGGTGAACGCGTATTGTCTTACTTTACTTTCCAAATGCAGTTTTAATGGTTGGGATACGGCTGCAATTGCCAATAATGAAGCCTGGGTAAATGCAATGGACTGTACTTTTACCAATAATAAAATTGCACTGAAGTTTAACAGCAGCATGGCTTATGGTACAGCGCCCAACTATCTGAATAATACATTTACCGGAAATGGAACGGCGGTCTGCATTGAGAATCTACCTGGGAATGAAGTCCTTGATTTCGCGGGAAGTACTTTCTCAGAAAATGATGTGGACATTGATAATAAAGCAGAGCATTCGGTGGATACGGCGAAGGCAAATTTTGAGACTGCTTCGGAGTAATGCTCTGTGAGGGCTTTTTTATATAGCGTTCAAGTAATATTTTAATAAGAGTTTTAGGGTTACAGATTAATCATTTTGCGGTCTGTAACTCTTTTTATATTACGGCACAATGGCAGATGCCGCCGAGACTCCCTGCTGCAGTAGCAGAATCCTGCAAAGTATGATTTCTGTGCATCGCGAAGCGTGTTGCTGTGAAGGTCGTGAACAGTAATAATTTCTTCTTGTACTATGCTTTCAGGTAATTGCTTTCCTTCCTCCTATTATTATATGATAACCTATCAGTCTCAAATAAAATTACAAAAAATGGGGGTCAAAGGATGAAGAAAAGAACATTAGCGCTGGCGTTGGCATTGGGGTGTGTATTTATGTCTCCAACGCTTTCCCATGGGGAAGAGAATGCAGAGGTAGTTTCAGAAATAGAAGAGGATTCCAGTACGGATGAAGGAAACAATAACTCCTGGGGAAAAGTTGCGGTAGTAGATGACTTCGGGGATGCAACGGGGCAATCTGTTATAAGTACGGTTGTTTCCGGAACCTTTAGCAACACGGCAACAACCGGTAGTGATCTGCTTGTCACAGCATATATTAATTTTGATGAATTTGATTATTGTTATGATTTATCTTTTAAACTTTTAGAGTATAAGGATACCCCTGCTACTTATTTTTCTTCTGATTCTAAAGAATTGAAAATAAAAGTTGGAAGTATAAATACGGTATATGAATATGGTTTGCTAGGTGAGGAACCCAATGGCAATGTTTATGTCAGCGGATCTTCAGGAGAAGATATTGTGAAATGTTTATATGAAGGAAATGATATACGTTGTGTACTGAATCTTGGTTCATCTAAATATAGCTTTGCATTGGAAGCAGGCAATATCGCAGAGCTAATTGATGAAGGCGGATATGGTGCGCCGTTAGATGAGGAAGGCAGGAAGGAAAGAAAAAGTAAACATGAAATAGAAGAAGCGCAGGAAAGCAGCAGGAAAAAACAGGAAGCAGAGCTTGCACAGGCGGAGAAGGTTATAAAATCCAAAGATGATTTTATTGCTGCATATGTGAATCATACAGATGCGGATAATGACTATGAAAGTGGATTTTATTACTTCAAAGCTCATGCAGACGAGTTTGAGACTTTAACAGAAGAGGAATTATCCTCCATTTTTCCATGCAGATTCCGGTATTATACTGTTAATTGGGCAATTGGCGGAACCACTGGTGCCGGAGACCTTTATGAATATGATGCAGATGGTAATACAAAACAGCTTGGAAGCTTTGGAACAGATGACAGCTATCGCACAAGAGAAGAAATAAATCCCAACTGGCCTGAGATTAATGGAAGCTGGCGAATCGAAGATGGAAAACTGATCCGAACAATTACATCTGGAAATCAGGAAAAACGTTATATTGTGAAATCATTAGACCGTGACGGCTATTATTTATTATGCTTTGAAAGTGCAACCGGCGAGGTGAATGCGGTTATGATGATTGTTTTATATGATGAGAACAATATGCCATTGTATGAATTTACAGAAAATTAAGTACAAAATAGCGAGAGAAGCTATGCGGGGAGGGACTGTGGTCCGCACAAATTAAACGAAACGGGAGAGACACATTTTGAGAGTTTTTAAGAGTGAAAAATGGGTTAGGGACACCTGATTTACATATTAAAAATGACGGAAGTCTGCCCAAAAAGGGAATCACGAAAGTGATTCCCTTTTATAAAAAGCTTTATTTTATGCGATTCCCCGGTAAAAATTATTCTCCGAAATATCTCTTAAGCAGACCAGCGAATGCTTTTCCGTGTCTTGCTTCGTCTCTTGCCATCTCATGAACTGTGTCATGGATTGCGTCAAGGTTAGCTGCTTTAGCGCGTTTCGCAAGATCAGTCTTACCAGCTGTTGCACCGTTCTCAGCGGCTACACGCATCTCAAGGTTCTTCTTGGTGCTGTCTGTAACAACTTCACCTAATAACTCAGCGAATTTAGCTGCGTGCTCTGCTTCTTCATAAGCAGCTTTCTCATAATACATACCAACTTCCGGATATCCTTCTCTGTGAGCAACACGTGCCATAGCAAGATACATACCAACCTCAGAGCACTCGCCCTCGAAGTTTGCTCTTAAATCAGCAAGGATGTCTTCGCTGACACCTTTAGCAACGCCTACAACATGCTCAGCTGCCCATGCCATTTCATCATCCTGTTTCGTAAATTTCTCAGCCGGAGCCTTGCAGATTGGACATACTTCCGGAGCTGTGTCACCTTCATGAACATAACCACATACACTACATACCCATTTAGCCATAATTAAATTCTCCTTTTCTTATATAAAATTTTTATTTAGTTTTTAATAATAGTAATCATTACTGTTTTATGGTAACATATTGTTTCTTGCTTGTCAAGAGTTATTGAAACTTTTTTCTAACAGGATCGAATGTTCACTTAAAGTTTGGTGCTGTGGCCATTGCTTGTCGAGCGGCTGTAATTCCCTACAGAATAGCTATGATCAGAAAATGAAAAATTTATTCAACTGATTAGTGAGACTCTTCCTTCAGGCATTCCTTGCAAATTCCGAAAAATCTTGCTTTATAATCGGAAATCTGACCATCCTTAAAGTCAGCTGCAATACTCTCAAGGCTTTTATCAATATGTTCGCTGAATACGTCCATCACTCTGCCGCAGCGGGTGCACATAAAGTGACAATGGGGAACGGTGCGGGCATCGAATCGGTCTGCTCCGCCAAAGCTGGAAAGCTTCTGTATTTCACCCAGATCAGCGAGAAGAGAGAGGTTTCGGTATACAGTTCCAAGGCTGATGTTTGGATAAATCTGCTTCATATTCTCATAAACAAAATCAGCGGTGGGATGGTCGGTTCTGCCAGTAAGAAACTCCTTAATAGATTCTCTCTGGCGGCTGTATTTCAATGTGGCCATCTGATTCCTCCTTTCTCTCGATAATAGTAATTGTTACTGATATTAATATACAAGATAATTGCAAATTTGTCAATAGTAATTTGGCTAAATTTACACTAAAATTATAAATATTGCATCGCTGTAAAATGATAAATTTGGGTTTACAAACCCATTAAAATGTGATACGCTCTTTTATATGAATTTATAAGCCAAACCCATAGAAAAAGAGAGTACATTTGCGTACCGCATTACAGAGAATCCCCCGGGAGATGAGCAGTTAAGAGTTGCTTTTCCAGGCTGAGAGGGGGTGTGTATGGAACAGATGGAAGATGGCTTTGGAGGGGCGCAGTTGAAGTAATTTAGGCTGCGACAGGAACGCCTGTTATAGCGTAAGGGTATGAAGGTACCCGGTGAGATTCCCGAAGATGGTTTTTCCATCTGTACCGTGAGGCGGGAATGAATAGAAGTGGTAACACGGGATAACTCGTCTTCTCAGTATATTTGAGAAGACGTTTTTTTATGTTGTGACAGGAAGGAGAAGTTTAACCAGCTCTTTTTGTTACACAGAAAAGGAGGAAATACAATGAGTAAACCAAAATATTACATCACCACAGCCATTGCCTATACATCTGGCAAGCCGCACATTGGCAATACCTACGAGGCGGTTCTGGCAGACGCCATTGCGCGTTATAAAAGACAGCAGGGCTACGACGTATTTTTCCAGACCGGAACTGACGAGCATGGCCAGAAGATTGAGCTGAAAGCAGAAGAAGCAGGTGTTACACCTAAGGAATTCGTTGATAACGTATCCGGTCAGATCAAGAATATCTGGGATCTGATGAACACATCCTATGACAAATTCATCCGTACCACAGATGCAGACCATGAGAAACAGGTACAGAAGATTTTCAAGAAAATGTATGCAAAAGGGGACATCTACAAAGGAGAGTACGAGGGAATGTACTGTACTCCATGCGAGTCCTTCTTTACAGAATCCCAGCTTGTAGACGGAAAATGTCCGGACTGCGGACGCCCATGCGTACCAGCTAAAGAAGAGGCTTATTTCTTCAAAATGAGCAAATACGCAGACCGTCTGATCGAGCACATTAAGACACATCCGGAATTCATTCAGCCGGAATCCCGTAAGAACGAGATGATGAACAACTTCCTTCTTCCGGGACTTCAGGATCTGTGCGTATCCAGAACTTCTTTCAAATGGGGAATTCCGGTAGACTTTGATCCGAAGCATGTTGTATATGTATGGCTGGATGCCCTGACCAACTATATTACCGGAATCGGTTATGATTGCGATGGAGACAATTCTGAACTGTTTAACAAGATGTGGCCTGCCGACCTTCATCTTATTGGAAAAGATATCATCCGTTTCCATACTATTTACTGGCCAATCTTCCTGATGTCACTGGATCTGCCTCTTCCGAAGCAGGTATTCGGTCATCCGTGGCTTCTCCAGGGCGATGGAAAAATGAGCAAATCCAAAGGAAACGTTATCTACGCAGACGAGCTGGTTGATTTCTTCGGCGTTGATGCTGTCCGTTATTTCGTACTTCATGAAATGCCGTTTGACAACGATGGTGTGATCACCTGGGAGCTGATGGTAGAGCGTATGAATTCCGAGCTGGCAAATACTCTTGGAAACCTGGTAAACCGTACCATCTCCATGTCAAACAAATACTTTGGCGGCGTGGTAGAGAATAAAGGCGTAACAGAACCTGTTGACGATGATCTGAAGAGCTTCATTCTTTCTGTTCCTGCAAAGGTTGATGCAAAGATGGAGAAACTTCGTGTAGCAGATGCCATCACAGAAGTGTTCACTATTTTCAAACGCTGCAACAAATATATTGATGAGACAATGCCATGGGCACTTGCAAAGGATGAGTCCAAACAGGATCGTCTTGCAACCGTTCTTTACAATCTGGTTGAGGGCATTTGCATTGGAACCACTCTTCTTGAGTCCTTTATGCCGGACACAACAAAGAGAATCCTTGGTCAGTTAAATGCTTCTGAGAGAACTCTTGAGGATCTGAAGACATTTGGACTGTATCCGTCAGGAAACAAGGTAACAGACAAACCGGAGATCCTTTTTGCCCGTATGGACATCAAAGAAGTTATGGAAAAAGTAAACGAGCTTCATCCACCGAAAGAAGAGCCGAAGGAAGAAAAGCCAGAGGAGAAGGTTGTAGATATTGAGGCGAAGCCGGAGATCACATTTGATGATTTCGCAAAGCTTCAGTTCCAGGTTGGTGAGGTTATTGCCTGTGAGGCGGTGAAGAAATCCAAGAAGCTTCTTTGCTCCCAGGTTAAGATTGGAAGCCAGGTTCGCCAGATCGTATCTGGAATCAAGGCTTACTATACACCAGAGGAAATGGTTGGCAAAAAGGTTATGGTAGTAACCAACTTAAAACCAGCGAAACTTGCAGGAATTCTTAGTGAGGGAATGATTCTCTGCGCAGAGGATGCTGAGGGAAATGTATGCGTAGTCAGCCCTGAAAAAAATATGCCGACAGGATCTGAAATCTGCTGATTTTGACCGGAAGCGTCCATCTGATATAGCCGGAATATAATACAATAGGTTAATATTGTTATAAAAAGGGACGAATTATGTGTAATAAACTAAGCCATTTTGATAAAAATGGTAATGCTGTTATGGTGGATGTCTCGGATAAACCGATTACCCACAGAACTGCAATTGCAACAGGTTCTATCCAGGTTGGAGCAGAAATCATGGAGCATCTTACTGCAGGCACTGTGGCAAAGGGAGACGTTCTTGGCGTTGCCAGAGTTGCCGGGATCATGTCTGTGAAGCACACCTCGGATCTGGTACCTATGTGCCATCCTTTGCCGGTTACCAAATGTACCATTGATTTCGAAATTGAAAAAGAAAATGGAATTATCCGCACTTTTTGCACTGTGAAGACAGACGGTAAAACCGGTGTGGAAATGGAAGCCCTTACAGGTGTGCAGGTGACTCTTCTTACAATTTATGATATGTGCAAGGCAATCGACAAGCATATGGTGATGACGGATATTCACCTGGTAGAGAAAACTGGCGGTAAGAGTGGAGATTTTTTATTCAAAGAAATAAAAACGAAGGGGGGAGAAAAATGAAACGAGTAGCAATTATCACATCCAGTGATATGGGATTTCAGGGCAAGCGGGAAGATTTAAGCGGTCCGGCAATTAAGGAAATCGCAGAAAGAGAAGGCTATCAGGTAGTATCTATGGATATTCTTCCGGATGACCGTGCCATGCTTTCCAGACGAATGGCGGAAATCGCAGATGAGAATCAGGCAGAACTGATTTTGACTACTGGTGGAACAGGTTTTTCCCCGCGGGATGTTATGCCGGAGGCCACCGAAGATATCACAGAACGTAAGGTTCCAGGAATCTCGGAAGCCATCCGCGCCTACAGCATGACGATCACAAAACGCGCCATGCTCAGCCGCGCCACAGCCGGAATCCGGAAAAAGACTCTGATCATTAATCTTCCAGGCAGTCCGAAAGCAGTAAAGGAGAGTCTGGAATACATTATTGGAGCTCTTGGTCATGGCATTGAGATTATGACCGGGGAAGCTGGAAATTGTGCAAGGCAGTAAATATTCATAAATTTTATAGTAAATGAGAATCCCCTCCACTATGCAGCAGTTGCTTTTGTGGAGGGGATTCTTAGTTTGTGGGCTGACGAAGACTGCTTATGGCTGCTCTTTCATAGTTTTAAAATACTGGCTTGTTACAATCAGTGAATTGTGCACCATATCTTCCAGTGCCTGATCGGTAAAATATGCGGCGTGAGGCAGCATAAGTACATTAGAGCCTGTTTGAAAAATCATTCCCGCAATCTGCACGCCCCACTTTGCGGGAGATTTCACCCGAATTCGGTTGCCGTAGCCCGCTACGGCGCCCTCATCCGAGCGAAATCTCCCACAAATTGTGACGCACATCTTGCAGAAAGCCTTTTTCAAACACGCTCTAGGAAGATCTATAATTCGAAATTTTTACGAATTACATTTGCAAGCAGCTCTGCAGTACCGTCAATTCCGAAATTGTTGCTGTTCAGCATCAAATCCATATATTCGGTACTTCCTGGCTGTTGACCAAATGTCGCAATCAGTTCGCTGATGCTGTTGTATGCAGGTTCAAAAGCAGAAGTGTCAGGCGTGTTTTCCAAGTATTCCAAAACGTAGCTGACGGCAGCGGCAGTACCATAGATAAGTCCGTCCTCGTCCAGATCAAATTCCGGGGTATGGTGATTAGCGCCGGAACCTAATTCGTCATTTTTTATTCTCACGAAGGTTTCTACACCTGGAAACAGGCTGCACATATAACTGAAGGTTTCAGATGCCATCCATGGCTCACAATCATATATGACATCTTCGCCGATCTGTTTCTTGATAGAATCAATATAGGTTTTTCTGCATGCAGGATAGTTCTCTGTAGGTAAAAGCTGTTCCAGCAATTTAAACTGGTAGGTACAGTAATTAAGAGGACAAATTGCAGCAACAATTCGTTCAAATTCTTTGATAAATTCTTCTCCGCTGCTTCGATCCATCATTCGGATGCTTCCCTCGCAGGTAAGCTTGTCGGGAATCAGGTTAAAGGTTGCTCCTGCATTGACAGAGCCCAGAGACCAGGTCAGAACGGTGTTTGGTTTTATGTATTTTAACCGGAGTGTATCAAGGTTGGAATATATGTCATGGAAACAGTCAATTACACTGTGAGCAAGATCCGGTCTGGAACCGTGTCCGCCTTTTCCATTTATTTCAAGTACGAAGTGGTAAAGACCTGACATGGCAGAACCCTGGCAGCAGGAAAGTTTTCCTGTGGGAATGTCCCAACGCACATGAGAGGCGTAGCAGGTGTCAAACTTCATGTCCTTTTCTGCCATATAAGCCAAAAGCTTTTCTATATTCCGATGTCCTTCTTCTCCTTCCTCAAACATAAGGACAACGCGTCCATTTAGGGATGCTTCCATATTCTTCAGTATTTTTGCGGCGCTAAGAAGCATAGCAATGTGGCCGTCATGGCCGAAGCCATGCATAACACCAGGATTTTTGGAAATACATACTTTTTTATTCTTTAGATTAGTCTCGGATTCCAGTATGGGAAGTGCATCGATGTCGGATCTGAGAAGAACTGTTTTTCCGGTACTGTCTCCGTTTATATATGCAAAAATGCTACCGCCTGGTACCTAGACATAAGGAATATCAATTTTTTCAAGCTTCACATTATCTGTCGAATCTTCTGAATTGTCAAGTATTTTTTGTGTTTTTGAAATTGTGTTTAAAATAGTTCGATGTTCGTTCTATTCACAGTAACAACTAAAATAGAACTTCCAAAAAGAGGTTTATAACACTTTACTGGTATGATTTTAGTATGCTATAATTGTTGTATTTCAAAGAAAAATGAGGCAGAAAAATGATATTTGATACACATGCACATTATGATGATGAGGCATTTGACGAAGACAGAGATCAGCTCCTTTCTTCCATGAAAGACGGGGGAGTGGGCTGTATTGTAAATGTGTGCGCGTCAGCCGGGGGATTTGGCGGGACCTTGGAATTGATAAAAGCGTATCCTTTTGTGTATGGCGCAGTGGGGGTTCATCCCGACGATGCAGGAATTATGACACAGGATACTCTGGATGAGATCCGGCGTCTTTCCCATTTGAAGAAAATGGTCGCCATCGGAGAAATTGGTCTGGACTATTACTGGCATAAGGAAGCGGCGGAGCATAAACAGCAGCAGGAGATGTTCCGGGCCCAGATGGACATTGCCAGGGAGGAGAAGCTGCCATTTATGATCCACAGCCGGGATGCAGCCGAGGACACTCTGGAGATTGTAAAGGAATATATGAAAAAAGATATGTCCGGCGGAATCATTCACTGTTTTTCCTACAGTAAGGAGATTGCGGCGGAATATTTGAAAATGGGACTTTATCTTGGCATTGGCGGCGTGCTTACTTTCAAAAATGCAAAGAAGCTGAAAGAAGTAGCTGCCATAGCGCCGCTGTCCCAGATCGTTCTGGAAACGGACTGCCCTTATATGGCACCGGAGCCCAATCGAGGCAGGAGAAATTCTTCCTTGAATCTGCCCTATGTTGCAGAAGCCCTGGCGCAGATTAAGGGAATTACTGCAGAAGAAGTAATTGCAGTGACGGAAGAGAATGCGAAGCGGTTATTATTCAGAGCGTAAATTTTGACGGACAAGGAGACAAGTAGTGCAAAGTCAGTTAGTATTTCAGGAAGAAAAAGAGAGGGAACGACTGAGAAGACAGAATTTGCTGTTGTCACAGGCAGAGAAACCTGCGTTAGAGCATTTTTTTAAGGGGAAGCCAGAACTTTCTGTTCTGGATATTGGTTGCAATGATGGAGCCCGAACCTTTCACCGCTTTTCAGATGACAGGATTTCCAGGGTGATTGGCCTGGAGTATAATCAGCAGCTTGTGGAAAGAGCCAACAGTCAGTACGGAAATACTAAATTTTCTTTTTATCAGATGGATGTGGATCGGGATTCGTTTTCCGCGGATTTTCAGAAGCTATGCACGGAACCGGAAGACAGAGAATTTGATCTGATCTGTCTTTCTTTTGTATTAATGCATTTGCATGATGGGGAAAAGCTGCTTCGCACATTGAAGAATTTTTTGAAAAAAGGCGGAGTGATTTTTATCACAGAAAGCAATGACCGCATATCCACTTTGGCTCCAGATGAAAAGAATCTTCTTGGACAGTTTCTGGATATCTTAAAAGAGGACAAATACGCAGGAAAAAGAGAAACCGGTCAGGCCGTTCCCGGCTGGCTGACCAACTGCGGATACGATCATATCCATGTCTGGTGCAAGGGGATTTCCGCTGCCAAAGGCGAACAGCAGCAAAAAGAAGATATTTTCCAGACCTTTTTTTCCTATTTGCCCGAGGATGTGGAAATCTTGCTGGCAGAAGAACCGGATAACAGAAAATATCAGGACTGGCAGAACTGGCTGAAGAAGAATTATGAAGAGCTTCAGCAGCTGATTCTGAGTGAGGAATCGGAGATTACAATGGGCATGCAGATTTTGTCCTGTGAGAAGGGAAGCTTATGACACAAAAGACAGGGAGGTTTGGGGCTTCTGGCAGAGAATTTTGTCTGTGTTCATTGGAAAAAGAGGATATTGAGGAAACACTGCAGCTTATGGACCGGTGCGTAGGCGAAAATCTGTATCAGAAAGAAGAGCTTGAGCAGGCCATTGGAAGCAGTGAACGGGCATTCCTTCTGCTGAGAACTGCAGAAGGAGAACTTGCAGGATATATTTATTACTATCTTACCAATGAGAAGAAGATTGCAGAGGATACCAGGCTTACGGAACAGAAAATCCAACGGGTATGCCAGCAGGATACTTTGGCACCTGTTGGCAAGATTCAGTCAGTAGGAATAAAAGAAGCATTTCGCAGACAGGGGCTGGCAGTTTGGCTTATGAAGTATGCGTTGAGGCAGTTTGCGGAGAAGGGCATAGGGGAAGTGTTTATCATCTGCTGGAATGCAGGCGGTAAAGTTCCTCTGGAAAGGGCACTTCAGGAATGCAGGTTTGTTCATCTTTTTTCTGCAAAGATGATCTGGTATAATAAAAAAGAACTTTATTGTCCATATTGCAAAGGACGCTGCAAGTGTGATGCAGAGGTCTATTTTAAGAAAGTTAAGGAAAGGAATTGCAAATGAAAATAAAACTTCTTCCTAAATTTATACTTTCACTTGGCGTGATCGGTGTAATCCTTACCATTGCCATTTCTCTTTTCAGCTATAGAAGCTCCAGATCCTATCTGGAAAATCTATATGCACAGAGGGTAATGACGAACAGCAATAGTATTGCAGATATGATGTCGGTTTCGGATGTGAAGAAAATCCTGGCAGAAGGTGGGGACAAGACAGAAGAATATTCGGAAATGGTTACGTTGTTTAACAAGCTGAAAAAGGACGGCGATGTTACATATCTGTCTCTGGTTGTTCCGGATGAAGACAGTGTTCATTTCTACATAGATGCCCTGGTTGAGGAATTGGGAGATGATCCTGCGAATCAGATTGCCTATGGAAGTGACATTTTGTACACTGACGCTGCAAATCCTGATGATCCTGCTGACATGGAGAAATATATTACCATATGGAACCAATATCAGCAGAATAAAGGTGTGGATCATCCGCTTGTGACGGACAACAGCTATGGCTATAATTACACGGGTATTTCGGTGATTCTGGACGAGAATGGAAAGGCTCTAGCAGAAATTCAGTATATTCTGGATATGAAAGAGGTCAGGAATTATCTGAATTCCTTTCTTATCAATATGTTTCTGATTTCTTTTTGCATTATCGCAGTGACGATGGCCGCGTATATTGTCTTTGTGCGAAAGACAATCACCAGACCGATCAGCAGGCTGGCTAATTTTACCCAGGAGATTACAGAGAGCGGAAAGTTTGAGAATCAGAGAATTACCATGAAAACTGGTGATGAGATCGAGGCACTAAGTGACTCTTTTAACTTTATGATGGAAGAGCTTGAAAATTACATTGCCAATCTGTCCAAAGTGACTGCCGAGAAGGAGCGAATCGGCACTGAGCTGGATATTGCCAGGAATATTCAGGCATCCATGCTGCCATGTATTTTCCCGGCCTTTCCGGATCGTAAGGAATTTGATATTTATGCAACTATGACACCTGCAAAAGAAGTTGGCGGTGATTTTTACGATTTCTTCATGGTAGATGAGACACATCTGGCAATTGTTATGGCCGATGTATCCGGAAAAGGTGTTCCGGCTGCGCTCTTTATGGTCATTGGAAAAACGCTTATCAAGGATCACACTACACCAGGAAGAGATTTGGGGGAGGTTTTCTCTACTGTAAATAATCTTCTTTGTGAGGCAAACAGTGAAGGCTTGTTTATCACTGCTTTTGAAGGTGTGCTGGATCTGGTGACAGGAGAGTTCTGTTTCGTAAATGCTGGACATGAAATGCCGTTTATCTGTAAAGCAGGCGCCAGTTTTGAGGCATATAAGATCCGTCCAGGCTTTGTCCTCGCCGGATTTGAAGATATGAACTATAAAGCCGGCAGTATGACGCTGGATGTGGGAGATTTGATCTTCCAGTATACAGACGGTGTGACTGAGGCTACAAATGTAGAAAATCAGCTTTATGGAATGGAGCGTCTGGAGCAGGTTCTGAATCGTGTAAAAGACAGAACACCATCAGAAATTCTGCCTGAAGTGAAAAAAGATATTGATGCTTTTGTGGGAGAGGCACCGCAGTTTGATGATATTACCATGCTTTGCGTAGAGTATAAGGCGAAGATGGAAAAAGCATGATCGGGCAAAAAAAGGCTGAATTCTGGAAATGAGATAATTTCCGGAATTCAGCCTTTTTCAAATATGCTCTGGTCAAAAATCTATTTAGTACCAAAAATTCTGTCGCCTGCATCGCCAAGTCCCGGGCAGATATAAGCGCGGTCGTTCAGTTCTCTGTCCAGATGTCCTACATAGATCTGCACATCCGGGTGCACCTCATGAAGTCGTTTCAGACCTTCCGGAGCAGCGATAACAAACATACATTTAATGCTCTTTCCACCATGTTGTTTGATGAAGTTAACAGCGGAGATAGCAGAGCCGCCAGTTGCAAGCATGGGGTCAACCATAACGATGAGACGCTGGTCGATAGGATCCGGAAGCTTACAATAGTACTCATGAGGCTCATGAGTAACCGGGTCACGGTAAAGACCAATATGACCGATCTTGGCAGATGGAACCAGAGTGGTGATACCATTTACCATACCCAGACCTGCACGAAGTACAGGAACAACAGCAAGCTTCTTACCAGAAATCATAGGAGTTCTGCAAGTCTCAATAGGAGTCTCAACTTCAACATCCTCAAGAGGAAGATCGCGAAGAGCTTCAAAACCCATAAGAACTGCAATCTCCTCAATAAGTTTGCGGAATTCATTTGTTCCGGTCTCCTTATTACGAAGAATGGAAATCTTATGCTGGATCAGCGGGTGATCCATAATAAAAACATTGTCCATATCTGAAAAATTTGACATGATAAAAACCTCCGTAGTGTGATAAAGTTGCCATTGCCCTATGCAATAACAATCGTTACTGTTCACTCCGTGATCAGTAACACGCTTCGCGATGCACAGAAATCATGCATTCGCATGATTTCGCGCCGCACTTCTCGGGTTTTCTGTGAACTTTGTTCGCAAAAAACACCTCGCGGAACGTTACCAGTGAACAGGAACTAACAATCCCTTCAGAACTTTTTTCAAATAGGCTCTATAGCGTATTGAAAATGCTTTATGGGAATACTGTAAAAATCATATCGCACTTTCTATAGAAAGTCAATAATTGTAAAAAATTGTCGCATACTTTATACTATAACAAGATTGCTGTTCACAGTATAGACCGTATAGGAAGAAATCATGCGAATGTATGATTTCTGTGCATTGTGAAGCGCGTTACCAGTCAGGTCGTGAACAGGCGCTAGAGCGTGTTTGAAAAATCATTCCCGCAATCTGCACGCCCCACTTTGCGGTATATTTTGCCCGAATTCAGTTGCCGTAGCCCGCTACGGCGCCTTCATCCGGACAAAATCTCCCACAAATTGTGACGCACATCTTGCAGAAAGCCTTTTTCAAACACGCTCTAAGGGAAAAGGAGGAACTATATTTATGAAATTCAGAGTTGAGGGCATTTATGATGCCAAAAAGCTTGGAATCCCACAGATGCTGATCCTGGGACTCCAGCATATGTTCGCCATGTTTGGCGCTACCATTCTGGTGCCGATCCTGGTAAACAACTATTTTCACGGCGAGGGCTTATCCATTCAGGTAACCCTGTTCTGTGCCGGATTTGGAACACTTCTGTTCCATGTACTGACTAAGCTGAAGGTACCTGCATTCCTGGGATCATCATTTGCATTTCTTGGCGGATTCGCCACAGTTGCAGAGCTTGACACCGGAATTTTTGCCAACATGTCTTATGGAGAGAAGCTTCCATATGCATGTGGCGGTGTGTTTGTAGCAGGACTTCTGTATCTGGTACTTGCAATGATCGTCAAGGTAATTGGCGTAAAGCGCGTCATGCGTTATCTGCCTCCGGTTGTAACTGGTCCGATTATTATCTGTATTGGTCTTAGCCTTGCACCGTCTGCAATCAGCAACGCATCCCAGAACTGGATCCTTGCTTTGATCGCACTTGGAACTGTTATTTTCTTCAACATCTGGGGCGTTGGAATGTTCCGTATTATTCCGATTCTGATGGGTATTGTTGTTTCTTATGTGGTTGCCCTGATCATGAATGCCTTGGGTATGACAAACGCAGATGGAAGTGCTATCCTCAGCTTTGCAGGAGTAGCAAGTGCGCCGATCGTAGGTGTTCCGAAATTCTTCCTCTGCAAATTTAACATTACTGCAATCCTTGCAATGGCACCGATCGCAATTGCTTCCATGATGGAGCACATTGGCGATATTTCTGCTATTTCCGCAACGGTTGACCGCAATTTCATCGAAGACCCGGGGCTTCACCGTACACTTCTGGGTGACGGACTTGCAACCTCTCTGTCAGCACTGATCGGTGGACCTGCAAATACAACTTACGGAGAGAACACCAGTGTTCTTGCTCTGAGCCGTGTTTACGACCCGAAGGTAATCCGTCTGGCTGCTATTTATGCAGTTATCCTCAGCTTTATCCCGAAGATGGCTGAGGTGATCAGTTCCCTTCCGTCTGCGATCATCGGTGGTATCAGTTTTATTCTTTATGGAATGATCTCTGCTGTTGGTGTCCGTAATGTAGCTGAGAACAAAGTAGACCTGACACGTTCTCGTAACCTGGTTATTACAGCGGTTATCCTGGTTTGTGGTCTTGGCATTTCCGATGGACTTACATTTACCATCGCAGGCGCACATATTACTCTTACAGGACTTGCACTTGCTGCAATTGTAGGAATCCTGCTGAACGCCGTTCTTCCGGGAAATGACTATGTGTTTGAGACTGCAAAGAAGAAAGAGGAGATGGAAGACGACTGATCCGGCTGGCTTTCCTATATGGTGATGCTGCCGGCAGGTGAAATGTCTGTTTAGCTGATATATAAAAAGAACTCGATTGAAAGTAAATAAATGCGGGAGTCTTTTTCAAAGAGGCTCTAAGTACATTTATTTGCCATGTATGAATCGAGTTCTTTTTTATGTTGTAATAGAAAATGCTGTTGGAATTTCCTATTACCGGGCAGAATCGCACTGCGGCGGATGGGGGAGGTGTCGTTCAAGGTGACCTGCCGCAGGCGGAGAATTCTGCAAGAAGGAATCTTTTTTAGAAGCTTCCGCCTGTACCTCCGTGATCGCTGTCTGAGCTGCCGGAGGAACTGTCACTATCCTTCGGTTTCGCTGTTTTGGTAACTGTGTGATACAGGAAAATATCGTTTGATCTTGTCAGTGCCATACTTCCCTGGCGCACATAATCCACTGCGCTGTCCTGTGTCCGTACGCTTTTCAGCTGGGCTCTCATGCCCATGGTGCACAGAAACGCAAGCACAAGACCGATTCCCAGGGAAATGAGAATCCATATGGGAGAAAAGGGCTCTGTATAAGGCTCCCCGTTAGCAGCCATTTCCAACAGATCCTGACACAGATCTGCGTAGGTATCGAAAGCGCCGTAGAAGTTTTCATCCTTTAACAGAGGCTCTACATTTTCCTTCAGATAAGCAAGTCCGTCATCGTTAAACGCAATCATACCATATCCGTGGGTGGTAATGTGCCATTCACGGTCGCCAATGCTGACCATGAACAGGATTCCGTCGTGGTTTTCGCCGGTTCCGTAACCATTCTCATCGAAGAAATGATCTGTAAAGTAGTTCATCTCATTGCCGTCTTTCGACTCTACTGTGGCAACTGCCACTTCCAGATTGTATTCCCCGGTGATGGCTTCCAGCTTATCCAGAAGCTGGGATTCTTCTTCATCTGTGAGAAGATCCGCCTCGTCCAGGACAAGGGAAAATTCGGAGGCTGCAAAGTCCTGATAAGAGTCATCTTCCTCACTGCCGGATCCGCCAAAGCTGTTGGAAGCTTCGGCCTGTACCGTAACAGCTCCCGTACCTGGCAAAGCAGTAGTAAAAAGCGCATCCGTGCCTGGAATAACTGCACTGAAAAGGCTTCCTGCTCCCAGCACTGCCGCCAGAATAATTCCAAATGATTGTTTTTTCATGGCATGTTCCTCCTTAACAAAATGTGTGAATCAGCCATGCAATGGCGTAAGCAGCAACGGAAAAACCTGCAGTAAGTCCAAGGAACCATTTAGTGAAAATACCTTTATCTACAGGCAGATTTCCTACAAATTTACCAGTCTGTCCGTTCATGCCGAACAGATAGTGGTTGCCCTTCCAGGTGGTGGAAAGAAGCCATACCGGGAAAAGGGCATAGTGGGTTTTACCGCCTTTTAACTGAATACGGGTATCTTCAGGGGTAACGCTGTCATAACCGATGACCGTATCGCGAAAAGCATCCTCAGCGGCTTTTCTTACACGCTGGTTGGCGCGCTCAGCAGATTCTTCTGCGGATACATCATATTTGTCCGCAACGTATCCTGCCAGGTAAGGAGTGGCAAAGTCCACAGCCTCGGAAATTACGTAAGGCTCCAGAGACTCTGTTAAATCATTGTCAATTTTGGAAGAACCGTCTACCGGAATCTGGTCGAACCCGATGTTTCCAGCACGGAAAACAGAGTAATGGCTGGTTTCCGTATAATCATAGTCGCTGTCACTCCAGAAACGGGTCTTGGTGGCATGATAGCGGATATCTGCAGAAGCGTCGGTGTCAAAAAGCCAGAAAGGCACATAAACACCTTTGATCTCGTCAATGTGATTTTCCTTTTTAAATACTTTGGGTAAAAGGATCTTGCCGTGAAGATGTTTGGTCAGACCTTCTTTGGCTGCCTTTTTGTCCAGCTTAAACGGAATGATAAAATCCGGACGCAGGGTACCGGAAAATTTGCCGGACATTACTACCGGATTGCCGCAGAATGGGCAGGAGGAAGCACCTGTGCTTTCATCGGCAACGATTTCTCCGCCGCAGGACTGGCATATGTAAACGGACATTCCGCTGGCTTCATCTTCCTTCCAGGAGTTGTCTGAAGCACTCTCCCAGTTCAATTCATCAGATTGCTGGTTAGCTGCTGCTTCGTTAAATTCTTTGACGGTTTCCATATCAAATTCAGTGTCGCAGTAAGGACATTTCATCTTCTGGAGCGTACTGTTGAATTCGATTGCTCCGCCGCAGCAGGGGCATTTATATTCAAGTAAATCGGACATAGTTCATCTCCTTTTATGCTGCTTTTTTACTGGGTATCGTTTTCATTAAATGGATCGCCACAGTTCGGACAGAATTTCGGCGGATTGGTTGGATCTTCCGGTTCCCAGCCGCACTTGTCACAGCGGTACCGAGGCTTCATAGCCGGTTTCGGGGAACCGCAGTTGGTGCAGAATTTGCCTGTATTTACAGCGCCGCAGGAACAGGTCCAGCTTGCATTTGCTGCAGGTGTCTGAGGCTTTTTCGCGCCGCATTCCGGGCAGAAATTACCGGAAACCAAAGCACCACAGGAGCATTTCCACTGGTCGGCTGCCGGAGCAGAACCGCCTGCCTGAGCCTGGGATACGGCCGGATTTGGCTGTGGTTGTGCCATCTGCTGTGCCTGAGCTGCCTGCTGCTGTCCCATAGCGTAAAGATTCTGTGCGTTAAAACCGCCAGTCATGCCTGCCATATTCATGCCCATGAAACCGGTCATGGCACCGCCAGCGTTGCCTGCTGCTGTCTTCATGGCGTCTGCCTGTGCTCCTGCAAGAGTAGCGGCTGCCATGGCAGGATTGCGGAGGATAGCCATACGCTGAGCTTCTTTGATCATCTGGGCATCTTCCTCAGGAAGAGTGATCGGATTCATGGCAACAGATACGATCACGAGACCACGAAGCTGACTCCATTTCTGGGTGAGAGCCTGGTTCATGGCATCACAGAGCTCCATTGCATGAGCCGGAAGTGCGCTTGGACGGATTCCCTGCTGGGAAATGCTGGCAAATGCCGGCTGAAGAGCTGAGATAAATTCTGTTTTCAGCTGTCCCTCGATCTGCTCTCTGTCGTACTGCTGTTCAAAGTTTCCGCAGACGTTGGAATAGAAGAGAAGCGGGTCTGCAATGCGGTAGGAATAAACACCGCTGCAGCGGACAGAAACATCAATGTCCAGACCGATGTTCTGGTCTACAACACGGAATGGAATCGGGTTCGGAGTTCCGAATTTATTGTCTACCAGTTCTTTGGTGTTGAAATAGTAAACGCGCTGGTCTTTGCCTGTGTCACCGCCGAATGTGAAACGCTTGCCAATGGTGTGGAAAGTGTTCATGATGGCGTCGCCCAGATTTCCGGAGAAAATACTTGGCTCGGTAGAAGCATCGTAGGTGTATTCGCCTGGTTCCGCGCAGATATCAACGATCTTGCCCTGCTCTACGATCATCATACATTGTCCGTCTGCGACTGCGATTCCGGATCCGGTGGTGATAATGTTGTCGCTTCCCTTGGTATTGGAGGAACGTTTGGATGTGCGCTTCTGCCCCTTTACTGCCAGAACGTCATTGTCGATGGCATCACAGTAGAAAAATTCTTTCCACTGATCTGCAAGTGTACCGCCTGCGGCGCCAAGTGCTGCTTTAATAAGTCCCATATTGTAACTCCTTTCTTTTTGACCGGTCAATGACTGGAAAAATTATGTAAACGAATGCCACCTGATGCCAATAGCAGGAGTGCATTGGCGCAGAAACCATGGATTTCATATCTGGTGGTGCCTGTGTGAGCAGACATAGTGGTTTCGTTAATTTGTACAGTCATTGTCCGAAAATGATTTTATTAATTATTCTACATAACGATTCAGCAGACATTATTCCGCGAGGTGTTTTTGTGAACGAAGTTCACAGAAAAAACGAGAAATGCGGCGCGAAATCGTATAAAACATGATTTCTGTGTATCCAGAAGGATATCACTGTGAATGTGCGGAATCGTTACTACTCTACTATAAATTTTATCTGATTTTGTCTGAAAAAACAACCTATATGTGATAAATGACTGGTTTTCGTGACAATAAGACATAGATACTATCTGATTTGCAGTAAATAGGAATTGTATACCAGCCATTTGATGACAAAAAAATGTTTGGAATGCCGGAATAACAAAAATCTGCAGCCTATATATTATAGTACTGCAGATTTTGTCATTAGTAATATTGAACCTGGTATGGGGCACATTTAACCTTCTGAATTGTCATCAGATGCGTCTGAGCTGTCTGATCCGGAATTGCCTGATCCAGAGCCGTCAGAACTGGAACTGCTTTGGGTGGCAAGTGTCTGATAGTACCAGGAGGAGGTGATGGAATCATTATCCTCCACGTAATTTCCGTTGGAATCCAGCATATTTCCGTCGGAATCAAATGTGACATCCAGAAGATCCGTCTTAGTAGATGGTGTGACGTTCATGGACATGATTTCATCATATTTTGTCTGAAGGTTTTCCAGGGAAAACTCATCTCCGATGGACTGGCGGACGCTGTGTGCAGATGCTAGAGCGTCTGTATAATCGTCCAGCTTATATGGTGCATATTCCAGGGTATCGTAGCTGTAATGCATAACCAGCGGTGTCAGTGTGGCATCTTGGATCTGGATGCTGGTCTGGTCGCCGTCTACAGTCTTCTGAATGGTAAAGGCTGCCATTCCGCCAAGAAGCTGCTTCAGTGTTTCCTGACCGGTAACAAAGTTGCCAAGGGAGTAGTAGATCAGCATGTTGTGACCAGAGTCATCTGTAAGGTAGCCATATGGCTGGAGCACATTCGGATTGGTTCCGATCACAACGTCAACACCCTGCTCCATAAGGAAGTTGGCCCATTCTTTTTCGTATTCGGTAGGCATTGGTTCTTCGGTCTTGCCCCAGTTTGCAGAGAAAATCACACAGTCTGCGGAAGCTTTGGCCTGTTTGATGGCGGCTGCAACATCGGCAGTATTGAATGTGTCAATCATGGAGCCTTTGCTGGAAGATGATGTAGCTGCGCTTCCGGAGCTGGCTGAACTTCCGGTGGTGTCTGCTGAATTATCGGAAGCAGAACTGTCAGTACCGTCTGTTGAGCCGTCGGTACCACCTGCTGAGTTATCAGAAGCAGAGCTGTCCGTGCTGTCTGTGGAGCTATCGGATCCTGTGGAGTCTCCGGAAGTGTCAGAACTATCGGAGATTCCGGACTGGCTTCCATACGCCGGGAAAGTATAGTCAAGGAATGCAATTTTGATTCCGTTTATCTCTACAATTTTCGCTGTATTTGTACTGGTCTGGCTCTTATGAATACCAACCAGAGTGACATCCGGATGGCTGGTTTCCCAGTAATTTAAAGTTTCGTTGATCATGGAAGAACCATTGTCATCGATCAGTGCTGTGGCAGATGTGACCACATTAAATCCGGCATTTACAAGTGCGTCGCCAACCTCTGTAGGAGTGGCGTAAGGCGCGGTACCGCTGACTGCACTGTGGTCTGTGGTGAAAGGTGTTTCCTGATTGACCATAGCAATGTCGGCAGCCTGTATATCGGATTTCAGATTGGCATAAACACTGTCATAATTCCAGGAGCCGGTTTCTGACTGGCCGGATGCAAGAAGACTTGGCTGAACCAGGTTATCCCCAACTGCAAGAACTGTGGCTGTAGTGACTTCCTGGGTGGTGGCAGCTGCCTCTTCTTCCTTCTGTTTTTGTAAGTCAGCTGCCTTTTTCGCCTGGGCGGCTGGCTGGCGGATCATGGTGTAGTCCATCTGGTTAAACACCAGGCAGAGAACCACCAGAACCGCGATGGATGCCAGAAAGCTGGTTCTGGAATTCAGGCGTTCTTTATAATTTAATGGGAGATTATCTCGTTTTTTCATGATTTTGCCCTTCTCTAATGTAGGAAAATATGACCAGCAGGATCAGAAAATCAGATGGATCCTGCATATTTTCAATGTGAGTTCATTATAGCAAATTATTGTGCTCAAAGAAAGAAGTTATTACATAAATATTTAAAAAAATGTTACAGCATTTCGGGAATTTTCGGGTAATATTGCGCGTGGACCTGACAGGCAGAAGCCGGGCGAAAATACTGCAGCTTCAGAGGCAATCACAATTTCTCGTTCATGTATTTTCGCAAAACCGGAAATTGCACAGGGCCGATTTCCAGTATCTTCTGATGAAAACTTTTCAGATCAAAGTTTTCGCCAAGGAGGGATTGCTGTTCTTCTTTCAGATCCAGAAAATTCAGATATCCCACATAGTATTTCAGATAATTAGCAGGTGTTTCGGTGATATATCGGTAAATCTCGGCCGTGACAGCAGCATCACGGATTCCGAAAAGTTTCAGGAAGCGGGCGGCTTGCGCAGGAGTCCAGCCGTGGTAATGGATTCCCACATCCAACAGGGAGTAAATGCACAGATTCACGCTGCGGTTCAGCCAGGAAAGTCGCGTGCAAGCAGAAACTTCCTGTGAGGATAAGGTGCCGGCAGACAGATAATCTGCTGCATAATCATACGCGTAACTTTCCACATAAGTGGCCCAGCCTTCCACGTATCCGCTGTAATCGATGAGATACCGGATATGGGATGGACTTTGTCGTCCGAAATAAACGGTCTGGTAAAGATGACCGGGGAAGCCTTCGTGCGCCAGCGTGGTAAAAAGCTCCAGATTGGAAATTTGCCGTCCATGATTGATGTAAATAACATTTGGCGCTCCTGTGTCCATTGGCGGTGTCAGGTAAAACGCCGGGCTGAGAAATTCTTCCATGGATTTATGTACAGACCGGATTTCGAAATCTACAGAAGCAGTGGAGGGGAAATCCTGCTGAATATTTTTTTCCAGAAGCTCCATGACCCGTGTGGGCTCCATATCTGGCAAATCCGTTTTCTCATTTAGCAATGTGAGAAGTTGTGGATGCTGTTTCAAAAGTTCTGAAATTTCCTGAGAATCGGTGGAAAGCTGCTGGGTGAGGCGCTTTTCCAGTTTTTCCACAGGTATGTAGATTCCCACCTGGCTTTTTAGAAGATATTGGTAATATTCCTTTCCACCGGAAAAATTGACCAGTCCTCCGGTATTTTTGCCTGTTCCCCGAAGCTGCTCCAGACCTTCTATCAGCGTTTGATATGCGGGGAGAACCTTTTCCTTCAGAATCTGTTTATGGGTCAGGTTCAGCTGTTCCTGGTCCTTTTCGGAAAGCTTTCCATAGGCTTTTAGTTTCTGAGAAAAAATTTCCAGCATATAATTGGAATCCGGGTTTTGAATAAAAGCACGGCACTGGTCCTGAATGCGTTCCAGGGTTTCGTTGCACATAAAAAATCCGGCATCAGATTTTGTCTGTTCAAAGGCGAGAATGCTCTGGAAATATTCTTTTGTGCTGCAGAGCAGATTCAGGTAGTCGGTGATGTCCTGATTGGTGTAGAAGGAGTATTCCGCCAGCAGTACAGGCAGCTGCGCCTGGATCCCGAGGCTTGGGCTAAGCGGCTCTTCCAAAAGATAATTGTCGCCCAGAGAGGCTTCGGTGTGGTAGTAAAGGAGGAGCAGATCAAGGGTCAGGCGATTGGAAGTACTGAGCTTTGACTGGGAAAATTTTTTCAGCTTTTTTACATATTCCTGGCACTGGGCTGAGGCTTTTTCATTGTTGGGATGTATTGTGCCAAGGGTAGCGCGGGGGCGTGAGATGCCCTGTTTTTCCGGATAAGCCAGGGAATAATGAAGATTCAGGGCGTTTCCGGAAACCTCTTTTTCAAATATGGACTCCGCGAAGTTTTCGAAGCGGGCATTTTCGGAGAAGACATGACTGAAAAGCCAGGAAAATGTGAAGCAGAGAATAAGAAAAAAAGCCAGAATAGCGGCGGTGAATTTTGGTCTGTTTGACATAGGATGCCCTCTGCTCTGGGGGATTTCTACTATATTATTGAGAATTTCAGTGTAGTATGCGAAATATTTGGTTCCATGGCTTTAAGGTTATGTGTATTTTGTGTACAAGACTGACGGGAATGACGAAATTAGTTGGGGATGTCATGGGGAAGTTGTTGGATTTCACGGAAAAGGCGATTTTTTTATTTGTGGGAGCAAAATTGACGGTAATAGATTGTTGTGATATTATGCGTAATTGTTACATATGCTTAATATAAATGTAACATTTTGAAGGGCGATTTTATATAAATTGAGAGGTGTATGAATGTTAAAAAATAAAATGAAAAAACTGATCTGCGGAATGACAATGTGTATAACGGTCTGTTCTCAGATGATTTTTCCACAGACCGCGTTTGCAGCGACTAAGGCTGCTGTGGAAAAGGCGGGTGAAGCATTTGTAGCTGGGATGACAGAGACTGCAGAGGCAGAGGAGGTACTTTCTGAGGAAGAGCTTCGTCAGCAAATCGTGGATTTTGCGCTGCAGTTTGAGGGAAATCCTTATGTTTACGGTGGGACAAGTCTGACAAACGGGGCGGACTGTTCTGGGTTTGTAATGTCTGTGTTTGCACAGTTTGGCTATTCACTGCCCAGAGTAGCAGCAGATCAGTATAATCAGTCAGTGAAAAAAAGCGTGGGAGACCTGGAGCCAGGAGATCTGGTTTTCTATGGAAGCGGAATCAGCCATGTGGCACTGTACATTGGAAATGGACAGATTATCCATGCAAGTACATCTGCGTCTGGAATCAAGATTTCCAACTATGATTATGAGGCGCCTGTGGGAGTAGGAACTTACATTGAAGCGGACGGCTTCTTTAGTGAATAAGAGTGAGGGAGCGGAGCATTTGATAAAACGGATATGAAATCCGGTTATCCTGTTCTGACATTTACAGCCGGGGAAGGTTTCCCCGGCCTTTTTGTACAGTGACGGGAGTCTGCCACGTTGTTATTCGCTGATAACATTCCGCGAGGTGCTTTTTTGAACAAGGTTCGCAGAAAACCCGAGAATTGCGGCGCGAAATTATGCAAAGCATGATTTTTGTGCATTGCGAAGCTTGTTACTGTGAAGGTTGCGAACGGTAACCATGCCACGATACAAAGGGGAATGGTGAGAGAATAAAATTGATTTGTGTGTATTTTGTAAGGTATTGTAAATACGATATTTTGCAAGGAAAAATGTCGAAAAGTGTTGAAATTAGCAGATTGCACAAAGACTTTAAAAAAATGTGGATAGGTGAATTAATAGATAGAAAGTTTTCCACTTTCAAAAATATGAAAAAATGTTGAAAAATCAAGTTATGCACAAAGTTATCCACATTATCCACATGGAAAAGCATGTGGATGAGTTGATTTACATAATGGGAATCGAAACAAATGTTTTGGTTATTGTTATGAAAATGTAAAATTCGACAGAAATCGGCAAAAAGGTATTGACTTTTACAAAATCAAAATATTATAGAATATTCGCGGAAAATATTACAATTAGAGATAAAAAACATAAAATGTCTGACAAAATAAATTGTTCATTACAGGGCATATTTTGTCTGAAGCTCCGAAAAACTATAGAGAAGTTACAATGAGATTCTGGTAAAATATGGAATTATATTAAGAAGCCCTTTGCGGAGAAAATTTCCTCTACAAAGGGCTTTCTTTATAATGTTTTTGATATTATTTTGGCGTTACTGAAAGATATGATTTTTCTTTGCCTGTTTTAAGGTTTTTTTATACCAGTAGTAATCGCCCTGACCTTTACTGTAGTTCTGGATTTCTACGTCTACATCGTAGTAATATTTTTTACCATCTACGATGGCATAGTTCCAACTGTGGCCGGCTCTGGTGCCATCCAGATTCTTATAGTAGCCGTTGCAGACACCGGCATCTACGCCTACGTGGTTGCAGAGGATGACAAAGATTGCGGCCTGGTCGCTGCAGACTCCGCCGCGTTTCTGCATATAAGGAGCCATAAAGGATGACCAGGAGGAGCCACCGAAAATAAGTTTGCCGTTTTGGTAGTTCTGGAGAGTCTTTTTCTTGTAGTTTTTAATCCGCTTCTGGGCTTTGGTGCTGGTGAGATCGTAGTAATTTTTGGCTTTTACAAATTCATCGGCGTGTTTATGCTTGAAGTTTACAGTCATCCAGTGGTAGATACGTCGAACTTTTTCATCCTGGCTCATAGTGAGCTTTATTTTGGCTGACTGGATCATTTTTTCTGCCATGTAGTCTACAGTATCGACTCCGGTGTATTCTGGAATTGTGGTGGAAGCTGCGAGGCCTTTGCTTCCGGATGGGGCTTTGGAAGATACTTTAAAACTTTTGGTTTTGGTGACAGATTTTATGCAGATCTGGTCTTTTTCTACATAATAGAAAAGCTCAACTTTGTAAGTACCATTTGATGCGTAGGCTGTGGGCTTTTTCCCAGCTTCATTTCCTTTTGAGGGTTTTCCGTTCCAGTCAAGGCGAATGGTTTTATGGTCAAAAGAAGTGACCGGATCGCCCCAGAAATTTGTTCCGCCAATGTTTTTGTATGTTTTTTCATAAACATATTTACCAGATTTGTTTAGAATCCTAAGACGTACATTGATGGCTGTGCCCTCAAGGTCCTGTTCGGTGTTAAATGATACTCCGGCACGAATGGAAAGATAGTTTCCTTTGCTTGGATGAAATCCTTTGGAGCTGATGCCTGTGAGCAGGCTGTCTACTGACATCTGGATTTCATCTGGATTGATCGTATCCGTTTCTTCCTCTGCTTTTACATTCTGTACACTGAACAGGAATATTATTGACAGCAACAGGAACGTGCTTAAGCAGATGTTTAAAAATTTTTTCCCTTTTTCAAGCATTTCTTTTCCTCCTATGTTTTCTGATCTTCTTTAATTTTGGGTATAACCTGAAGTTTGTTCATTTTTGCAAAAGCAGCTTCGACCTCTTGGACGATACAGAAAAATTCTAATATGAGTATATTGGTTTTATTTAAGAGATTCAAGCTTAAAGTAATATTTTTCAAACACGCTCTAGGTTTCTGAAAAATTGGGATAGAAAAATAAAATGTATTCATGCAAAATAGGGCATAAGGAGGAAGGGATTTTTTACTTTACAAAAGATAAATATCGGAGTTTTCCGAGTTAAAGAAATTGATGAAGACGATAGCATATTTCAGCAATTGATGGAGGAATATAGACTTATCGGGGAAAGACTGGAGAAAGAACTTCTGGATGTGGGAAAAGAGAAACACTATCGAGATCTGATTGAATTGATTGACAGAATTGCAGATTATATTTTCAAGGAATCCCCCGGGTGAAGAAAGGAATTGGTGAGATTATGGGTGGACAGGTATTGGAACTGGAGTCGGAACGATTGGAGAGATTGATTAGAGAAGGATGTGAAGCGGCAAGAGTTGATTTTACTGGCTTTAAGGGCACAAAAAAACACCGTCCCCGCGGCAATCGCTTTGTCCGCAAAAACAGTGCTTTCAGTGCGCCTTCAGGGGTTCGAACCCTGGACACCCTGATTAAGAGTCAGGTGCTCTACCAACTGAGCTAAAGGCGCATTTCCTATTTCGTTGATTTGTTATTTCCTCAACGCAAGATGTATTATATATCAAGTGTAGGACAAAAGTCAATAGGAATTTTATAATTTTTTTAAATTTTTTCGAAAACTTTTACGATTGCTATTTAGTGTGTTGGTCATTATTCCGGACGCGATTTCACAATGTATATTCACCGCCGCGCGTCGCAACGTTCCGGCAAGCTAATGACTAACTGCGACTAAGACGCTCAGGAGAGCCTTCGCGCCTAAGTCTCCGTAAGTCATGGATCTCGCCTCCACTAAAACCGCTCCTGAAATGCGCGGCTTGCGAATATACATTGCAAAATCGCTGGTTATTGGAAAGAGAAGAAAGAAACAATAACGACAACAATGGGGGTGGGGTGAAGTAGTTGGTATCCCGCAACTTTATTGTTTTTTGCCAATCTATCGTTGTCAAGAAAGTGTAGGGAAACCAATCACTCACCCACCCCTCTTCATTAAAAGTTCTTATCAACCAGCAAGTCCCAGCCAGTACACATTGTCCAAATGCGTCCGCATTGAAGAACTTTTAATCAACTAAATAGCAATAGTACCTTATTTCCTACAACAATTCCAGAATATCCTCCCTGCTCATACCACTCAGCTGTCCCATATCACCGCTGATGATCTGCTCTGCCAGATCCTGCTTTGCTTCCTGGAGCTTCTGGATCTTTTCTTCGATGGTATTGCGGGCGATGAGCTTGTACACGGTAACTTGCTTTGTCTGTCCGATACGGTGGGCACGGTCAGTGGCCTGATTCTGGACAGCCTGATTCCACCAGGGGTCATAGTGGATAACCACATCTGCACCTGTCAGATTCAGTCCAACGCCGCCTGCTTTTAGGGAAATGAGAAATACAGGAGTGGTATCAGAATTGAACTGTTTCACAAGCTCCTGTCGTTTCTGCTTGGAGGTTTCCCCAGTGATGATGTAATAAGGAATCCCCTCTTTTTCCAGTGCTGCCTGAAGAAGAGCCAGCATGGAAGTAAACTGGGAAAATAAAAGCATACGGTGCCCACCATCAATAGCACTCTGGATCAGCTGCATACAGCTCTCAGCCTTGGCAGATTCACCGCGGTAATTTTCAAAGCAAAGAGAAGGAGAGCAGCAGATCTGTCGCAGCTTCGTCAATTCAGCCAGAATCCACAATTTGCTCTTATTAAATTCGCCCTCGTCCTGCTGGGCAATTTTTTCCTTCATATGTACAACCTGGGCATCATACAGCTTCTGCTGTGCATCCTCAAATTTCACGTAACGGACTTCTTCCAGTTTTTCAGGAAGATCCTTCAACACATCCTCTTTCAGACGGCGAAGGATAAATGGAGACACCATTTTCTGCAGACGGGTCATGGCAGACTCATCGTCGTTCTTTACGATCGGAGTTTCAAATTCCTTTTTAAAGGAATCATAACCGTAGAGAAATCCCGGCATTAAATAATCGAAAATGCTCCAAAGCTCACTGAGGCGGTTCTCAATTGGTGTTCCAGTAAGTGCGTAGCGGGTCTGGCTGTGGATCACCTTTACAGATTTGGCTGCTGCTGTTGTGTGATTCTTGATATACTGTGCCTCATCAATGATCTGGTATAAAAATTCTTTTTCCTCATATTGGTCAATATCTCTTTTTAAAAGATCGTAAGAGGTGACCAGAACATCGAAATCTGAGTACGTCTGAAGCTTCGCCTGACGTTCGGACTGACTTCCTGCGATCAGTGATACCTTCAGCTGTGGGGCAAATCGGGCAAGCTCTTCACCCCAGTTGAAAACAAGGGCAGCAGGAGCTACTACCAGGGATGTGCCGGTTTTTCCTTCAAGCTTCGCTGCAAGAAGAACTGCGATTACCTGTAAGGTTTTTCCAAGGCCCATATCATCGGCGAGAATTCCGCCAAATTTCCATGCTTCAAGGGTACGCAGCCATTTGTAACCGTTCTTCTGGTATTTTCGCATGATCCTGGAAAGACTTTCCGGTTCTTCAAAATCGGCATCGTTAATGGTTTTGAAGCCTTTTACGATTTCACGGAAATGACGGTCACGGTTGGCATATATGTTTTCGTTGCTCTCCAGCATCTGATCCAGATATAAGGTGCGGTATGCCGGAATGTGCATTTTTCCTTTGACAAATTCCTTTGGGGTGAGATGAAGGGTTTTCATCAGTTCTGCCAGCATTTCCAGGTTCTGCTCCTGAAGATTGACAAATTCGCCGCTTTTCAGCTTGTAATATTTTTTCTTCAGCTGATAGCTTTTCAGGATATCCAGAAGCTCCTGGCTGGAAATATCATCCGTGGAAATATTCAGATCCAGGAGTCCGCCGGATACGGACACACCAACGGAAACCTTTACAGTCTTTAAGGTGTGTCTGCTGCGGAAACGGTTGGTGCAGCGTACTTCGCCAAGCTCCATGAGGGCGGCAGTTCCAGACTCCATGATCTGATAGCTAAGTTCTTCGTCATGGTTGCAGTGAAGTACGTCAAAGTCGGGATCATAGTAAGGCAGCCATTCCATGGTCTGATCCAGCACACTGTTTTCCAGAGGAAAGTCACGGAACTGCTGGTCCGGGGAGATATCCTCATGAAGTAAAAGCTTTCCTACAGAGAATTCTCTTTTTCCATAAAAGGCGCTTACCTTGCAGATAACGTTATCGTTTTCCATGTCCAGATAAAATACGAAGTGTGCTTCAGGCGTGAGGTACTGTCTGAATTTCTCCGGATTTTCCTCCGTAATATCCGCCACTTCCTGAAGCTGGGGCAGCACATTGTGATAAAAATTGGACAGTGTATTACGCCCCATCTGGAAGTGGAATTCTCCATTTCTGGAAAGCGCTGTCAATGGACGGACCTTCTCCATAAAGGCCGGTTCGGTTTTACAGAAGCTGTCATCCTGGATAAAGTATGAAGAGTCCATACCCTGAAAAAGCTCTGGGATGTATCCCTTTACTGTGACACCGTCAAATTGCTTTTTGTCCTTAGAGGCATCCAGAATCCGTATGGAAATCCGTGGATTCCCTGTTTTGCAGTGAAGCTGGGCTTTTTTACGGGCAGCATCCGGAGTTTTATCTTCAAAATCTATTTTATCATTGCAAATATTGTCATAAAAACTGTCCAGACGCCAGCCAAAAAGATCCAGAGAATTGCCAACATTAAATTTTTTTGGCAAATAGATGCCGGAATTCTGGATTTTGTCTACAAACTGCTCTTCCTCGCGGACGATCCGGTCAATATAGCGGATCCATTTGCGGCTCTCCTCTGTGAAATCCTGCGTTTTGTGGCTGATCTGGGTGCTGGTTCCATACTGAACGGTCTCACCGTTGCGAACCTGACGGCAGAAGTCATCCAGTTTTTTTACCACGAACATTTTGGAAGTTCCTACCTTAAAAGAAACGGAAAGCTTATTGTCATTCTGTGTCAGTCTTGGAACCAGGGAAACACTTGCGGAAACATGGGCTGGTGTTTCTTTCTGGTCATTTTTGAGCTGTCCTCTGCGATAGGAGTTTAGCAGATAGTCTCCGTTCATGTCGGTGGCATCCGAAAAATTGCTGTGGTTTACATAATCACGAATATAGAAGGCAAGTGCAGCTGTATACTGGCACCTGGAATTATCAGAATACCAGCCCCAGTATTTTCTGTGGCATTCCGGGCATCCGCATCTTGCATAAGTAACTTCCTCGTGAGAGAAAAGAAGGGTGACGCCGAAGATATCTCTGCCAGTCTGGAAGGTTGCTTCAATCTGGCCAAGGCGCTGACCGTTCATCCTGTCGTAGCCGCAGGAAATATCTGTGACATTCATTTTCTGCTGGCGATAGATGGATTCCCCGTTTTTTCGGTCTTTGGGGGCAAGCTTTAGGGATTCAAGAATTTTGTCGCCGTCAAAGTAGCTGTAATTTTCCAGCTGCTGGATATTTCCTTCTAATGAGGAATCGTCGTCTGCGTCACTGTCATTCTGGGAACCGCCAAGGAGCTGGTACGTTTCGTTACGCTTTTGTTTTTCCAGCTCTTCCTGACGTTTGCGCTCTTCCGTTTCTTTCTTTTTCACTTCTGTCGGAGAATTTTTCATTTGTTTGGCTTCCTTTTTATGATTTTTCTTTGTTGTTTTTATCCTTGGGAAACATGCTGTCCAGCAGTTTGGACAGTTCGTTGGCATGCTTCTTTATGCCGGAGAAGGGATTGCTTCTGTTTTTATGTTCATAGCCAAATTGAGCAGCAAATTTTTGCAAAGATCTGGTTCGCTTCATATAAAAAACTCCTGCCAGATATTTCTTCCTTATAATATGAAAAGAAATACAGCAAGGTGAAATATTTAACGACGAATGATCATCTTACAGATCGGATTTCCCATAGAGGAAAATTTTTCCTCATATTCGGTCATTACATTTCCAATCATCATTTCTTCGTTATGGTGGAGGTCAAAGGTGTGAGCTTCCAGTTTCCATCCTGCTTCCGGGACTTCTTCCAGGGAAAAGTCGAACAGACCGCGGTTGTCAGTTTTGAACTCGATGGTTCCGTCTTCTTTCAGAATCTTGTCGTAGCGGGAAAGAAACTCCCGGGAGGTAAGGCGGCGGGAAGCGTGGCGAGCCTTAGGCCAGGGATCAGAGAAATTCAGATAGATTCTGGAAACTTCGCCTTTTTCAAAAACTTCGGGAAGAAGTCTTGCATCCATGCGCATGAATTTTAAATTAGAAAGCTCCTGTCCTTCTTCTGCAAGGGCTTCTTTCTTCTGAATGGCACGAAGGAGTACGCTGTCATACATTTCGATTCCGATATAGTTGATCTCCGGATGGAGCTTCGCCATATCCATAAGAAAGCGGCCTTTTCCCATGCCAACCTCCAGATGGACAGGCTGATGCTGTGGGAAAACCTTGTCCCAGTTTCCCTTATTCTCCTGGGGATTCTGGATCACGTAGATACTTTCTGCAATTGCGTCTTTGGCGCCTGGTATATTTCTAAGTCGCATAGGTTCCTCCTGTAATTATATTTATAGCTGTATGAAACTGATTCCGGCTCTTTGCAAAAGTTTACCGGGTGGTAAAAAATGCTTGTCAGAATCAGCTGAAATTGTATTCATTCTTAACAAAACTACTATACATGATTTCCTGCTTTTCCGCAATAATATTGATATCGTGATTTTTCAAACACATTCTATGTCAGGGGGAAAACGCAAAGTTCTTTTAATTGAAAAAACTGACTAATTTTGACTGAATATGAAATGCGTCAATAAGAAAAGTAAACGGAAAAATGTGGGAGAACTCTGTATAAATATGCATTTTCTTCCTATTTATAATTAATACGTGTACCTAGTATAAAATTTCGATATGACAGGAATTGATAAGATCGTTAATTTTTAGTCAAAACATCTGGAATTGTATTGAATTTTTGTGAAAATTTTAGGCAAAGTTTGACTGGTATTTTCATCAAAATGGGTGTAAGATACTTAAAACTTGAAAAAGGAGGGGAAAAATGGAACAGATAATCGGTAAGTTATCCGAGATAGAGACAACTGCAGAGACCATTATGAAGGATGCACTGCAGAAGAAGAAAGCTCTTTCAGCTGAGATGGAAAGGCAGTCCAAGGAATTCGACACCCAGCTGGAGAAACAGACAGAAGAGCAGATTAAGGAAATTCGCCGGAATCTTGAGGGTGAGAAGGATAAGCGCCTGTCATCCCTGCGGGAAGACACTCAGGCTGCCTTAAGTCAGCTGGACGCTTACTATGCGAAGAATCACGAACGCCTTTCCAGAGAAATTTTTGAAAAGATCATTCAGGAGGAAGTGATGTAATGGGAAGCGTTCTTTCCTACAGCGGAATTTCCACGAAAATACGCGCTATGAGCAGTCATCTGGTGACAGATGAACAGCTTCAGGAAATCGTCCGCTTTTCGGACGTTCCACAGGTAGCCGCTTATTTGAAGAAAACGCCGGAATATGCGAAAGCATGGTCAGACCTTGATGAGAATAATCTTCACCGAGGTGAGATCGAGAAGCTTCTGAAGAAATCCATTTTCGGAAATTTCTCCCGCATTTACAATTTTGCAAACAAGGAGCAGCGCAAGTTCCTGGCACTTTATTCCAAGCGCTACGAAATCCGTGTTCTGAAAGAGATCATGACAAATCTCTTTGATCACAGAAGCACCGATCCTGTGGATATGAGTCCTTACCGCGACTTTTTCCTGCACCATTCCAAGCTGGACATTGACAGAGTGGCAGGTGCCGGAAATATGGATGAGTTCATGACAGCCCTGAAGGGCAATGAATTCTATGCTCCGCTTCAGAGCGTATATGAGAACGGCAATGGACTTTTATTTGACTACGGAATGGCTCTTGATCTTTATTATTTTAATCAGATCTGGAGTGTCCGCAAAAAGTTATTCAAGGGAAACGATCTGGACGAGATCACCAAGGCTTATGGGGAGAAGTTTGATATGCTGAATCTGCAGTTTATCCTGCGATCCAAGCGTTATTACAAAATGGAGCCGGCAGCCATCTACGCACAGCTGATTCCCGTGAATTATAAACTAAAGAAAGAAGAAATCACAGCTCTGGTGGAAGCTACCAGCAAAGAAGAAGGTGAGCAGATCTTTTCCCGTACCTGGTACGGCAGGAAATATCAGCAGCTGAACCTGATCTCCATGGAGGAGCTTTATAATAGTCTGCTCCGTACCGTGCTTGAGAAAGAGGCTCGCAAGGATCCTTATTCAGTAGCTGTTTTGTATTCTTATCTTTACCACAAAGAGCATGAGGTAAACCGTCTGACCATCGCACTGGAGTGTGTTCGTTACCAGGTTGATCCGGACGAGGCAATGCATTATGTTCACAACAATTAGTAACCCGGAGGTAGCAATGTGATTGAGAAAATGAAATTTGTCAGCATTACCGGGCCAAGAGAGGATATCGACCGAGTTGTAAATAATTACCTCAGCCGGTATGAGATTCATCTGGAGAATGCTCTTACTGAGCTCACAGATGTGAAGAATCTTTCTCCTTATCTTGAAATCAATCCTTATAAAGAAGCTTTAAGCACAGTCGGAAGCTTCTATGAAGAGGTTGAGAACCCGGAGCAGGCTTCTGCGAAGAAGCTGCCAATCGAAAAAGCTCTCTCTTTCGTACAGCAGATCAAAGATGAAGCGGATGTCCTTAACAAGACCCGTCAGGAACTGGAAGAGAAACGTGATTCTCTGTCAGAATCACTTCGTATTATCTATCCGTTCCGAAATGTAGACTTTGATGTGCAGTCAATCCTGAAAATGCGTTATATTCATTATCGCTTTGGACGGATCGAGAAAGATTATTTCGATAAATTTAAAACATACATTTATGATAATCTGGATACGATTTTCATTAAATGTGATGAAGATGACCGTTATATCTGGGGAATTTATTTTGTTCCCGTTCATGAAGCACAGCGAATTCATGCCGTATATTCTGCTATGCACTTTGAAAAAATCTTTGTACCGGATCAGTATGATGGAACTGCCAAAGCTGCATACACAGCACTTGAAGCGCAGTACAAGAAAACAATTGCAGATCTTGATGCAAACAAAGCGGCAAGAAAAGCTTTCTTCAGAAAAAATGCATCCGACATTGTTTCCTGCAAACATACACTTTCCCAGTTTTCACGGAACTTTGATATCCGTAAACTGGCAGCATGCACACATGGGGACAATAAGGGAGAGGCAGCAGCCGATTATAAGCCGAAAGAACCATTTTATATCCTTTGTGGCTGGATGACAGAGGAGGATGCTAAGGCTTTCCAGAATGATATTTCCGGAGATTCCCGTATTTTCTGTCTGATTGATGAGAATGAGCAGGAGGATGCCCATAAGACACCGCCTACCAAGCTGAAGAATCCCAAGCTTTTCAAGCCATTCGAAATGTACACCAAAATGTATGGCCTTCCGGCTTATGGAGAGATGGATCCAACCTGGTTTATCGCCATTACTTATTCCTTTATTTTCGGCGCAATGTTCGGAGATGCAGGACAGGGTCTGGTTTTATTGATCGGCGGATATCTTCTTTACAGATTCAAGCATATTGATCTTGCCGGAATCATCAGCTGTGCAGGTATCTTTTCCACATTCTTTGGCTTCATGTTCGGCAGCGTCTTCGGATTTGAAGATATTATAGAGCCTGTATGGTTAAGGCCTATGGATGCCATGATGAATGTGCCTTTTATCGGAAAACTGAATACCGTATTTATTATCGCTATTGGCTTTGGTATGGGAATCATTCTTCTGTGCATGATTTTTAATATTATGAATTCCCTGAAAGCAAAGGATACAGAGAAAGTATGGTTTGATACCAACTCTGTTGCAGGCCTTGTATTCTATGGATCCGCAGTGATTGTAATTGCATTGTTCATGACAGGCCATAAGCTTCCTGGCGGTATTGTTCTTTGCATTATGTTTATCCTTCCGCTGCTTGTAATGTTCTTAAAAGAGCCTCTTACAAACCTTGTGGAAAAGAAGCCGGCAGCTTTTGAAGGCGGTGTGGGAATGTTTATTGTTCAGGGATTTTTCGAGATGTTCGAAGTCCTTTTGAGCTATTTCTCCAACACACTTTCTTTCGTGCGTATCGGAGCTTATGCAGTCAGCCATGCAGCTATGATGCAGGTTGTACTGATGCTGGCCGGTGCTGAGAACGGAAGCCCGAACTGGGTAGTGATTGTTCTCGGAAATATTTTCGTATGCGGTCTTGAGGGTCTGATCGTTGGTATCCAGGTACTGAGACTTGAGTATTACGAGATGTTTAGCCGTTTCTACAAAGGAAGCGGAAGAAAATTCGAGCCGTTCCGTTCTGACGCGGAGGCAAAGTAAACTGCCGCTGGTAGTGAAATATTTATCAAATGTCTCTGTGAAATGCAGTGACATTACAAATGTTAAAACACGAGGAGGTCAATTATCATGACAGTTATGACACAGATTATTTTAGCAGTAGCGCTTGTATTAAGCATTATCGTTCCATTTGGTTACTATTTCATCGGCGAGAAGAGCCGTGGACGTTACAAAACAACAATCGCAACAAACGCATTTTTCTTCTTTGGTACCATGTTAGTAGCAGCAATGGTTATGTTTGCAGGAAGCTCTTCTGTACAGGCTGCAACAGGCGCTGATGCAGGTATTGCAACAGGTCTTGGATATATTGCAGCAGCTCTTGTTACAGGTCTTTCCTGTATTGGTGGTGGTATTGCCGTAGCCAGTGCGGCAAGTGCAGCTCTTGGTGCAATCAGCGAGGATCAGAGCATTCTTGGTAAATCTCTTATCTTCGTAGGTCTTGCCGAAGGTGTTGCTCTTTACGGTCTGATCATTTCCTTCATGATCATCGGTAAATTATAATTATGAAAATGTTTTTGATCAGTGACAACATCGATACCTGCACAGGGATGAGACTGGCAGGTGTGGAAGGCGTGGTAGTCCATGAGCGTGACGAACTGAAGGACGCTCTGGAAAAAGCAATCGCCAACAAAGAAATCGGGATCCTTCTCCTGACCGAAAAATTCGGCCGGGAGTTTCCCCAGATCGTGGACGATGTAAAGCTGAACCATAAAACGCCTTTGATCATCGAAATCCCTGACAGGCATGGTACAGGCCGCAAACCTGATTTTATTACCGGATATGTTAACGAAGCCATTGGCTTAAAGTTATAGGCAGGAGAAGACCAAGCATGACAATTGAAGAAAAACTGCAGCATTTCTATGACACTTCCGTTGCGGAAGCCCAGACAGAGGCTGAGAATACACTGGAAGCACATAAGAAGAGTCTGGAAGAAATGCTTGAAAAGCATAAAGAATCAAGAAAAATGGATGCCGAGGCACAGATCAAGGCAGAGACAGAAAATGCTACCCGAGAGGTAAACAAGGCACTTTCTGCTGAGCAGCTGACTTTAAGACGTGACTGGACAGCCAAACAGACAGAGCTTAAAAACGAGCTTTTTGTAGAGGTTAAGAATCATCTGGAGAATTTCATGGAGAGTCCTGCGTATCAGGATTATCTGTGCAGCAGAATCCAGAAGGCAAGAGAATTTGCAGGAAATGATGAGATTTTTATCTATCTTTCCGCTGAAGATACAGCATTACAGCGCTCTATTGTAGCAAAGACCGGATTCACAGTTGAGATTTCCGATGAACCGTTTATGGGTGGTATCAAAGCCACAATCCCGGCTAAAAACATCCTGATCGACAACTCTTTCCTGAGTGCTTATGAGAAGCTGAAAAAAGAATTCAAATTTGACGGAGGGCTGAGCCATGAATAAAACAGGTATTATCTACGGCGTTAACGGTCCTGTTATTTATCTGAAAGGCGACCCGGGATTTAAGATTTCCGAGATGGTTTATGTTGGACCTGAGAAGCTGGTCGGTGAGGTCATTGGTCTGAAAAAGGGTATGACTACCGTACAGGTTTTCGAGGAGACAACAGGACTGAAGCCAGGTGATACAGTAATGGGAACAGGCGATGCTATTTCCGTTCTTCTGGGACCTGGAATCATTCATAACATTTTCGACGGTATCCAGCGTCCTCTGGAGGAGATCGCAAAATCCTCCGGAAAATATATTTCCCGTGGTGTAAGTGTTGATTCCCTTGATACTGCTAAGAAATGGGATGTTCATGTAACTGTTAAAGTTGGAGATATGGTAAGCGCAGGTACTATCATTGCCGAGACTCAGGAAACAGCTTCCATTCTTCATAAATCCATGGTTCCGCCAACAATTGGAGAGGCTGAGGTTATCAAGGCAGTTCCGGACGGAGCATATACCATCCTTGACCCGATTGTAACGGTTCGTCTTTCTGATGGCAGTGAGCGCGATATCGCACTTGCGCAGAAATGGCCGATCCGTGTGCCAAGACCTACCTACAAGCGTTTCCCTGCAAGCGTGCCGCTTGTAACCGGACAGCGTATCCTGGATACCCTTTTCCCAATTGCAAAGGGTGGTACAGCAGCGATTCCTGGCGGTTTCGGTACTGGAAAAACCATGACACAGCACCAGATCGCAAAGTGGTCTGACGCAGATATCATTATCTATATTGGATGTGGTGAGCGTGGAAACGAGATGACACAGGTTCTGGAGGACTTCAGTAAACTGATCGACCCGAAATCCGGAAACCTGATGATGGACCGTACCACTCTGATCGCCAATACATCAAACATGCCTGTTGCAGCCCGTGAGGCTTCTATTTATACAGGTGTTACACTGGCTGAGTATTATCGTGACATGGGTTATGACGTTGCCATCATGGCAGACTCCACTTCCCGTTGGGCTGAGGCTCTTAGAGAGTTATCCGGACGTCTGGAGGAAATGCCTGCCGAGGAAGGTTTCCCGGCTTATCTGGCTTCCAAGCTTTCCGCTTTCTATGAGCGAGCTGGTATGATGCAGAACTTAAATGGAACCGAAGGTTCCGTATCTATTATTGGTGCGGTTTCCCCACAGGGTGGTGACTTCTCTGAGCCTGTTACACAGAATACAAAGCGTTTCGTCCGCTGCTTCTGGGGACTGGATAAATCTCTGGCTTATGCCCGTCATTTCCCGGCTATCCACTGGCTCACAAGCTATAGTGAGTACCTGGAGGATTTAAGCCCATGGTACAGAGATAATGTTTCCGCTAAATTTGTAAGCGACCGTAATCAGCTGATGGCGATTCTGAACCAGGAGAGCTCTCTGATGGAAATCGTTAAGCTGATCGGTAGTGATGTTCTTCCGGATGATCAGAAGCTGACTCTGGAGATCGCAAGGGTTATCCGTCTTGGATTCCTTCAGCAGAATGCGTTCCATGCAGAGGATACCTGTGTACCGATGAGCAAGCAGTTCAATATGATGGAGATCATCCTTTATCTGTACGAGAAGTGCCGCTCCCTTGTAAATCAGGGAATGCCGGTTTCCGTACTGAAGGAGGACAATATTTTTGAGCGTGTTATTGCTATCAAATATGATGTTCCGAATAACAAACCTGAGATGTTTGACCAGTATAAGGCTGACATCGACAGATTCTATGATAACGTATTAGAGAGAAACGGCTGATAGGGAGGTAAGTTTTTTATGGCAATCGAATATTTAGGCCTTAGTGAAATAAACGGCCCTCTTGTAGTTCTGGAAGGCGTTAAAAACGCTTCCTACGAGGAAATCGTCTCCTTCCGTATGGATGACGGTACCGAAAAGCTTGGCCGTATTATTGAAATATACGAAGATAAAGCAGTAATTCAGGTTTTCGAGGGTACAGATAATATGTCCCTTGGAAACACTCATACACGTCTTAGCGGTCATCCTATGGAAATCGGGCTCTCCCCGGAAATCCTGGGACGTACCTTTAACGGTATTGGACAGCCAATCGATGGTCTTGGTGAGATCACACCGGAGGTCAGCCTGAACATCAACGGACTGCCGCTGAACCCGGTTACCCGTGAGTATCCGCGTAACTATATCAATACCGGTATTTCCGCAATTGATGGTCTGACCACCCTGATTCGTGGACAGAAGCTTCCGATTTTCTCCGGAAACGGTCTTCCACATGATAAGCTGGCGGCACAGATCGTGCGTCAGGCATCTCTGGGTGCTGATTCCGATGAAAATTTCGCCATTGTGTTTGCTGCAATGGGTGTTAAGTATGATGTTGCAGAGTTTTTCCGCAGAACATTTGAGGAGAGCGGTGCTTCCGATCATGTTGTTATGTTCCTGAACCTGGCGAATGATCCGACTGTTGAGCGTCTTTTGACTCCGAAGATCGCCCTAACTGCGGCAGAGTATCTTGCTTTTGAAAAGGGTATGCATATTCTGGTTATCCTTACAGATATTACCTCTTTCTGTGAGGCAATGCGTGAGGTTTCTTCTTCCAAGGGAGAGATTCCTTCCCGTAAAGGTTATCCTGGATATCTTTACAGTGAGCTTGCTACTTTATATGAGCGTGCAGGTATTGTTTCCGGTGGTACAGGTTCTGTTACACAGATCCCGATTCTGACCATGCCTAATGATGATATTACCCATCCGATCCCTGACCTTACCGGTTACATTACTGAGGGTCAGATTGTTCTGGACAGACAGCTTCATGGACAGGGTATTTACCCGCCAATCAATGTTCTGCCATCTCTTTCCCGTCTGATGAAGGATGGTATTGGTGAGGGCTTCACAAGAGCGGACCATCAGGACGTTGCCAACCAGCTGTTTTCCTGTTATGCAAAGGTTGGAGATGCGAGAGCCCTTGCTTCTGTTATTGGTGAGGATGAGCTTTCTCCTCTGGATAAGAAGTATCTTCAGTTTGGTAAGGCATTTGAGGCTGAGTTTGTCGGTCAGACAGATACAGAGAACAGAAGTATTATCGATACTCTGAATAAGGGCTGGGAGCTTCTTGGTATGCTTCCGAAGGATGAGCTTGACCGTATTGATACCAAGATTCTGGATCAGTATTATCACGAGACTACCAAATAAAGAGTGAGGTGACTTGAATGGATCCGAATACCTTTCCTACCAAGGGTAATTTAATTCTGGCTAAGAATTCACTTGCTCTTTCCCGTCAGGGTTACGAACTGATGGATAAGAAGCGTAATATTCTGATTCGTGAGATGATGAATCTGGTTGATCAGGCGAAGGATATCCAGGGACAGATTGACGAGACGTTCCGGACTGCGTATGAGGCTTTGCAGAAAGCGAATATGGAGATGGGTATCGCGTTTGTGGATCAGATTTCCCATACGGTGCCGGTGGAGAATTCTATCCGTATTAAGACACGTAGTGTTATGGGTACGGAGATTCCGCTGGTAGAGTATGATAAGTCGGGAAATGTGCCGACATATGCTTATTATAGTACGAAGATGTCTCTGGATGAGGCGAAGGCGGCTTTTGAGAGGGTGAAGGAGCTTTCCATTAAGCTGTCTATGATTGAGAATTCGGCGATTCGGCTGGCTAGTAATATTAAGAAGACTCAGAAGAGGGCGAATGCGCTGAAGAATATTACGATTCCGAAGTTCGAGGCTCTGACCAAGGATATTTCCAATGCTTTGGAGGAGAAGGAGCGTGAGGAATTTACGCGATTAAAAGTTATTAAGAGGATGAAGCAGGGTGCGTGAGGCACCCTGTTTTTTTTCGGGTGGGGGACGTGAGAGGAAGGGAGAAAGTGACGCAGCGCCTGGGAAGAGAGGCGGATGGTAATTACGTTTGCTTAGCGTTGTGTACTGGTAGGAAACGTTGGCTGATTCCTTTTGGGGAGACTTTCGTGTTTACTATATTCTATTCTTTTGTATATTTTTAGTTAGCTTTCTTCTTGAGTTCTGTCAAAAATCATTTCTGTTATGTGTATTCTTTGAGTGGAGTATATTTCGCCTAAATTTGGTTGTTGCGGCATATTCTTTTGGGGGAGTTCACAGTTTCTTACCAGGTTGACCATGGAATGAACACAGTTTTCCCATTAATTGCACACATTTGGTCTGTATATTATTAGCCATAAGGAACACAAAACAAAATGATCCGGATGGAGAGAATGAGGACTTCGGAAGGGTTGAATGAATACAGAAAGGAAATGAATGGGTATGAAACGTAGATATTTAGCAGTTTTAATGGGAATTATGGTAGCAACAACTTCTGTTCCGGCTATGGTTTATGCGGAGGATAGTAAGACGGAGACGGCTGCGGATGCGGCGAATGATGAAAGTGGTGAGGCAGATGCTTCGGATGAGAATGGTGATGAGAGTCAGGAGAATGTGGTACTTGGTGAGGTTAAGTCGGTTTCTGATTCGGAGATTACCATTGCGGTTGGGACTATGAAAGAGATGGGGCAGCCTGGTGGAGATGGACAGAATGGCGGAGCACCGGATGGAAACGGTCAGGGTGGTGAGGCGCCTTCTATGTTGGATCTGACTGGCGAGGAGCAGACGATTACAATTACTGCGGATACAGTGATCACAAAGCAGGCAGGCGGTATGCAGCCTGGCGGAGATGGACAGAATTCTGATCCTTCTGATGGAGCAAGTGACAGTCAGGACGCAGCTGACGATAACCAGGAAAGTGAGAATACAGATAGCCAGGACGGAGAAGAGCCGGAAAAACCAGACGGTAACGGACAGTCCGCAGAGGCTGAGGATATTTCACTTTCTGACATTCAAGAGGGCGATATCGTTTCTATCACTTTAGATGAGGATGGAAATGCTGCTTCCATTACTGTAATGTCCATGGAAATGGGCGGTCAGGGCCAGCCTGGCGGTGATGGACAAGGCGCTTCAGGACAGGGAGGCCCTGATGGCCAGTCTCAGGGTGTGGACAGTTATACGGCAGCAAATGAGTATACAGAAGATACAACTGTATCAAATGAGACAATTGAGTCAACAGGAACTGACGAGAATGCAGCATTGATTTCTTCCGATGCAAGTGTTACTCTTGATAATGATACTATTACTAGAACTTCCGAGGACAGCAAGGGCGGAGACAATTCCAGCTTCTATGGTGTAGGAGCTGCTGTTCTGGCAACAGATGGTACTGCTTATGTGAAAGATGGCAGCGTGACTACAGATGCAGCAGGTGGTGCAGGGCTTTTTGCATATGGTGATGGAACTGTATATGCTTCTGGTACAATTGTGAAAACGACTCAGGATACCTCTGGTGGTGTTCATGTAGCTGGCGGTGGGACTCTTTACGGATGGGACTTGGATGTAGAGACAAACGGTGAGTCTTCTGCTGCAATCCGAAGTGACAGAGGCGGCGGAACAATGGTGATCGATGGTGGAAATTATGTTTCCAACGGCGTTGGTTCCCCGGCTATTTACAGCACAGCTGATATTGCGGTAAGCAATGCAACTCTGACAGCAAATGGTTCTGAGGCTATTTGTATTGAAGGTCTGAATTCTATTCATCTTTATGATTGTGACTTGACAGGAAACATGAGTGATCTGGATCAGAATGATAATACCTGGACTGTAATCCTTTACCAGAGCATGTCTGGTGATTCTGAGGTTGGTAACAGTACCTTCCAGATGGATGGCGGCAGCCTGACTTCTGAGAACGGCGGTGTGTTTTATACAACCAATACAGAGAGTACGATTACTTTAAATAACGTGGATATTAACTATAACGATGACAATGAATTTTTCCTGCAGTGCACAGGTAACACCAACCAGAGAGGCTGGGGACAGTCTGGGGTTAACGGAGCTGACTGTCACTTTACAGGAATCAGTCAGGATATGCAGGGAGATGTGATCTGGGATTCTATCAGTGATCTTGACTTTTATCTCACAGAAGGCAGCAGCCTGACAGGTGCAGTTGTAGATGATGAGAGCTATGCAGGCGAAGGCGGAGAGGGATACTGCAACGTTTATGTAAGCGCAGATTCCACCTGGACTGTAACTGGCGACAGTACTGTCTCATCTCTGGAAAATGAGGGAACAATTGTAGATAGTAATGGAAAAACTGTAACAATTCAGGGTACAGACGGAACTGTGTATGTACAGGGCGACAGCGAGTACACCATTACAACTGGTTCCTACAGCGACACAGCAGATATGTCTGGAGCAACGGCAATCCAGGATCAGAGTGTTTATACAGTTGAGAAACCGGATCAGCTTTAAAATTGGATAAAGAAACTCTCCAATTTGAAGATTATGGGCTTGATGAGTTATAAGAAAAAACACTGGGCTACACTTTATTGTGGCTCAGTGTTTTTTCGTTAAAAGAAGAGTGAACCTGAATTATAAAAATCCCGGTCAGAAAAGAAGTATCAAGACAGTTCTTTTCTGACCGGGATTTTTTATGTTAAATTTAAAATCAAATTCGAATTCTCCGACGTAAGCAACTTCCGAAAATTCTCCTAAAAAGAAGGAGGGCCGGACCTTTTGGCCCGGCAAGTATGAAAAAGAAAAAGTATATTTATAATCTATGTAAAAAAGCTTTCGCTTTATTTGTTTATTAATATACGCGGAATTTGTGATGAATCTGTGAGAACAAATTGAAAAATATATGAGGAAAATCTAAAGAACTTATAAACTGGAACGCACCTGAAGTGACCGGCATAGGAATATACAGTATGAAAAAGCTGTGCATTCAAACTTAATTTCATGGTAATAAAATCTATCTACGATATATTGAAAATTTTATTCAGCTAAGAAAATTAGTCGTTGTAAAAGTTGTAATACTCATTTATAATGGAAAGAAGATTCAAGGTTATTGTTTACCGGAGATTTTCCAGCGTGAACAGTAACGATTCCAATGAGAATTTATAGGGAAAAACAGGAGGAAAACCTTGAAGAAAGAATTAGTTATTGTAATTGATTTTGGTGGTCAGTACAATCAGCTGGTTGCAAGACGTGTCAGAGAATGTAATGTATATTGTGAAATCTATTCTTACAAGACCGATCTTGAGAAGATCAAAGCCATGAATCCAAAGGGAATCATTCTTACCGGTGGACCGAACAGCTGTTACGAAGCTGATTCACCGACTTACCAGAAAGAATTATTCGAACTTGGTATTCCGGTGCTTGGGCTTTGCTACGGTGCACAGCTTATGATGCATGTTCTCGGCGGTAAAGTTGAGAAAGCAGATGTAAGTGAATACGGCAAAACAGAGTTGCTGGTTGACAAAAAAGACTCCAGAATTTTTGAAGGAGTATCAGAGAAAACAATTGTCTGGATGAGTCATACAGACTATATCTCTCAAGCAGCACCAGGATTTGAGATTTCTGCACATACAGCAGACTGTCCAGTGGCTACAGCCGAGAATGCGGAGAAGAAACTGTATGCGATCCAGTTCCATCCAGAAGTTCTCCATACAGTAGAAGGAAAGAAGATGTTATCCAATTTCGTACTTGGTGTATGCGAATGTGCCGGAGACTGGAAGATGGATGCATTTGTTGAGCATACAATTAAAGAAATCCGTGAGAAAGTGGGCGACGGCAAAGTCCTTCTGGCACTGTCTGGCGGTGTTGATTCTTCTGTAGCAGCAGGACTTCTTTCCAGAGCTATTGGCAAGCAGCTGACATGTGTGTTTGTAGATCATGGCCTTCTTCGTAAAGACGAGGGAGATGAGGTTGAGGGTGTATTTGGTCCTAATGGACAGTTTGACCTGAATTTTATCCGTGTGAATGCACAGCAGAGATATTATGATAAACTTGCGGGAGTTACTGAGCCGGAAGCGAAGCGTAAGATCATTGGTGAGGAATTTATCCGTATCTTTGAAGAAGAGGCTAAGAAGATCGGTGCTGTTGATTTTCTTGCACAGGGAACCATCTATCCAGATGTGGTAGAGAGTGGTCTTGGCGGAGAGTCCGCAGTGATCAAGTCTCATCACAATGTAGGCGGACTTCCTGATTTTGTAGACTTCAAGGAGATTATTGAGCCGCTTCGTGACCTCTTCAAAGATGAAGTCCGCAAAGCAGGACTGGAGCTTGGAATTCCAGAGAAACTGGTATTCCGTCAGCCATTCCCGGGACCGGGACTTGGAATCCGTATTATCGGCGAAGTTACTGAAGAGAAAGTTCGCATTGTGCAGGATGCTGATTTCATTTACCGTGAAGAAATTGATAAGGCAGCAGAAGCTTATAAAATTGAGAACGGCAAAGAACCATCCTGGATGCCGAACCAGTACTTTGCAGCTCTTACCAATATGCGAAGCGTAGGCGTTATGGGCGATTTCAGAACATACGATTATGCTGTGGCACTTCGAGCAGTGAAGACGATTGACTTTATGACAGCAGAGTCCGCAGAGATTCCGTATGAAGTTCTGAACAGGGTTATGAATCGTGTTATTAATGAAGTTAAGGGAGTTAACCGCGTATTCTACGACCTGACCAGTAAGCCACCGGGAACGATTGAGTTCGAATAATATATTAGAGCCAAGAAATGCCTATTTTACGGGCTTTCTTGGCTCTTTCTATGTCTAGTGACAATCAAATGACAATACTTTTTTATTTTTGGAGAGTATTTTCTTAAATAAATTTTTAAAATAATTATTCCATTTAATGTAAGCCACAATATTATACTAGTATTTTCTAATGTGAGATAAGGAATATTATAAGGGTAAAACGAAAATAACTTTCTAAATATAGTTAATGTTTCATACAATGATGGTAAACCGAATATCAACGTTAGAATCAAACCACCAGTTGAAATGTAATTTTGAAACCGTTCATTTTTTTCTTGTTCATTTTGCTGAAGTATGTTATTTATTGCTGTACTTTTTGCAGATGTGATTTCGTGTTTGAAATAATGTGGCATCATTTTTTCTAAAAGGGCTGTTTGTTCGCTAACTGAACCATAGCAATTTTCTTGAAGTTCTGAGATAAACAATACATTTTTATTATACTCAATTCGTGTATCTGATAATTTTTTCATAGATGCAATTTTATTGAAGTAGTCATTTGATTCATTGGTCTTTTTTAAGAGAATTATTATTAAAGCAAATTCAACATTTACACACAAATCTCGTGCTAGCTTATTGCATAAATTATAGTAGTCATTAAATGGAGTAAGCACAGAGGTTTTTGTTTCTGTCTTATAATCATCAGAGACATAATCTAATATTGTTTTATCTATAAAAGAAAGACAACCACCAGTAGATTTAGCAATATATTTTACACCATGTCCTCCCCAACTGTGATTTTTTAGATATTCATCAGCATCTTTGGTATAGGTGGTATTGTTTCTAGAAGGAACTGGTGCACAAATTATTCTAAACAAATCTTCCTTCACATCGTTTGGAATAGAATTTATGTGTTGTGGTATTCCATCAAAATCTATTAATATTATATTTTTTAGCTCATTGGAATATGAAACCATGTCTATTTTAATATCATCAAGAAGATTACTTAAATAAAAATTCTGGATGGAAGACAGAGTCATTTCGGAGTTGTAATTTCTTATTTTCCACTTATTTATAATTTTTTTGAGGAATCTATCATAATCATTTTCTAATAAAGGTTCAATGCAGGAATCAAATATAGGTAGTTCCAGTTTTAATATTCCCATATTATTTTCAAAAAGATATATTAATGGGTATAGCCAAGTGAATTTTCCGTTTTCTAGTTCTATTTTGAGAGGAAGAAGAAGAAAGCGATCTTGTCGGTTGGTGAAATTGTGACCATAAAATTTCAAAGAAATATCATATTCTTCTTGTAAACGTATGATTCTTTGATTTAGTAGCTCTAAATCAGCATCTTTGATATAGAACTTTATTGAAGATTCACCACTTTCGATTTCTAACAATATATCATCGGGATTTATGGACATGGGAGCACATTTCATGGATTTATATTTTTGATAATCGCTCATTTTTAATATGCAAGGATTATTAAGTGAGCTTGAAGCTTCAAATTCTTTTTTTATATCGTTAAAGGTTTCAACTAGAGAATAGCCTAAAGAGTCCATGACCTTTTGCTGATATTCATCTGTAAACAATAGTGGGCTTTTTTCTATTTTTTTATGAATCTGAGTATAGGAATATTTATTATCAAATTTAAAAGGATAATAAAAGTGTAATTCACCATATGCTATTTTTTTTGTATTTGAATCTTGATTGCTCATATTACATACCGCCTTATATATCATTTTGATTTTGAGGATATTTTGCTTTCCAGTCTAAATATTCTTTTTCTGTAATCTCTTCATTTCTGAATTTCTGGTACATATCAGCCCATGCTCCAATATTATCCAGCATATTTAAAGAATCATGTCCTTTGTCTTTAAACATGAGTTGTGGTACGCCGGATTCATCCCGGTAGGCGTGCAGACCATATTGATCCTCTAAAGCAAATAATGCGTGCATGACACTAACATAAGTATCAAAGTTTGGATCAGACATGGCGTATGGACTGATTTTTAATGAGTTTGCTATTTTTTCTAATTGTTCTGATGATGGAAAACGATTCCCAAGTTCATAATTTCTAATTGCCGATTCGCTCAATCCGGACATGATTGCCAATTCTTTCTGTGTATATCCTTGATCGATCCGGAATTTTCTTATTTTCTCACCTACTGTCATAAGAAAACACTCCTTTGCTGATTGTTACTTAAAAGTATAGCATAAACAGTTCAAAAATGAAATATGAAAATAAACCGTTCATTTTTGAAATCATTCTATTGACAGTACGGAAATGAAATGTTATGATGCATATACACCGTTCGATAATGAACTGAAAAAAGAAAGGAGAGATATAGATGGCTAGCAAATTATTTATATCAGCAAAAGAAGTAGCGAAAGAATTAGAAGTATCTGATTCCTATGCGTATCGTTTGATCCGTCAGTTAAATGCGGAATTGGAACAAAAAGGTTTTGTTGTTGTCAAAGGAAAAATCAGCCGTAAATATTTTGAAGAACGAGTTTACGGTATGAACGAAATGAAATAGCAGGAGGTGATGTTTTGACAGTAATCAAAAACCAAAAGTCAAATACTTACGAGGTAAGAACCTATTATAAGGACTGGACTGGCGTAAGAAAGCAGAAGACGAAAAGGGGATTTAAACGCAAATGTGATGCCCAGGAATGGGAAAGAGCGTTTAAATTAAAGGAGAATTTGAGTCTGGATATGTATTTTGAAGATTTTGTAGATCTTTATCTGAATGATATCAAATCCAGAATCAAATATAATACCTGGCTGACAAAAAAGCATATTGTAGAAAAAAAGATTCTCCCATATTTTTCGAAAAAGAAGTTGCAGGAAATAAAACCTTCCGATATTCGACAGTGGCAGAACACCATGATGAACTATCGAAATAAACAAGGAGAAGGCTATTCACAGGTCTATCTAAAGACCATCCATAATCAGCTGAGTGCAATTTTGAATCATGCAGTTAATTTCTATGATTTGAAAAGCAATGCTGCACGCAAGGCGGGATCTATGGGAAAAGAAAGAACAAAAGAGATGCTTTTCTGGACAAAAGAAGAGTATATGAAGTTCATTGAAGCGGTGGCGGATAAGCCGATCTCCTTTTATGCATTTGAAATTCTATATTGGTGTGGAGTCCGTATGGGAGAGTTGTTAGCACTGACACCGGCAGATTTCGATTTTCAGGCGTGTACTATCCGGATCAATAAATCTTATCAAAGATTAGAAGGGAAGGATATTATTACAGATCCAAAGACTGTGAAGAGTAATCGTATGATCACCATGCCGGAATTTTTAAGCGAAGAATTAGAATCGTATATAGGAATGCTGTATGGCTTGAATGAAAATGACAGGATATTTCAAATTTCAAAAAGCTATCTTCATCATGAAATGGATCGTGGTGTAAAGTTGTCAGGAGTGAAGAGAATACGAATCCATGATTTACGACACCCGTATGTCAAGCCCACGACAAAAAAATTTATAACTTTTTTGAAGTTTTTCGGGCAGCTTCATAGCTGCCCATAGCTGTTTCAAATGGGTGTTCACGGTTATACCTCCTTTTCGGATTCCTTAGTTTCTAAGAAATCCCGTGTTGTATATTCAATCTCAATCCGATCTCCTGGAAAGACGTAAACTTTGTTGATAAGCCGGTCAATCAGAGCTTTTGTCAGCATGTTGGCGTTTCCGACTTCCTGCACAATTTCCTGTTGTTTCAGCTTAATCTCATAATCACTTTTTATCTGCTTTGTCTGTGCAGTAATGACAGCATGAACATTTTTGGCTTGTACCAGTTCCGTGTCATAAACCCCTTTTCGTGTTCGATAGGTTTCCAAATCAATCTCTCCGAGTGCATACTGCTCATAAAGATGCCGCTTGCTGTCTTGAATAGAACGGAGTTTTTCTTCATGTTCGGCCTGCTGGACTGTCTGCAAATCCAATTTATCCTTATTGCTATCAATTCCCAATGCCGGACACATTTGAGCCCGAATTGTTTCAAATACAACCTGCTCCAGATCTGCCATCTTTATGCGCACACCATGACAAGGAAGCGTTTCAGCCACCTCGGAATGACGGCAATAAAACCACGCACCATTTCGTAGAGACATTGCATGATCGCAGCATCCGCAGAACACCTTACCACGGAGCAGATAATCACGCGGCTTTTTATTTGACAGAGAGAAACGCTTAATTGAAGCATTGGCTTTTTCAAATAGATCCACACTTACAATAGCCGGATGATGGTTCGGTATTTTGAACCACTCACTTTCATCCTTTAACTGTGTATGTCGGCTGCCAATCTCTTTTACCTTTCTCTTGCCAATTACATAGGTACCGATATATCTTTGATCTTCTAAAATACGCAGAACCGTTGATGTACTCCAAACGCCGTTTGTTCGGGAAACATTGTAATAGGCCTTGCCTTTAAGTTTGCGATATTCCCCAGGGGTTGGGATATTCATGGCATACAATTTTCTTGTGATCTCGGCTGCGGTGTTGCCTTCAGACGCCCATTGAAATATCATCTGCACATTCGGGGCAACATCCTCGTCCGGTTCCATACGTCCGTCTGCACTCTTGCGATAGCCGTAAGGACAGATGACACTCTGATATTCCCCACGACGCATCTTTGCGTATTTTGCACTTTTGGTTTTCATGGACATATCCCGGCTATAACACTCGCTGATAAGATACTTGAAAGCAATATCAATCCCTCCGGTATCACCTTTGAAATTAGCTGTGTCAAAATCATCACTGACGGAAATAAAACGGGTGTGATAAAGAGGAAATACCCGCTCAATAAAATAGCCGGTTTCAATGCTGTTACGTCCAAATCGGGAAAGGTCTTTTACAATAATACAGTTGATTTTTTCGGCCTGAACCATTGTTAAAAGTTCCTGCACCGCCGGACGCTCAAAGTTTGTCCCCGTATGACCATTGTCAATAAATTCCAAAATCTCGCTGTCATCCCATTCCGGCAGAGACATAGCTTTTTCACGAAGAATCAGTTTTTGATTTGGTATGCTCAAACTTTCAGTTTTGAAATCTTCCACAGAAAGACGGATATAAAGGGCAATCACATAGTTGCGCACGGTTCCACCGCCTTTCCCTGAAATTCATTTTTGAAACGGAAGGTCACATGAATATTCCGCTCGTGGTCTATCTCAATTCGTTCAATGAGCCGTTCGATCAGTTCTGCAGTCAGTACGTGATCCTGTGCCAGTGTTTTTGCATCCTTTTCCATTGCACGGTATCTGGCAAGCTGGTTGTCCAGAGAGTCCATAGATTTTTCAAATACTTCAATCTCACCAGACAGAGCATTGATAGCATGTTCATAATCCGCTTTCAATTCAAAGTATTCGTCATTTGTCAAAATACCCTGCACAAAATTTTCATATAGGCCACGGATCAGCCGGCGTATTTTTTCAATTTCCTGCCGTTTGGCCGACATCTGAATTTTCAGCTTATCTTTTTCCTGTTTTTGTCTTGCCTCCAACTGAAAGAGTGGCAGCGACATTCCCAGCGCAACTGTCAGCTCTTTTTCAAGAATAGCCGTAACAGTAGAAATCAGTTCTTTCTCTTGTATCATCGCACCTTTGCAGCTATCTTTTTCTACCCGGCTGTTTGTAAGGCAGTGGAACCAGTAAGTGTCGGGTCCTTTCCGGCGCTCGGCGCGTTGCCTGTGAAGGTTTCTGCCACAATCAGCACAGAACACTTTACCTTTGAAAATGTTTGGTGTGTAGGGACGTTTTGGAGTTGCTTTGCTTTCTTCACAGATCTGTTTTCTGTATTCCTGAACTGCATGAAACAATTCATGGCTGATGATCGGTTCATGGGTGCATTTTGCAATAATCAGATTATCTTCTCCAGCCTTGACCTGCTGATGATCTACAATCTTTGTTTTTCCTTGAACCAGATCGCCTGTATAAACTTCGCTTTCTAAGATTTTCATCACTGTACGGGTCTGCCATTTGCCGCTTCCGATCAGGCCCGGACTGGTAATCTCGCCAGTGGTCTTTTTATAATGGCTCGGTGCCGGAATTCCCATCTCATTTAGGTTGCGGACAATCCGGTTCAGTGCCACATGCTCATGTGCCCATTCAAAAATCTGTTTTACCACAGGGGCAGTATTTTCATCAATCAGAAGTTTATGGCAATTATCAGGGTCTTTCCTGTAACCGTAAGGTGCCCGTGCGCCAATATAGTCGCCGTCTTTCATAGCCTGCCGCGCTTGTGCTTTGATTTTTCGTCCAATGTCCAGAGCATAGGCTTCATTGATCATATTTTTCAAAGGCAGCATGATACCGCCATGAAGATTTCCGGAATCCGCTGTGTCAAACTGATCCGTAACAGCAATGAAGCGAACATTATGAGCATGGAAATACTGTTCGATATAATAACCTGTGTCAATAGAATTTCGCCCTAATCGGGAAAGATCCTTAACAATCACACAGTTAATGTGGCCTGCTTCAATATCAGATAGCATTTGCTGAAATCCAGGGCGGTGAAAATTTGTCCCTGTCGCTCCGTTGTCGATATAGGTATCATACACAACGAAGTCCGGTTTATCTGAAAGAAAGTCATTCAGTACCAACTTTTGATTTTCTACTGAGCAGCCCCGCTTTTTGTTATCCTCCACAGAAAGACGGATATACAGAGCCACATGTACATATAAAGATGGTGCCGGCATAGGTGCCGCCGTCTGTTTTCTGCTTTTTCTTGCCATTTAGCCCACCATCCTTTCTTCATTTTTTGTAGCAATCTGTTCCGCCAAAGAGATTGCTTTCTGATATTCATCTTGGTAATTAAATTCAATATGCAGTTCATCTTTACCCATTACCCGTATGCTTCGGATAAGCTGCATGACTGCCCGGCGGTCAATATCCTCCATAGTAGAAAATCTCATAAAATGGTTGATCCAACGATTTCGTTCGCTTCGGTTTTCCAATACATCTGTAAGTTTATCGTTCCATTCAGCGATTGCCTTTTGGAACAGTTCAATATCTGCATTGTATTTTCGCTTATAAGAGAGAAATTCTTCCTTTGTCAGAATTCCACTCACCAGATTTTCATAGAGTTTTGCCTTAAAGCCCTCGGTCTGTGCTACACGCTTTTCATTTACTCTGATCTGTGCGGCATATTCCTGTGCCAATTCCCGGTTGATCCGTTCCTGACTGATACTGGACAGCAGGGCATCCAGAGAAGCAACATTTTCAATATGTCCTTTCAAACTGTCCTGCACACATTCAATCAGATCCGACTCTTTCAGCATGACCGACGATGTGCAGCCATTCTTTTTGCCGGTCGGGCAGTAATAATAGTGATACTCTTTATCTTTATAGCGGTTCGTCTTGCGGGTCATACGGCAGCCACAGCAGCCGCAGATCAAAATACCGGAAAAAAGGTAAACCTTATCCGATTTGGGAGAAGTCCTTGTGTCAATCCTGCGGAGCCGTTGCACCAGATCAAAATCGTGCTTTTGTATGATCGCTTCATGGGTTCCCTCCACACGAATCCATTCCGAAGAAGGTTTGTCCTCACGCTCTTTTAATTTGAAATGGGGCGTTGTCTGTTTGCCTTGGACCAGTGTTCCGGTGTAAGTTTCATCCTGCAAAATACGGATGATTGTAGTTGCAGACCATTTGCAATCCTTTCGGTCTGTATAGCCACCTTTTGCATGAGGCATTCCGTGATTGCGCTTATACGCCAAAGGTGAAAGAATTCCTAATCGGTTCAGTTCATCCGCTATATGGGAAGCGCTGAATCCTTCCAGCCGTTTTCTGAAAATATCCCGCACAACATTGGCAGCATATTCGTCTACTTCCAGGCTCTTGTGTTTATCGCCGACTTTCACATAACCATAGATGGTAAAAGCACCTACAAAATCCCCGCTGCGCCGTTTTACTTCCAGGGCACTCCGTGTCTTAACGGAAATATCTCGACAGTAAGCCTCATTCATAATGTTTTTGACAGAAACCGTGAGATCATCGGCAGCGTCATTTTCCGTGTCCACATTATCGTTAATTGCGATAAAACGCACTCCATAGGCTGGAAATACCCTGCGCATATAACGGCCTGTTTCTATGTACTCACGACCTAAGCGGGAGAGGTCTTTGACAATCACGCAGTTAGCTTCGCCTTGTTCGATCATCCGCATCATTTCCTGAAATGCCGGGCGATCAAATAAAACGCCACTATAACCATCGTCAATTTTTTCTGCCACAACCTCAATTTCCGGGTGTCGGGCTATGTAATCATCAATCAGGCGCCGCTGATTGGCAACGCTGTCACTTTCTACTGTTTTGTCATCCGTATAAGAAAGACGGATGTACTTAATCGCTTTGTAAACCTGCATAAAAAAACACTCCTTTCGTTGCACAGAAAAATCCCCGCAATTCAAGAAGTGTGGTTATGCCATATTCAATTCCTTTTCCGATTCTTATTCTACCATGCTTTTACGGAAAAGTCAGCCCCTTTCTTAAAATTGCGCCTATCGTAAAATACCCTTGATACATTCTTCCAGGGTAGCACCTTCAGCAGAAAAGCTGGCCTGTACAGTAAAACGGCCACACTTAAAATGGTATGGATTTTTTATCTGCTGAACAAATTCTGCAATCCGTTCATCATGGGAAAGTTCTTTGTTGACAGAAACATCCCGAATGTCTACCAGCGTACCCACTTCACTGACAATGGTGTTCATTTCCATAGTATCAACTCCCTTCTGAAAACTGTGTTATCAAAACCACATGAATAGGTCGGATCTACGGTTGTTACACACATAAATCCGGCCCATTATATCTGATTTCGATTTTACTGCCGTATTTGCCACGCACCCCGGCAAGTCCTTCTGTTATAAGGACGGGGCTGTTACAGGCTGCGGGTAGCGTCACCGCATCATAGTCCCACATACGCCGCCGCTTTGCCAGAGCAAGCAAACGCCGCAGGAACTCTCCCCAAGTCTTTAGGAAGCTGTGAAGAAGTACCATTATGATCTGCGTCGTTATCGCGTCCGGCCTGCCACAGCCGGTTTCGTAGGTTGCGTTTATCGCTCGGACAGCCTGGATTCATCACCTCCTTAGGCTGCCTGTCACCGCGCCGCCCCATCTGCCGCTCGGAACACAGAATGAAGTACCTGTAACAGCGTATATTCGGTTGTCAAGGAACAAGCAAGGGGCATGGCAGACAAATTGATATTACAGTTGGGGTGGGAGGATATATATGCTTCCTTACCACACCCGTCCAGCTTGTCCCGCCGAATATGTCCCTCTATTATTCAGTACATTTTTCAGGCAAAACAGGGCGGGGTAAGCTAAATTTTTTCAAAATATTTTTTTAACTGGTGCAGACCACGGTTAATGCTCTTGCGAACAGAAGAAGCATCTGTTCCTTCAGCTCTTGCAATGTCCGCCTTACTCATGCCAAGAAAAAAGTGTGCATAGATCCGTTGGCGCTGCTTTACCGGAAGTTTGGAAAGACCTTTATAAATCAACTCCGTCATTTGACGCTGTTCCCAAATTTCTGCCGGGTTAAGAGGCTTTTGCGATATCTCACGCTCAATACCTTCGTCTCGATCCAGGGAGTAAAATGCTTTATAGCGGTATGTACGAATCCGATAGGCTTCTTCCAACAACATATATTCCCGAAGCAACAAAGCAACTTCATCCGGCACCTCAACGATCATGTCCTGTGTATAATACGGGTAATAATCCCGAAGATTGATTTTCTTCATAGTAATTTCCTCCAATTTCGATGTTTGAGTTGATGGCAAAAATCGAAATCAGAGGGTGGGCTGCGGCAGTGATAGATTTTTCGTTTTTTTCCGCTTAAAAAAAGGGTACAAAAAAGCGCGCCCGTACAAAGAACAGGCGCGCCAAAGCAGCAGTATGAAATTTCTCCGGGAGGTTGACAGCGAAAATGCTCAAATTTTGTCGAAACCAAAAACGCCGCAATCCATACGAGTTGGATTACGACGTATAGGTGACTGAATGTAAAGCAGTTTATCTGCGGATCTGTGTTGCATAGACGCATAGGCATTTCCTCCCATCAAGGAGGAACCTGAATCGGCTGCTTGATACCTCCTTGGGAGAAAATTATATCGTTTATGTATCCTGTATCAGTCCGCAGACATTCGCTTTTTACTCTTTATATTCGCAATTTTCTACATATTCTGCTCTTAGAATATATGCTGCAAAAAGCAAGCCCACAAGGGAAAACAACACCTTGTGGGCTCATGTTATAGATGTTCAAATTTATAGCCGATCCCGGCGACACTCTCAATATAGTTTGGAAGATCCGGTTCAAAGCGCAATTTCTTACGCAACTTACTTATATGATTATGAATCGCTTTTCTCGAATAGAAATCACAATCTTCTTTCCAAACCAAATCGGTAATCAGTTCGTAAGTAAAAACACGTTTGGGGTTGGCAATGAGTAATGCCAGTATATCAAACTCCTTACTTGTCAGGTTGATAATCCGTTCACGAACCCTGACAGTACGGTGTTCCAGGCATAGATAAAGCTCGCCTTCTTGTATTTCTGTCAGAGGATTTTTCTCTGCTGCGGAAGAAGTGTGACAGGAATTGAATACTGTTCCATGACAGACTCCTTGCTCCAAAATATATTGCATTAGAGCATTCTTTTGTTCCTCGTTAAGAAGCAGAAATAACTTTTCGCCAATCTGTTTGCCGGATTCTTCTATATCAAAAACAGCTAATGTCCCATCACGTCACCATCCCTTTTTTCTAACTACTTTTTTCTTCTTAGTGACAGTCAATGTGCTGGGTTCTTTCTTTTTATTTGCAAGAATAATCACAGAAATCAAGAAAGTCAAAACTATTGTGATGAAAGCAGGGAAAATGTGATAAGTATAACCATATTCCGCACCACAAGTAGGGTCTACTAAAATCATGCTTGCTTTAATCGGATAATAATTTAACAGTGTTCCTTCAAAAGTTCCGAAATATCCATACACAAATGCTAACGCAACCCCACCCAAAAAATTGTTTACCGAACAACAGAATAGTAAAATAATCGGCAAAACTGAAATGTAAATTCCTAAATTTGCTCCGGTAACACGAATAAACATATTGAGCAGATTGCCAAAATGCACTCCTGGAAATCCAGCAATAACATTGATTACTAATGCTAGCACGCATCCTATAAAGCTAAAGCAGATTGTCAACAACAATAGGACAAGTAGTTTTCCTGAAAGTAACTGTTTATATGAAATAGGAATTGTTGATATATTCTTCATCGTATCGTCTGTATATTCCCTTGTTATAATATAACCTGCTATCAGTGCAATGATAATCGGAAAAAACAAGGTACAGTTACTAATCATAACTTGCTGCATAAAATAGTCAAATGTCCATGTCTGTCCACCGTTGGCTGTGGAATAAAACAGTGACAGCAGCGGCGAAAGCACTGTCATAATAATTCCGGCTTTTATTACAGAATAGCGTTTTAGTTTTAAAAATTCCGTTTTTATTATCTTTCCCATATCATTTACCTCGTCCATTTTTTATAAAAGCGAATGATCAACCACAACGAAAGTATAACAGTAATTGCCAGAATAAAAATTGTATGGAAGGTGGTTGGTACAATCGCATAGGCTTCCGGCAAAAGATTGTCTTTTTGCAAATGATCCATCATTAAGCCGCTTGTCCAGTTCATAACACATATAACTGGGAAAGAATTTAAGAAAGTAATTTTTGCAGCACTTATAGATGTTCCAATCGTCCCCAGTATGCCCCAGTTAAAAATAGAATAAAAAAACGCAAGCAGGATAGAAAGCAAAAAACTTTTGTTAAAACAAATAATTAAAAATACAATCGGCAAAGAAGCTGCTACGATAAGAACTCCAAAAATAAGGCTCATAAATATCTTATAAGTCATACCATAAACCATTCCTACATGAAACAGTTTACAAAACAACGCAACAGATAATGTGCTTGTCAGACAAAACGCAATGCTAAAAATAAAGAGCATAGAAATTTTTGCCATAATGAGTTGTGTATTTGTAACAGGAATTGTTCTAAGGTTTTTGGAAGTATCGCAATCTCTTTCTATAAAAAACAAAATAGCGGCAATGATACCAATTAGACATGGAAGCAAAAAAACCAATCCATATCCCAACATCATTGTATAAACATAATCAAATCGGGTTTGAAGATAATGTTCCGTTGTATCTGCACCTGTTCCCGCCTTTGCCATATATGCCAAAATCAACGGAAAAAATAACGATAATGACATCAGTGCGTATAATAATCTTTTTCGCTTTAATTTCCAAAATTCGCATTTGATCAGTTTAAGCAATTCCCTCGCCTCCCGTCACACGCTTGAAGTAATCTTCAAGACTTTCTTCACAAGTATGCGCCTCCGATACCTCCAATCCATTTTCAACAAAGGCAGTTACAATTTTCCCCACAGGTAGATCAAGGTTGTGCAGGCGCAGATTGTGGTCATCCTGTATAGAGAAATGGTTTTCACGGAAATTGCGTTCCAAAATTCTTGCCGCCTGTGCAGTATCAGAGAGCGTAAACCGGATATGCTTACTGCTTTTTTGCTCCAGCTCAGCAAGACTTTCTTCTTCCAGCAATGCACCGTGGTCGATAATTCCAATATCGTCAGCCAGCAAGGAAATCTCCGAAAGAATGTGACTGGAAATCAAAATCGTTTTTCCCTTTGCGTCGCAAAGCTCCCGAATAAAGGAGCGTACCTCCGCAATACCGATGGGATCAAGACCGTTGATCGGCTCATCCAAAATCAAAAGTTCTGGATCGTGCATAACGGCAAGGGCGATGGCAAGCCGCTGCTTCATACCAAGAGAATACTGTGAAAAGAGCTTTTTATCTTTGTAGGGCAGTCCTACCAAATCCAGAGCGTCTTTGATGGCATGATTGTTTGGTACGCCCCGCAGAGTAGCAAAGATACGCAAGTTCTCTGTGCCGGTCAGATTTGGATAAAAACCGGGGGACTCAATCAAGCTGCCGATACGGGGCAGCAATTTCTTTTCATTCCCCTGCAAGGGTTTTCCCCAGATTTTGACCTCCCCGGAAGTCGGATTTGTTAAGCCCAACAGCATTTTCATGGTAGTAGTTTTTCCGGCTCCGTTTCTGCCCAGCAGACCATAAATTCTCCCACGCATCACATGGATATTTAAGTCAGCCACACTCTTTTGTGAACCGTATTGCTTCGTCAGATTTTTCGTTTCAATGATGTAATTTGTGTCCATATTCAAAACCTCCTGTTCTGTAAAGTATTCTATCACGCCAACCTTGCATTAACCTTGCCGCAACCTTGCATTAACCTTGCAATTTGAAATCCGGCAAAATGACAAAGGTTCCCGCCATAAAGACGGGAACCCACTTAAATTTCCAAAGGAAAAAACAACATAAATTCAGTTCCTTTTCCCGGCAAACTTTCAACTGTTATGCTTCCACCCATCTTTTCTACAAGCTGATGGACAATAGAAAGACCAAGACCGCTGCCTTTTTCAGACCGACCTTTATCACACTTATAAAGCCGTTCAAAAATGTGTTTCAAATCTTCTTTCTCAATTCCTACACCATTATCCGCCAGCAGCAGCCTCATGTTATTTCCCTGCTTTGACAGGGCAATTTTAATTTTGTCCGCATGGCTGTGAGCGATTACATTTTGAATGAGATTATTGATAATCCTCATATAGCTGTCCGTATCCAATCTTACCCGGACAGGCTGTTCGAGAATATCAATGTCATAATCGACCTGCTTATCTTCAAAAATCGGTATCCAGTCGATCAGGATATTTCTTGTCAGCTCTGCGGCCTCAATAGGATGGATTTCCAAAGCAAACTCGTTGGAATTTAACTTGAACCAGTCAAAGAGTACATCAATATATTCTTTCAAATCATGGGCTTTCCGGCGGGCGATTTCGATATAATCATCCCGGTCTTTCCCTGTAACAAGCCCTTTATGTGCAGCGTCAAGATAGCCGATGAGGGTTGTAAGGGGTGTCCGAACATCGTGGGAAAGGCTCGTCATAAGCTGGCGGTTGGTTTCCTCTGCCTGCCGGACAATCGAAAGTCTGCTTTCATAGGACACAACGATCTCATTGATTTCATAGGCAAGAGGTGCTATCAGTTCATTTGTTGCAGACAAAATACGCCGATTGCCATTTCCATTTTTCACATCAACCAGCGCATCGGTCATTTCTGCTATTTGCTTTTTTACGCGACGAATGAGAAGGATGGAGGTTAGCACAGCTACAATAGCAATCACAACGGACAGGAAAACGATGATCTTCATACCAGCTATACCTCCTTATTAAAGCGGTAGCCAATCCCTTTGACCGTTTGAATATACTTTGGACTGGAAGGATTGACTTCTAATTTTTTACGAAGCCGGCTGATGATCGCCATAATGTTGCTGTCATCATAGAAATATTCTTCGCCCCAAACTTCCTCATAAATCTGCTGTTTTGTCAAAATTTTTCCTTGATGTTTTGCACAGTACAGGAGCAGATCAAATTCCTTTGGTGGAAGTTCAAAAGTGCCGGTTTCCGTCGTAACAGAACGATTTTCAAGGTCAATTTGCAACCCATCAAAATCCAGTTTTTGCATAGTTCCCGTTTGCTGATTAAAGCGGGTGTAGCGGCGAATGAGGGACGCAATACGGGCAATCAGTTCGTCCATATCAAACGGCTTTGTTAGATAATCGTCCGCTCCGGCCCGTAAGCCCCGCACTTTAGAAGCGCTGTCATTTTTGGATGTGAACATCAAAATCGGCAGGCTGTTCTCTTTGCGGATTTCTTCCAGCGTTTCAAAGCCATCCATACCGGGCATCATCACATCTAGCACCACAAGCTGGTATTCTTGCTCTTTTAATTTCTGCAAGCCCTCTTTTCCGGTATTACAAAAATCGGCTTCTATATGTTCTGATTGTACGCTGTGTTTAATCAAAGCGCACAGTTCTCTGTCATCATCTATAATCAAAATTTTATTCATGGCGCAATTCTCTCCCTTGTTTTGTCCGACCATCAATCGGCTTTTCTGCAGTTTTGGGAATCAGCCAAATACCGGCCATCTTTACTGCTCCAGAAATACGTTCACCAGCACAATAATAATTTACTCTACGAGGTGTCACGCCCCACTTCTCGGCGGCCTCTTTTAATGTCATATATTCCATATCGCACCTCCATAGAATCTATTATAGTTCTTTAGCTCGAATAATACAACCTTCAATATTAAGCGTTCGGAAGTGGATGTTAATTAAAGCCACAAGAAAATCTCGTGGCTTTAGCTTACAAATGTTCAAATTTATAGCCGATTCCGGCGACACTCTCAATATAGTTTGGAAGATCTGGTTCAAAGCGCAACTTCTTACGCAGCTTACTTATATGATTATGAATCGCTTTTCTCGAATAGAAATCACAATCCTCTTTCCAAACCAAATCGGTAATCAGTTCGTAAGTAAAAACACGTTTGGGATTGGCAATGAGCAATGCCAGTATATCAAACTCTTTACTTGTCAGGTTGATAATCCGTTCACGAACCCTAACAGTACGATGTTCCAGGCATAGATAAAGCTCGCCTTCTTGTATTTCTGTCAGAGGATTTTTCTCTATTATGGAAGAAGTGTGACAGGAAATGAGTGCCGATCCATGACAGACTTCTTGTTCTAAAATATATTGCATCAGAGCATTCTTTTGTTCCTCGTCAAGAAGTAAGAATAACTTTTCTCCAATCTGCTTTCCAGATTCTTCTATATCCAAAACAGCTAATGTCCCATCACATCACCATCCTTAAACCATTTGTATCTTAACGTTACATAGAAGTGCTAATATACCCAAGAATAATAGTTTTGTTAAATATGTTTTTTCTGTCGCTTAGATACAAGCAGATAAAACAAGAACCAAAGAACACAATGGAGAGTGAGAATAACGATGTCCTTAACCGCTGTTGATGCAGTTCCATTTGCCAAATCCATAATGCCCTCAAAGGTGGCGCTGGACGGAATCAGATAGCAAATGTAGGAAAGGACTTTGTTTCCTGCACCGACCAGATAATTCAGGATTGGAACTGCCATAAATACGATCATCACGATTTTAATATAGACCACGCCTACCATCATGCCATCGGAGAGTTTGCCTACAAACAAACCGATCAGAGCCGACACAAATGCGGAAAGGACGATCAATGCCAGCATGACCGCCGCCCCTGTGAAAGAGAGCCGGAAGCAGATGGCCGCCGTAAGAATAGCGGACAGGCAGCCGAATACAAAACCCACAAAGATTTTCTGCATCATGTACTGCCTGTGCGTCATAGGCAGGATTTCATTGATCAGCGCAACGCCATCCTCTTTTTCGGAAATAATGTTCATGGCATTAAAGGTACAGCCCATGAACATTGCCACGATCAGCGTAATGGCAATAAAGATATTCTGATAACCCGCCATCATATCCGGGCGCTCCAATACCTGCACACTGGCCTGTGCCGCCCATTCCCTCTGCTCGTAAAGAGCCGGGAGCGTGTTGGCTGTCTGCTGAAACATATCCAGTTCATCGCCGGAAAGGATTGTCTGGATGCTGCCGTTAGACATTTCCACACCAATCAGGTTTGTTGACGGTTCATTGATGGCCTCAATCAGTTCTTCCTGTGTGGGATAAACTGTGACAGTACCATATCGTTCCAGCCATGTGTTGACTTCCGAAGTGGTGGCCTTTGCCGTTACTCCAAAATGAAATTCCCCCAATGAAGAAAGGTCAATGGAGCCGACAAAATTCAATGCCACAGCGACCACGATAGGCAGGAGAAATGACATGATACAGAACTTGTCTTTTCGGACACTTTTCAGTTGATAGAGCAGTCCTTTCATGGTCAGCCCTCCTTTCCCATTTCCTTGCGGAACGCAGCTTCTACAAGGAGAAAGAGTAAAATGATTGCGCCTATCGCACCGGCATAGTAGACCGGGTTTGTAGTCGGGACACCGAAAAAGGCGTTTTTCAGTCCCATATATACATGGTAAAACGGGTGGTAATCGATCCACGCCATCTTTACGGAAGTATTTGCCGCCAGAAATACCGGCGTAGCCGCAAAGAGCGCAATTACCAGATACGCCAGTGAAAATTGCTTAAAGTCCCGCAGAAGCATGGTACAGCCGAAGCCTGCCAGTGCCATAATCAAGGAGAGGATAGCGGTCTGCACCAGCACCGCAGGCAAAACCGACATCCCGTCCAACCCCACATTGAACAGAACCATTAAGGCCGCAAAAACCAGATCGGTAATCAGAAAGAGCATGATTTTGGAGCATACAAACAGGCTCTTATGCAGCGGCATAATGGCATGGACGCGGATCACTCCCATCTGCTTTTCCTTAAACAGCACCGAAGCAATCCCCAAAAATCCAACGGCTACAATCTCAATAAAGAGAAGTTCACAGGTGATCTCCCGGCGCTGCTTCATTTCAGGGCTGTTGCTGCCGACGGTTTTTGCTGTATCATTCCCATCTGGGGAAAGCAGGGACAACGCATAGTCTGTTCTGTGTCTGTCTGCTTTTTCGGTGGCCGCATAGAACAGAACATGGGGTGTCTTTCCGCTGGCGTCAATCCCGACACCGTTCGTATCACTGGCAAGGGCATTATTCAGTTCTTCCAAAGAGGACACGGGCCGAACGAGGGAGGAAACCTCTGTCTGCATCCCAGCCGGATCATACAGATACACATTGTAGAGCTGGGCGTCCATGAATTTCACATAGCCGAAATTGATGAACAGCGTGTATAAAACAAGGGAACCCAGCGCCACCAGAAAGAATTTCCCGGACATCATCATCCGGCAGTCTTTTTTGAACAGAGAACAAAGGCTTTTCCACATTAAGACAGCCCCCTTCCCGTGTACTGGATAAAGACATCTTCCAGTGTCGGCTCCTGCGAATGGATGCTGATGATTTCATCATAGGCGAAAGGAATACCGGCTTTCAGTTCAGGCGCTTCTATGGTCTGCTCCTTTCGCTTGCCCTGATAAAGATAGGAAACCACAATGCGGTGATTGCTGTTTTTCTCTTTCAGATTTTGGGGCGTGTCCAGCGCAACGATATTTCCATTCGTGATAAACGCTACACGGTCACAGAGTAGGTCAGCGTCCAGCATATTGTGTGTTGTGAGAAATACCGTTGTGCCTTTTTGCCGTTCTTCCTCGATGATTTTTCTAAAAAGGACAGCGCCGGCGGGATCAAGGCCGCTGGTGGGTTCGTCCAGAAATAAAAGTTTCGGATTGCTGATCAAAGCTCTCGCCATGCTTACACGCTGCCGCATCCCTTTGGAGTAGGAGGACACCGGCTTATTGAGAAAGTCTTTCTTAAATTCCAGTTCTTCCAGCAGTTCTTTTACATCCCGCAGTTGTTCTTTGGGATAAAAGGACGCAAAATAGTTCAGATTATCCACTGCGCTTAAATTAGCGTACAGATAAGGAAACTCAAACAGGACGCCGATCTGCTGAAAAAACTCCTGCGTCTGCACGGTTCTCAAATCCTTTCCGAATAGGGAAACCTCGCCGCCATGCCCTTTTAAGATGCCGGTCAATATCTTTTGGGTGGTGGACTTCCCGGAACCATTCGGCCCCAAAAATCCGAAAATCTCCCCATCTGCCACAGAAAAATTCAAGCCATGTAACGCCTGCTTATCCTTTCCGTAGGAAAAAGTCAGGTTTTTAACCTCGATCATCTTCATCACCCCATTTTCCGATCTGGTTCTTTTTCTTCTCCTGTTCCCGTTTGCTCCACCATTTCATAAACTTTACCTTGAACGGGATGCAGATCACCAGCGCCACAACAATCAAAAGCCACCAGTACCATTCCATACCTAAAAACATAATCGCTACCTCCTTTATCTGGAGGGTCATTCCCTCCTTGTGGGATAAAGGTACGAAAATGCGTTGAAGTCGGTGTGAGGTCGCTGTGAAGTTGGTGTGAAATCTTACCGGCAGAAGAAAAGGCCCTGATCTCCATTTGGAAACCAGAGCCTATGAGAGAATATGAATTTGTTATTTTACTGTGGGGAGGGAGAAATAAAAGGCCACGCCCCCCGGCTGATTTTCTGCGCCATAGTGTAGGTGCTGCATGGACAAGACCTGTGCAACAATGGCAAGGCCCAGCCCGGAACCGCTGTATTTGGAATTTTTATCACGATAAAATTTCGACCATATCTTTGACAGGCTTTCTTCCGGGATAGGCGCCCCCTGATTGAAGATAGAGAAGTTCAAAAGGCCGTCTTTTTCAAGCAGGGACAATCTCAAAATCCCGCCCGGCCTGTTATTTCGTTTGGCATTGACGATCAGATTATTCAAGACCTGTTCCATCCGCCCTTTGTCTGTATTGACATAGACAGGATGCTCCGGCAGTTCATATTCCAAAACAAAATCTGCGTCCGGGGTGTCGATCAGCAGCCGTCCTGCCACCGTTTCCAAAAAGTCTACAAAGTCGAACCGCTCCGGGCGGAGCTGGGTAGCCCCATTTTCCAATGCAGACAGATCAAGCAGCGTAGTGATTAAGCGGCTCATGCGTTCTGTTTCCGTTATGATGACCTCGGAATACTTTTGCCGTTTTGCTTCGTCCGTTTCGTCTTGCAATCCCTCGGCATAGGCCCGGATCACGCCCAGCGGAGTTTTCATTTCATGGGAGAGGTTGTCCACCAGTTCTTTACGCTCGGCAAGCAGTCTTTTTTTCTGCTCAACATCCTGCTCTAATTTCCGGTTGGCACCTTCCAGAGAAGAAAACGCCTGTTGCAGATTTTCAGCCATCTTGTTCAGGCTCTCCGCAAGTTCTCCAAATTCATCATGGCTTTCCACATGGCAGGGATGGGAAAAATTAAGCTCTGCCATGTTCCGGGCAGCTTCATTCAGTTCCGAAACCGGCTTTGTGATAAAGCGAGCCATTAGTAGGTCAATGGCACAGACCAGAACCACCACAAAAGCCAGCCAGATCACAAAGGAAATATCTGTGTCCATCGGCAGTTTGGTGGACAGTACATAAGAAATAATCAGGACAACGCCGATCAGTTTGGAGGCCAGCAGGATCTTCTTCCGTATGGTAAAGATGTTCATGTTTTCCTTGATTTTCATACGCTCACCTCGAATTTGTAGCCGGAACGGATCAGGGTGACAATATGCTTGCCCTCATCGCCCAATTTCTGCCGCAAGGTTTTGATATGGGTATCGACCGTCCGTGTTGTTCCCTCAAAGTCGTAGCCCCAAATCCGGTTAAGAAGCTGTTCTCTGCTGAATATCTGGCCGGGATTGCCCATGAAGAAATACAGCAGTTCATATTCCTTGTGGGTTAAATTGATTTCCTGTCCATCTACAAAGACCTTATGAGATGTGGGGATGATCGTAATTTTTCCGGCGTTCACAGAATCGGTAGGTGTGATAGAGGAACGGCGCAGCAAAGCGCCCACCTTTGCCAGTAACACTTTTGGGCTGAATGGTTTGGTAATATAGTCATCAGCTCCCAGCTCATAGCCTTTCAGTTTATCTTCTTCCTCACTTTTCGCAGTTAGCATGATAATAGGGAGGTTGCTCATTTCTCTTGCCATCTTGCAGACGGAAAAACCGTCAAGGTGGGGCATCATCACATCCAGTATCATTAAGTCCATAGGATTGTTTTTCAAGATCATTAGTGCGTCCACGCCATCGTCAGCCGTAAAGCAGGTGTGGCCGCCTCGCTGCATATACTCGGCAATAATGCTCTGCATATTTTTTTCATCTTCCACGATTAAAATATTTGCCATAGAGAGGGGCCTCCTTTCACTTTTTCTTATATCGTCGATCAACCGGTCTTTCTGCCTCTTTTGGTATCAGCCAAACACCGGCCATCTTCACAGCGCCGGGGATGCGACCCTCGGTGCAATAGTAGTTAATCATTCGGGGAGAGATACCCCATTTCTCGCTTGTCTCTTTTAGAGTCATGTAGTCCATATAGTGTCCCTCCAATATGGATTATTATATTTCTTTTGCTCGAAGAATACAACATCCCATATTAAGTGTTTGGAAATAAATATTAAAAACTAAAGCCACAAGATAAAAAATCTCATGGCTTTAGCTTACAAGTGTTCAAATTTATAGCCAATCCCGGCGACACTCTCAATATAGTTTGGAAGATCCGGTTCAAAACGCAATTTCTTACGCAACTTACTTATATGATTATGAATGGCTTTTCTCGAATAGAAATCACAATCCTCTTTCCAAACCAAATCGGTAATTAGTTCGTAAGTAAAAACACGTTTGGGATTGGCAATGAGCAATGCCAGTATATCAAACTCTTTACTTGTCAGGTTGATAATCT
>NZ_JBDPGY010000001.1:45091-73294 GCF_039841815.1 Ruminococcus sp. 1001136sp1 | reverse complement strand
TCGTAAGTAAAAACACGTTTGGGATTGGCAATGAGCAATGCCAGTATATCAAACTCTTTACTTGTCAGGTTGATAATCTGTTCACGAACCCTGACAGTGCGGTGCTCCAGGCATAGATAAAGCTCGCCTTCCTGTATTTCTGTTAGAGGATTCTTCTTTGCTGCGGAGGAAGTGTGACAGGAATTGAATACCGTTCCATGACAGACTCCTTGTTCCAAAATATATTGCATTAGAGCATTTTTTTGTTCCTCGTTAAGAAGCAGAAATAACTTTTCTCCGATCTGCTTTCCGGATTCTTCTATATCAAAAACAGCTAATGTCCCATTATATCATCACCTCCGTAAAATTTTCATTCCACAAAGAACAAAACCCGCCGGATCAGCTCCGGGATATTTACCGGGGCGGTGATATAGTCGTTCACGCCCTCATGCTGGTATTCATATTCCGTGGCAAGGTCGTTGTTCTCGGTGAGGATAAAGAACGGCAGAAGCCGGACAGGGGGATTCTTCATTTGGAACATCCCCGCCACCCGCCGCAGCGTATGAAACAGCTCCATTGCTGTGCCGTCCGGCAGTTCCAGATCACACAAGATCAGTTCTATTTCCTTATCCTCAAAAATCCGGCGCTTGGCCTCCCCAATCGAGGGAATCAAAATCAGGTCAAAGCCCTTTTGCAGCATAGCAGCCCGCAGCACTTCGGCGCTGGTATCTTCTGCATAGACAAAGAGCAGCTTGTGAAAAGTCGGGGCCTTTTCGCCGGATAACTGCCGGTAGGCGTATTCCACCAGCTTATCTTGCAGCAGCAGCCCTTTCATTTTGTCCATGCACAGCGTCGCGCCCCGGCGCATAGCCTCTTGTTCGTAGTCGTCCTTGTCATGGCAGGACGCCAGAATAAAAGGCAGCTCCTTATCTGCGGCCCGCACCTCGTCCAGAAAGTCCATGCCGGAACCGTCCGGCAGGTCGAGATCACAGCAGACCACCAGCGGCATTTCCTCTTGGATGGCGGCCCGCGCTTCTTTCAGAGTGGAAGCCGTTTTCACAGGGTAGCCCCGGTGCTGTAAGTATTTTTGCAGACACCATGTATAGGTGTCGCTGTCGTCAATCAGCAGTATCTTTTTCATGTGTCCTCACCCCCAATATTGATTTACCACAAGCATAAACTACAAATGTTACACAAATGTCCGAGGTGCCTTCGATTTCGACAAAAAAACAGGCTGAATTGTTACAACGCTCGGACATTTCAAAATTTTTTGAGAAATGGCGAAAAAAGCGGGGCAGCACACGCCGCCCCGCCGATCCCATACGGTTATTCCATCGCCCGCATTTGTTCAATCAGGGATTGTTTTTTCTGTCTGCGGATTGTCCAAACAGACAAGATCAGTTCCATTCCGAACAATACCAGAATGAACAGCCCCATTTCCAAAACCGGGAATTGATATGGCACTACTTTTCCGTGTAGGGTAGCGCTGCCCATTTCTCTGCTTACGACGACAGAAATAGGAAGTCCGACAATCAGGATTGCCAATGTTGCAAAGAACGCATAGCATAGGCCCTCGCAGATATTCATTTTGCATAGCTGTTTTTGGGTCAGGCCAATGGAACGCAAAACACTGTTTTCCTGTTTTCTGGACATCTGATTAGAGAGGGTCGTGTTAATCAGGTTGATAACACCAAAGAGGAATACCAGCCATGAAAGAACCTGCATACTACCAAACGCCACAGAATTTTGTGATTTTTCAGCCGCAATCGCTGTATCTATTTCGTCTAAAGCAAGGTTACTATGTTCGGCTACAATATTTTTCAGTTCAGCTTTTACAGTTTCGTCTTTTTTCGGATCGCTTACAATGCTCCATGAGTAATCAAAAGTAGTAATTTCTGGGTGCAGTTCGCAGAATAAATCTTTTGGAGCAAAGAAAACCGAACCATCTGTATGAGAGCGTCCATGTCCGAAAATCACAGGCATTTTTGAAGCGGAAAACATTCCCGATATTGTAACAGGAATGGATTGCTTACCATCCACAGAAGAAAATTCAACGGTGGAACCGACGCCCATATCTTCAAAATGAGCTGCAATCTTGTCGTGAATTACAATACTATGAGAATCTGTCGGCATCGTTCCCGCTGTCAATGCAGCCTCAACCATAGCATAATTCTGGTCGGTCAGCGTATCACATATTCCCGAATTTTGGTTAGCATCTGTTTTAATGCTGGTATAGAGAGACTGTCTAGCTACGATTATATCCGTGACACCATCAATAGATAAAACTTCCTGTTTTAGTTCCTCATTCAGCGGATTACCTTTTACCAACATTTCTTCCGATAGATCTTGGAGATAGATTTTGTAATCACTGTCTGGAAAATATAGTCTTGCAATTTGTTCTGGTGAGCGTACTAAAACAATGGAGGATACCACCATCAGCAAAATTCCGCCGATACTCAAAGATGCAACTATACTAATTGTCTTTTTTCGGTCACGCTTAAAATTCGCAATTCCCATTGAAACAGGATTGAGTTTGATGTTCTTTTTCCGGCTGCGGATGGCCTTTTGCGCCGGGGTAAAACGGACGGCTTCAATGGGGGAAATCCCTGCCGCAATCTTCACCGGCTTACGGATGGAAATAGATACCATGAGCCAACTGCTTATAAGCGTCAAAATAACCGTTGCCACATAGGAAACAGCGTTAAAGCCCTTGGAAAACAGAAGAAAACCGCCGCATATGCCCAGCACTGTGCCAATCAGAATCCCGATACTGCCGAGTTTGCGTCCCTCGTTCTTTACAATCCGCTTGATTTGCTTTGGGGTCGCGCCAATCGTCCGAAGCTGCCCGTAGCTCCTGATTTTGTCATTGATGGAGATACGGAAAATACTTTGAATTACGATATAGCCGCCGATCAGAACAAGGGCAATCACACCTGCCATCAAGGTAAAGTCGTCAAAGGGTTGTTTGGAGGCATAAGTGAAATACCTGTTGTTCATGCTGGGGGTAGGAAGTTCATATTCCTCTGCAATCTCCCTGCAATAAGAGGTTATCAGTTCTTCACCCAACTGGTCGCTGTTTTTGAAATGGACATAGGCGCGATAGCCAGCCGGGTCAAACCCATTCCATTCTGTCAGGGCAGCTTTGGAAAGGATGATCGCGCAGGTATTCGCTTCTTTTTCATTTACGCTGTCCATAATGCCGGTAACAACATAATCACCATGAAAGCTCTCGGTATCTAAGGTCACAGTGTCCCCGATCTTGGCATTGTTTCCATAGGTGGAAAGAAAGTATTCGCTTACGACAACTTCATTTGCTTTTTCAGGAACCCGGCCCTCTAACAGATTCATTTGCGCCTTGGTAATCTCCATCATTTGCGCGTCGCAATACACATAAGACGCATGATAGCCCTGTTCCGAAAGTTCCTCACCGAGCATATAGTAGCCGCCTACGCGCTCAAACTCCGGCACCCCTTTCAGGGTTTCAATGTCGTTTTCCTCTACGCCCAGCCAGACCGCCTCATAAGTATCGACAACCTGATTGCGCTGCATTTGTGTCAGGGAAGTAGATACAATTCCCGTAAAGCAGATTAGAAACGCCGCCAGCGCAACGGCGATCACCACCATCAGATTCCGGCGCTTTTCACTTTGTAAACTTTTCTTTGCCAGCTTCTTTGTAATGGCGCTGGTATCATTTTCAAAAGGCCATGTCATAGCTTGCCACCTCCTTACTCCACAATCTTTCCGTCCTCAATGCGGACAATCCGATCTGCAAGGCGGGCAATGTCGTTGTTGTGGGTAATCATCACGACAGTTTGCCGGAACTCCGCACTGGTGCGCTTGATAAGCCCCAGCACCTCGGCGCTGGTCTTGCTGTCAAGGTTGCCGGTCGGCTCGTCGGCCAGCACAATAGCCGGTTTGGTAATCAGGGCGCGGGCAATCGCCACACGCTGCTGCTGGCCGCCGGAAAGATTGTTCGGCATATTTTTCAGTTTATCTTCCAGCCCCAGCAGGCGAACGATCTCGTCCAAAAACTTCTGATCCACCGTGTCCCCGTCCAGCTCCACCGGCAGGACGATGTTCTCATACACATTCAGGATGGGAACAAGGTTATAGTTCTGGAAGATAAAGCCGATGTTGCGGCGGCGAAAGATGGTAAGCTGTTCGTCGTTCATTTTTGACAGCTCTTTGTCCCGGACAATCACATTGCCGGAAGTAGGGGTGTCCAGCCCGCCCATCATGTGAAGCAGGGTAGACTTGCCGCTGCCGGAGGTTCCCACAACGGCCACAAATTCGCCGTCCTCCACGGAGAAGTTCACGCCATCAAGGGCGCGGGTGATGTTCGGCTCTGTGCCGTAATACTTTTTCAGGTCGATAGTCTGTAAAATGCTCATAAAATTCAATCCTTTCTTTGTTTGTTGTAAATGTGGAACGCTGCTGCGCCGGTGGCCGCCAACTGCACCAGAATCAGCACAGCGAACAGGCCGAAGCTCTCATAGTAGAACAGTTCATCCCAAAATAGGAGAACATCATAGAGAGCAGTCAAGGCAACCGCCCAGCGGATGTGCCGAGCCAGCCATTGCCGGAACACCAGCACAAGGGCAACGGGTAGGACGATCAGCAGCGCCAGATTCAAAATCAATGTCGGGGTCAGTTCCATTGCGTCGCCTCCTCACTTTTGTTGATAAGGTCATTGTAAAACCCAAATGTCCGCGAAATGTTACAGCGGCCAAAAAATTTCATTGAAAATCGGGGTGAAATGTTACAACGCTCGGACATTTCAAAAATTTTTATGACGATTCCCGTATTTGATCTACCAGAGATTGTTTTTTTATCTGCCGAATTGCCAAATACGAGAAAAGCATTTGGATGGCAAGCATCAGTATAAAATAACTGAACATTTCAACTGTCGGAAAATGATAGCTTACTTTTCCAAAAATACTCATTGCACTAAAGACAGTGCAGAGAAGATACCCGATAAGAGTTCCGCATGATATGGAAAGAAGCAGCACCCCTAATGTATAGAACAAGCCCTCTATCAATAACATTTTTGAAAGCTGTTTACTGCTCAAACCAACCGCTTGCAAAACACCCAATTCTCGCTTCCGTGTCAAGATGTTTGTTATCAGTGTATTTAGCAGATTGATAATGCCAAAAACCCCGATAAACATCACAAAAATGTAGACTGGCATACGATAGTTCAATAGTTTTTCGTTGTATGCCTCTACCCAATCATTCAAGGTACTAACATAGAGGCTGGAAGTCGGTGGAATTATCTTTTGGATTTCATCCTTTGCGGCTGCCCATTTACTGTCATCTGTATCTACAATAAATTGATAATTGAGGTTTTCAATAGGAACGATCTTTGACAGCATTTCTAAAGGAATAAATAGCGTATCATATCCGCCATACGGAATATTAGTGTCCACAATTCCCATTACTTTTACTTCCAATGTTTGTCCGCCAACTTCAATCAGAAGTTCGTCCCCAATCGCTGCATCCCACCCAAAAGTTTCTTTCCACTGTGGGCCATTTTCAATAATAATGCCATTATTATTGATTAGTTCCTGTAAATCTGCTGTACCATCAATCAAGTATTCTTCAAGCAATTTTTGAGAGCTTGGCGTATATGCGTCTGAAACAATCGGTTCAATATCCCCCGTTGGCATACGAACATTCAAAACGGTGCCTTGGTATTCTTTTATTTCTTCCACACCATCTATGTCCAAAATGGATTCTCTAAAATCTTCTGTAAGCAGATTCGATTTTTGGAGTTCTGAATATTGTTCGCTGTTATGTGCCTGCGGCCCGTAATCGCCTAATTCAAGGCGAATTTCTCCGTAAGGAAAACTCCTACGCGCCATCGCTAAAGGATCAATGGAATTAAAATATGCAGAGCTTGCCATCAGCAAAATTCCACATACCCCTAACGACAGGATCGTTAAAGCGGTTTTCTTTCTGTTCCTCGCAAAATTAAGGAATGCTAAATTTTTCGCGGATAGAGAACGATGTAACACTTTTGTACTGTTGGACATTACATCATTATTGCCCGCCATATAACGGACTGCTTCAATAGGCGTAACATGAGCAGCAATTTTGGCTGGCTTAATTACAGCAATCATAACACATAGATACACAAACAGAGCTGTGACAGCGGCAATTACAAATACCATTAAAGTGTTCCAGCCTTGCGGGACAAGGACATATCCCGCTATTGCACCGGCTAATATTCCAATCGGAATACCAATTCTGGAAAGATGAAATCCCTCTCTAAAAACGATTCTTTTCATTTGTTTTCCAGTTGCCCCTATTGTCCGCAGTTTTCCATATTCTTTTGTTTTTCTGGCTATGGACACATAAAACAGGCTGTAAATAACAAGAGTACAAGCCAAAGCGATAATAAGACTGATAAATGCTATTACAGTGATATATTGACTGCTTCTCTGTTCAATGAGAGAAAAATAATATGTTGAAAACTGCATTTGCTCCGGCTGTATTTCCAATTCTCTGCACAATGTTGATAATTCAGCTTGTATAGCAGCCTTAGACCAACCATCAGATTCATTCAAACGGATATAAGCGGAGGATGCCGGTTCGCTGATCTTGTTTTCAATATAAGACTGCGACACGAATACGGAATAATTTGAATTTTCGACAGGCAAAATACCACATAAGGTATAATCTTTTTCTCCATCTCCCAGATTTAACGATATAGTATCGCCTATGGATTTGGACAATCCAGCTCTATCAAGAAACGCCTTTGTGATAGCAATTTCATTTGTAGATTTGGGCAATTCTCCCTCTAAATCAGGATATTTTGCTAATTTCATTAGTGTTTCATCCATTGAACGAACGGTTAATTTGTAGTCCCCATAAGATACTAAACCCAATAAATGACTTACACCTACTTGAACCCTATCGTCATTTACTAATTTCGTAATGGTATCATTATCGACTTCATTGATAATTGCTTGATAACGCCCAGCCGCATCATTTAATGATTTTCGCTGCGAAGCAAAAAAATACAAGGTCGTTGTCATTATCAAGCAGGTAGCTAAGGCAATCGTAATGATAATGAGGATGTTTCTACTTTTATCTGCTTTTAAGTTTCGTTTTGCCAACTTTTTTGTAATGGCACTTGTATCGTTCTCAAAAGGCCATGTCATAGTTGTATCACCTCCATATTTGATAAGGGTATTGTAAAACCCAAATGTCCGCGAAATGTTACAGCGGCCAAAAAATTTCATTGAAAATCGGGGTAAAATGTTACAATGCTCGGACATTTCAAAAAAATTTACGGCGGGCAGCCGGAAATGGCCGTCCGCCGCGTTCTATTTTGTAGGCAGCATAATGGAAAATTCCGAACCCTTGCCCGGCTCCGAAACCACTTTGATATAGCCGCCCTGCCGCGTTACGATCTCGCGGGCCAGATACAGTCCAATACCCACACCTTGCTGTTCGTGTACTTCTTCCTCACGATAGAAGCGCCGGAAGATGGCGGCCTGATTGCTTTCGGAAATGCCCTTGCCAGTGTCGGTCACTTTGATCTCCACATACATTTCCCACAGCACCACCGACACAGCGATTTTCCCGCCCGCCGGGGTGTACTTCACCGCATTGTCCAGCAGGTTAAAGAGGGCTTCGGATGTCCACTTGCTGTCATGGGAAACAGTCAAATCCTCCGGGCAGTCCACGGACACGGCGATTTCCTTTTTCTCCGCTGCATACACGATTCCACTCATGGCCTGTGCCACGGTATCAAAAAGGCGGCCCGGTTTCTTATCCAACTGGATTACGCCCGTTTCCAGCCGGGAGGTTTTCACAAGAGCCTGAAAGAGAAAGTCCAGCTTATCCGTCTGGCTGCGGATTCCCCGGATAAAGTCGGTGCGCTCCGCCTCGGTCATAGGCTTTTCCAGCAGGGTGTCCGTCGCCATTTTCAGATTGCTTACCGGCGTTTTTACCTGATGGGAAATATCTGATACAAGGGTCTGTAACTCCTGTCGTTCCTCGTCCACCCGGCGGCGGTTCTCCTGCATGATCTGATAAAGCCTTGCCAGCCGGTGTCCAATTCTGGCAAGCTGGGTTTCGCTGTCCTCCGGGCGCTGAGGCGCTTCATTCCCGGCGATCATGTGGTCTAAGGTCTGGCACAGGTCAGCGGTAAACTGCGACAGCCGCTTTCCAAACGCCTGCGTCAGTACAAAAATCCCCACAAGAGCGCACAGCAGCAGCGCCCCGCCCGTCAGCAGCACCGCAATCTGTTTTGTCACAAAAAACAGGACTATGGTGATCCCGGACATGAAGAGGACAAGCCCCATTGCTACCCGGCCAAACAGCCGCTTTACCGAGAGGTTTTGAAACTTCATTTTGCCTCGCCTCCCGTCCATTGATAGCCCATGCCGTAAACAGTTTTGATGTAGGGCGCGCCGCCGTCGGATTCGATCTTACTCCGAATCCGGCTGATGGAGGTTGTCAGGGTGTGTTCGTCCACATACTTCTCGTCTATATCCCACAGCTTTTCCAAAAGCTGCCCACGGGTCAGCACTTGCCGGGGATTTTTGCGGAACAGGTTCAGCATTTTATACTCCATCGGGGATAGGGTCAGGGGCTTACCATTTAGGGAGGCCGTCTGCTCCGAGAAGTCCAGAAACAGCCGCCCGTCGTCGTAAATGTCCTTAGCAGGCTTGTGGTGTTCCAGCATGGCGAACATGGCTTTGATTTTCCGCTGCAAGGCCCCGATCACAAAGGGCTTTGTGATGTAGTCCACCGCGCCCACCTCATAGCCCCGTATCTGGTCGCTCTCCTGATCGTTGGCGGTCAGGAAAATCACAATGGTGTCCGGGTGCTGAGGCTTTATCAGCTTACATAGCTCAAAGCCGTTTCCGTCCGGCAGGTTGATGTCCAGCAGCACTAAATCAAATTCCCGCTGGCGGATGGCGTTGGCTGCGGTTCTGGCATTTAGGGCAGAAGTCACGCCGTAGCCGTCTGCGGTCAGGTTATAGGCCAACATCTTATTCAAAAAACTGTCGTCCTCGACAATTAAAATCTGCTTCATATTCTCACTTCCTTTGCTTTTTGCAGATAGTATAACAGGCAAATGTCCGCGAAATGTTACAGCGGACAAAAAATTTTAATTTTTTGCATTTCTCTGTTATAGCAGTTCAAAATAACAACTCTATTATAGGCAGTTATCAAAGGTTTATCAATGCGGCAACTGTAAACAGATCCTCTGCCAAAAACTCTTAAAACTACTGGCAACCGAAGAATTTTCACTCACATAGCTGCTCAAAAATTCTTCCATCTGCGGCTGCAAGGCTTCCTCTACATTGAATCCATAAGTCAGCAGCGTGGGAGCGTCATAGATTTCCTTAAATACAGTATCCGGCAGATACACAAAAGGAGCATCAGCGGCGATGTGTGCCTGAGCGGTGGTGCCTGTCGGCGTTTCGGTTTCCGTTCCCACAAGAATTGCTTTTGCAAGGATGGTGCTGGTTTTGACCAGTTCCCCATCCTTGTAGAAGGAAATGCTCTCTCCAACCTGTAACTGATCGGTCAGCGGAGTGTTCCTTGGTTCCTCTGTCAGTTTGTCGATGGGGCAGCCAATAATGACATATTCTCCGGTAGCCATTTTCTGCGTTAAGGTTTCGGCATCCTTTTCGCCTTCAAAAATACGCATATCCGCCCAGAAATTTTCGGAGGCTCCCATCACATTACCAAAATAGCGCCTTTCGGTATCAGAACTTGTGTACAGGCTATATCCCTGATAGCTTTGATTTACGACGCCTTCTTCCTCATGGAATAGCTCTATGCCGCTTAAATCTTCAAACCCATAGTCAACCAGCACATTTCTATCGTCTTTTGTATTTCGGTAAAGATAGCGTTCATCCTCAACTCCGGGCTGTCCGGCAATCAGATCCACCGCCTGCTGTGAGAGCGTATCTTCATGGTGCTGAACGCTTTTCATTACATTAAATGCGGCGGAGTTATAGACATTAAAATCTGTTCTGGTGACACGGTTTACCCACTTTTCTTCATCAAGGCTTTGCGTCACAATGATGATAGAGTTAAACAGGACGATGCACAGAAGCAGGGAAATAATAATAAACGCTGAACGCCTGCGGTTGCGCCCTAAGTTGGAAAAGGCCATACGGGACAGCTTTACCCCATTGGTTCGCTTGGCACTTCTCTTTTTATAGGCGTTCTGCTCAGTGTAGCGGATCGCCTCCAAGGGAGAAATCTTTGCCGCCTTTTTTGCAGGCTTCCGGGTGCTGATAAACACGGTCAAGATTGTAAAGAGAGCGGCGATAACAAAGATCAGAGGCGAGGTCGATACGGATGTACCCACCATAGAGTATTCAAGGTTAATAATCTCTGTCACGATAGGAAGCAGCACCCAACCGGCAAAGAAACCGGCGATCAGACCAATAGGCAGCGCAATCAGCGTGAGCCAGACCGCCTGACGGTTCACAATGCCCTTGATCTGCCGTGTGGAAGTTCCAATCGTCCGCAGCAAGCCGTATTGACGAACATCCTGCATCACAGAAATATCAAAGATATTGTAAATCAGCAGGTATCCGCACACGACAAACATCAGGATAAATACAACAGCAAGCACGATGGACTCTGATGAAGTCAATCCCTGGGACATTTGATTTTCAGAGGCGAGAATGAAATTGTCTGCGCCCATATTCTCTGGATTGCCGCCAATGGAGTAAACGAACTCATTCAACTGCTGCTGAATATTTGCTTTATTCTTCAGCACAACATCGGAAAAAGTAACGCCGGATATTTCATGGTCTACCGCATAAGTGTTCTGGACCACATCGGGGTTTTCCTTTATAAACTGCTCTGAAACAGTCGCAACGCTCACAGAGTCATTGCTTGCTTCCCACCAGCCGGAAAGCACCATATCATAATGATAAGTTTTCCCCCGCAGTTCAAATTCCAACGGAACCTCTGCGCCGATCTCAGATTCTACACCCAGCGCCTTCAGCGCCAAATCCGTGGTGGCGATCTCATTCGCTTTCTCCGGTGCAGTTCCGTGGGTAGGCACACAGAAGGTCAGCTCCTGCTGCACACTGTCCGCGTAATTGATCTCAATGGAATGGCTGGAAGTATTGCTTGCATAGCCAATGATACGCCGGTGGCCTGCCTGCTCCACAAAATCGCTGTTTACAAGCTGCTCGTACTGTTCCTCCGTCATATACCCCAAAGTGCCATCCGCCTTGCTGCCTTTCTGCATTTGCAGAGAGAGTTGGATGGAGGACGCCATATTGAACGCCAGGGAAGTGATAGAGGTAAACAGGAAAGCGGTCAGGATGATTGCCAGCAGCGCAGCCAGATTGCGAACCTTATTCTTCTTGAAATAGCGTTTGGATAACTTGGTTATCACTTTGGAATTATTGTTGCCAAATAAAATATCATTCATAGTCCCACCCCCTTACTGTACAATCTTGCCATCTTCAATCCGAATAATGCGGTCGGCAAGCTGGGCAATCTCATTATTATGGGTAATCATTACGAGGGTCTGGTGGAATTTCACGCTGGTAACTTTCAGCAGGCTTAACACATCGCTGCTGGTCATACTGTCCAGATTGCCCGTTGGCTCATCCGCCAGAACGATAGCAGGCTTCGATACCAGAGCGCGGGCGATGGCTACACGCTGCTGCTGACCGCCGGAGAGATTGCTGGGCATATTGTTCAGCTTATCCTCCAGCCCCAGCATCCGCACCACTTCTTTCATAAACTTCTTGTCTACCTTGTTTCCGTCCAGTTCCACAGGCAGAACAATGTTTTCAAAGACATTCAGCACTGGCACCAGATTGTAGTTCTGGAAGATGAAGCCGATTTTTCTCCTGCGGAAAATGGTAAGCTGCTCATCTTTCAATGTAGAGAGGTCGCGCCCATCCACAATAACCTTGCCGGAGGTAGGCACATCCAGTCCGCCGATCATGTTTAGCAGCGTGGATTTGCCGCTGCCGGAGGTTCCAACAATCGCTACAAATTCCCCCTGCTCAACAGAGAGGTTCACACACCCATTGTAACGAACAAACCTCACAGAAATGTCACGAGCCACAAAAAATTTCCACTAAATTCGGCCCCAAATGTCACAAGTTCGTGACATTTGAAAAACCGGGAGAAAAATCCCCCGGTTTTTCGTGTCCCACAGCCGCATACGACGGCGCAGGAAGTATTCACTTGATATGGCTGCGCCTGTTATTCATTTACCCGAAGCCGCTCTACGACACTCCGATTGTTAAGGAGTCGGAGTGCGACAACGGGAACGATAAACGCCAGTGCCAGAAAGAGAACCAGCATAATCAGTGCAGGTAGCAAGGTCATCTGGAATGTCATCATGATACTGGTTGGACCGTTTTCTACAAAAGCCCTTACCAATGTCATGCCAAGTGCCCCCGCAGCCAGTGTACCGACAATCCCAGCCAGTAGCACATAAGAGAAGCTTTCAGAAATCATCATCTTTCGGAGCTGCCGGTTCGTCATGCCGATGCTCTGCATGGTGGCAAACTCATGGCGGCGGGTAATGATGTTGGTCATAACCAGATTGATGAAGTTGATCAGGCCCACCAGGGCAAACACAGCGCCGATCACTCCGCCAATCAGCAAGACAACATTTTTTACACTGGAAACAGTCCCTTTCATCGTCAGAATGGAGGTATAGGAAACATCTGTATCCTGCATCAGATGGTTTTCCATCTCCTGCTGGTACTGTTCCTCTACATCAAAGAGGAAGCCGTACAAGGTTGGGGTTTCATAAATCTCCTTGAATTTATTTTCAGCCATAAAGATTTTTGGACCGTCTATTATTTGTGAGATATTTGCACCGCCGCCAGTCACAGTCACATCGCTATGAGTAGCTACGGCTTTAGCGATAATGGTAAACTCCTCGGTTGGAGTTCCATTTTCATAAAATTGAATGGTATCTCCAACTGATAATCCACGATAAGCGGCGGCATCCGCCCCACCAAAGTTACCATGATCGTTATATTCGCCCATTAAAATTACATTGTTGCCATTCCAAAGTTTGTCTTTTAAGACAGATAAATCAGTTTCACCTTCAATAATGTCCAGCCGATTGAAGAAGTTTTCCGAAAAGCCAAATACATTCCCGAGAGGGTGGTTATCCGCAGTTAGAGCGGCATAGTCCCTTTCTGTTCCTGTTTGGTAAACACCTAAATTGAGATGTTCCGGCATCATTCGCTGCTCCTTATATGTGTTATCAACCACATAGGGAGTTCCCCAGTCACAGGAGATATGGTCATCTTCAAAAGTGTTCCGGTACAGGTAGACTTTGTTTGTGACTCCAGGCTGTTCTTTGATTTCTTCTGTCGCCTTTTCTGGAACAGTGCTGTTATGCCCAAAGTCATTTCCAAACGCCGCTTGAATGCCTGGACTATATACTATAAAATCACTTCGGGTCTGGTTTTCGATATAGGCATCTTCGTCAAAACTGCCACTCACTATGAACACCGAATTCAGAAGGACAATGCTCAAAGTCAGAGAAATCACAATAAAGACCGTCCGGCGCTTATTGCGCTGAAGATTGGCCTTCGCCATACGGGGAATAACTGCTCCGGCATCTGTCTTTTTTCGTTTTATGGAAACGGTATCCTTCTCTACATAGCGGATAGCCTCGATAGGTGACACACGGGAAGCTTTCTTTACCGACTTTCTGGTGCTGATATAAACCGTAAGCCCTGAGAACAGAATCGCACCTGCGATAATCCCCAAATATGGGAGTGTGCCGACCTCAATATTTCCGCCGCTGTAATCAACAGCAAATATTCGCAGTGCAGCAGGCAGAATACTGCGTCCAAGCAATGTGCCAAAAAGCAGACCGAGTGGCGTACCCATTAAGAATAGATACAGCGCCTGCCGGTTGACCAAACGCTTGATCTGCTGGGAAGTAGTTCCCACGGTCCGCAGTAAGCCATACTGCCGAATATCATTGGTAACTGCAATCTCAAATACATTGTAAATCAGCAGATACCCACAGAACATGAACAGGATACCGAAAACACCGGCTACCAGCCACATCATAAGACCGCTGTCATTAGAGACGATGGGGTTAGGGGCAACGCGAACCGCGTTGGCTGCATTGACATCGTCTGGATTACCGCCGATATTGCGGACAAGCTCTGAAATGCGGTCCTTCACCATGTAGTTATCCCGCATTACTACATCGGATGTATAAATACCACAGCCAACACGTCCCTGAGCAATATCGCTCATCATTTCTGCGTTTTCTTCCAGAAAGGCTTTGGAAACAATGACCGATTCGGATTTTTCGTTTGGCGTGTCATAAATACCGGATACGACCATATCAAAATGATAAATCTGACCGCTTTGGCGAGCCTTTAATTCAATGGGAATTTCCGCCCCGATTTTTTCTTCGATGTTCAGATCCTTCAGTATATTGGCAGAAACCAAAACCTCATTTGCTTTTTGAGGGGCAGAGCCTGTACGCGGCGTCAGCATCCGAATCTCCAACTGGGCCTGATCGGCGTAATCGACCTCTGCAACACGCCGGTTGGTGTTGGTCATAATATCAATAGGTATCCAGCAGCCCACCTTTTCAAACATGGCATTTTGTTTTAACTGCTGAAACTGCTCCTCGGAAAGTCCCTGTACCAGAGCATCAGCAGATGACCCCATCAGTTTTGCCATGCTGTATTCCAGCGTCCCACTGGCTCCCATGCCAATGGTCAGGACTGCCGTAAAGAGAAAGGTTGTCAGGGCAATCGCAATGACCGCAATCACATTCCGCATTTTGTTACTGCGAAAACTGCGATTTGCCAGCTTTTTGATGACAGCCTTGTTGTTATTGCCAAATAGAATGTCATTCATAGTCGCGTCCCCCTTTACTGAACAATCTTACCATCCTCGATCCGAATGATACGGTCAGCAAGCTGGGCAATCTCACTGTTATGGGTAATCATCACAAGGGTCTGGTGGAATTTCTGGCTTGTGGTTTTCAGAAGCCCCAGCACATCGGCGCTGGTCTTGCTGTCCAGGTTGCCGGTGGGTTCATCAGCCAAAACAATAGCGGGCTTTGACACCAAGGCGCGGGCAATGGCTACGCGCTGCTGCTGGCCGCCGGAGAGGTTATTGGGCATATTGTTCAGCTTATCCTCAAGCCCCAGCATCTGCACTACTTCGTTCATAAACTTCTTGTCTACCTTGTTTCCGTCCAGCTCCACAGGCAGCACAATGTTTTCAAAGACATTCAGCACCGGCACCAGATTGTAGTTCTGGAAGATAAAGCCGATCTTTCTTCTGCGGAAAACGGTCAGTTCCTCGTCTTTGAGTTTGGACAACTCCTTGCCATCCACGACCACCTGGCCGGAGGTGGGCACATCCAATCCGCCAATCATGTTCAGCAGCGTGGATTTACCGCTGCCGGAGGTTCCCACGATGGCTACAAATTCGCCCTTTTCTATGGAGAGGGTTACGCCATCCAAGGCTCTGGTAATGTTCGGCTCTGCGCCATAATATTTTTTCAGTTCAGTCGTTTGCAAAATGCTCATAAAGAACACCATCCTTTCTTTTTGATAAACCTATTGTAACGACCAAACCTCACAGAAATGTCACGAGCCACAAAAAATTTCCGCTAAATTCGGCCCCAAATGTCACGAAGCTGTGACATTTCAGTTTTTGGGGCGCGCTTGCGCTACTTTCGGAGCAGGAAAACAGAAAAGGTCGAGCCTTTCCCAACCTCAGACGCCACCCGGATATAGCCGCCCTGCAAGGTCACAATCTCACGGGCCAGATACAGGCCAATCCCAATGCCGTCCACATCATGCACCGCATCTTCCCGGTAAAACCGTTTGAAAATCGTCCCCTGGTGCTGCTCCGAAATGCCGATGCCGGTGTCGGCAATGTCGATCTTCACATACATTTCCCAGCCTTCCACGGACACACGGATCTGTCCGCCTGCCGGGGTGTACTTCACTGCGTTGTCCAGAATGTTGAACAGGGCTTCGCTTGTCCATTTTCTATCGTGACACGCATCCAAATGCTCCGGGCATTCCACCTGCACATCTATTTGTTTCTTTTCGGCATTGAGCAAAATCCCGCCCAGGGCAGCGGCAAGGGTATCATAAACCGGCTGCTGTTTTTGCTCCAGCGAAATGACTCCGGTTTCCAAGCGGGAGGTTTTAATCATGGCTTGCATTAGGAAGTCCAGCTTATCAAGCTGGCTGGCCTGAGCTGTCAGAAATTCCTTTTGCTTCTGCGGAGGAACCTCGTTTTCAAGCAGCGTGTTGTTAATCATCTTCAAGTTGGCAATCGGGGTCTTGACCTGATGGGAAATGTCAGAGATCAGCTCCTGCAGGTCAGCCCGTTCCTTTGCGATGCTGTTTTTATTTTCCTGCATAACTTCGTACAGCCGCCCCAGCCGGTAGTTGATTTTATAGAACAGGCTTTCTTCCTCAACCGTCTGCTTGGGCTGCATATCCCCGGAGAGCATATCATCCATCTGACCACAAAAGGCATCGGAGAACCGGACCAGCTTCCGGCGGATCAGAGCCACAAAGAAGATAACGCAGAGCAGTACAAAAAGACTGAACAGGAACACACAGCGGACAGCAGTTATATTCTGGGTCAACAGATAAACAGCGGCAGAAACCGTACCAACGGCCAGCAGCAAAAGCGTCCCCAAAAGGATACAGGCTTTGTTGATGGAGAGTTTTCGCATATTCATTTCGATGCCCCTCCGATCCACATATAGCCCATGCCGTACACTGTCTTGATGTACTGGCGTCCATCCGTTTCAATTTTATTCCGCACCCGGCTGATGGCCGAGGTCAGGGCGTGTTCATCCACAAAGTTCCCATCGGCATCCCACAGCTTTTCAAGCAACACCTGTCTGGTCAAAACATTCTGCGGATTTTTGGTCAGTATTTTCAACAGCCGGTATTCCAACGGAGTGAACACCAACGGCTTGCCGGACAGGGAAGCAGTCATTTCCGAGAAATTGATGGATAGTGCGCCATCCTCATAGCAATCGCCGCCAGATTGTTTTGCCAGCCGCCCCAGCACCACGGACAGCTTTTTTTGAAAGACGCTCATGGGGAAAGGTTTGGTCACATAGTCCTCCGCACCCAGCTCATATCCTTTGAGCATATCACTTTCCATATCATTTGCGGTCAGGAAGATCACCGCTGTATCCGGCCGGCGCTCCTTTACCTCACGGCAGAAATCAAAGCCGTTCCCATCCGGCAGGTTTACATCCAGCACAATCAGGTCATAGTCCTGCTTGGTCAAAAAGTTGCTGGCTGCTGATTTTGTCAATGCAGAGTCCACGACATAGCCAGCAGCATCCAGGTTATAGCACAAGGTATTATTCAAAAGTCGGTCATCCTCGACTACTAAAATTCGCATTGTATCACACTCCTTCATTCTTAGTGTATCATCCAAATGTCACAGAAACCTCACGAGAAGATTATTTTTTGTTTTCTTTTTGCGCTTCTTCATGCACTTTAGAAGAATAACAAATTTATTATAAAAAATTATCGAAGTATTATCAATGCAGCAACTGTAAACAGACTCTCTGCCAAAGACTCTTAAAACTACTGGCAAGCAATGCAATCTTACGTAAGATTGCGTATTTAGCAGAAATCCCGTTTCCGGAATTCCTGCTAATGCTTGTTGGTGACATATCCCCAAACCCCTGAGATCATTGCCGGTGGCAATGGCTGCGCGTTCCGTTGGAACGCTGAAAACCAAAAGCAGACAAATCTTATTGACGAGATTTTTCTGTGCTGCGCTGCGGTTGTGCTGATTGTAGTTTACGCAAGGCTTCTGCCAATTCATCATCATAAACACGAATATCGTAACCGCATACATTGAAAATCGTATAGTCCGTTTCATAATCGTCCCAGACAGCCAGATTTTCTACAACGATTTCTGGGAGTTCGCAAAAGAGCGTTTCTTTCTCTTGTCGTCGTTTTAATTTCTGCTGGTAGTCCTTAACAACATGACGGACAACTTTCTTCAAACAACTTTCAAAACGGCATTGAACTGTTTTCTGGAAGTCAGACGGTTTCATCAATCTCACCCCCTTTCCGCTATGACGTGAAAAGTGGTTCTCCCTCTTTCCGCACCATATAGGGAACGGCAGGTGTGATTTGTTAAGTTGAGAACTCAAAAAATCCAAAATTTTTCCAGAATGAAAAAAGCCCGCACAAAACAGACTGTTTGCACGAGCGAATGAATTTATATATCTAATTAACGATTTTATTGATTGCTTTTTCCATTTATAGCCGATAGATTTCTTTAAAACATTCCATGAAACATACTCCTTGATTTACACATCAAAATTATTTTCCAAAATCATAAAGTATATTTCTAAATAATTTCTAAATGTACCATAGACTTCTTTGTTTGATGTGGATAGCATAAAAACCTTATGATACAATATCTAATTAAAGGAGATGAAATCACATGAATAAAATTGCTATTATTGAAGATGATATAGACATTTGCAATATGATTGCAAAATTCTTAGAAAATAATAAATATATCGTTCATTATGCCTTGAATGGTGCAGAGGGAATAGAATTATGTAAATCGCTTGTTCCAGATTTAATAATACTTGATATTATGTTACCGAAGTTAAATGGAAATGATGTATTACAGAGATTGCGTAAATTTACAAACGCTCCTGTCATTGTTGTTTCCGCCAAAACAATGGTACAGACAAAAATAGATTTATTAAAATTAGGTGCTGATGATTATATGACTAAGCCGTTTGACCTGCATGAGCTTCTTGCTCGTATTGAAGCAAATTTGAAAAGGACTTCAAATACGTCCTGTCAAAATGATACTTTGACATATAGAGATATTGAAATCAATAACTCTCTAGTTTATATCAAAGAGGTATTAGTATCTTTTACATCAACCGAGTTAAAGATTTTAAGACTATTATTGCAATATCCGCAAAAAATTTTTTCAAAGCAAAATTTATATGAATCCATTTGGAATAAAACTTATGCTTATGATGATGATACGATAAATACCCATATCAGTCATATTCGTAAAAAAATTAAGGCGATTACAAATGAAGATTATATACAAACCATTTGGGGAATCGGTTATAAAATTAAATAACTTTAGATTTTCTTTAGACTTATTAGATATAGTGGCATAGAAAGGAGTGTTTAGAATGACAAAATTTATATGCGAAACAAAAAATCTAAGCAAAAAATATAAAGATTTCTATGCTTTAAAGAATGTGAACTTAACTATTCCAAAAGGAGAAATCTACGGTCTTGTAGGCGAAAATGGGGCAGGAAAAACGACTTTAATCAGGTTATTAACAGGTCTTAATTTTAAGAGCGAGGGAGAAATTATCCTATTTGGACATAAGGATAATCTGCAACATGAAAGGTCAAAAATCGGTTGCACGATTGAAATGCCTGCGTTATATAAGGATATGACAGCTTCTCAAAATTTGGAAGTACAAAGAATACAACGAGGTATTCCAAATAAAAAATGTATTACCGATACTCTAGAGTTGATAGGCTTATCCAATGCTGGTAAAAAAAGAGTAGCAAACTTTTCTTTAGGAATGAAACAAAGGCTTGCTTTAGGCGTTGCATTATTAGGCGAGCCAGAATTTTTGATTTTGGACGAACCCGTCAACGGACTTGACCCAACAGGAATTATTGAATTAAGAGAACTTCTTAAAAAATTAGTAAAAGAACGAGAGGTAACGATTTTAATATCCAGCCATATATTAAGTGAATTACATCAGCTTGCTACCTGTTACGGATTTCTTCATAAAGGAGAACTTTTGAAACAAATTTCTACCGAAGAATTAAACGAAGAATGTAAACGCCATATTTGTTTAAGGACAGATAATATCCAAAAAACCACTCTTTTATTAGAGCAAAAGGGAAATATTAACAATTACTCCGTTTACCCCGATAATTCTATTCGGATATACGAGTGCTTAGATAATGTAAGAATGATTTCTAAATTACTATCCAGTAATGGAGTTATTATTGATGAAATTTCTGTGCAAGGAGAAAATTTGGAAACATACTTTGAAAATCTAATAGGGGGACGAAAAAATGTTTAATCAAATAAGAGCAGAATTTTATAAGTTATTTCATACAAAGGCATTGTACTTAACCTTTGCTTTGATTTTAGCAGTCTTTGGAATTTTCTCCATAGGCGGTCAGCAACAATTTGTGGCATCAAGTTCAAGTTTAGACAAAACATGGAAAATAGGAGAAACTGTTGGATTTCTTGCTCGTGCTTATAGCGATACAGCACACCCATTGATTGAAGAAATAATAAGGACAGCCACATCTTATACTGTATTTTTCTGGCTGATTGTTCTTATATTTTCTGTCATTTTCTTTTCAAGAGAATATACGGATTCAACAATTAAAATTGCAATCGCAAGCGGACAAAGCCGAATTAAGTTTTTTGTTGCGAAATATATTGTGATTTCGATTACCAGTATATTTCTATACTTTTCATTTATTATGATTGCATTTATAATAGAATGTGCGAAATTTAATATTCCAATACAACTGTTTCCAATGCTGAAAATTGCAGGACTAAATTGTATGATTATGGGAGCATTTATCGGAATTACACTTATGTTATGTGTAATATTCAAACATACGGCAATCGTTGTAGGTGCTATGTCATTGTTTACATTTAGCGGACCGCTTATCTATATGATGACATGGGATAATATGTCAACTCAATCATGGAGAGTTCTAACCTATTTAAAAATAAATCCTATGTATTACTGGATGAATACCTGTTCTTATAATATGATAAATAATTTAGAAATCAATATTTTGATTTATTTCGTGGGAACTGTAATTATTACATTTCTTGTTTCAGCATTGATACTAAGAAAGCAAGAAATACGCTAATCATAACAGAAAGGGGAAATGCGAATATGTTATATTTCTTATTGATTTGCTTTATTTTCATATTAGCATTTTCCTTATTCTCTATTATCAGAACAATTCGCAACATAAATAAGCAAATAAAGCAACAACGGAAAATACGAGTATCTTTATCAAATAGGGACATTGAAGAATTAGCTTATGCAATCAATCAAAAAGATAATCTACATAAAAAATTACAGGTTCAAATTAAGCAGGAAGAAGAACAGTTAAAACAGTCTATATCTAATATAAGCCACGATTTAAGAACACCTTTGACATCTATACAAGGCTATTTAACACTTCTGCAAGAATGTGAAGATAAACAGGAACAAGGACAATGCATTAAAATCATTAAGGCAAAAACAGATTATCTCACGGATTTAGTACAAGAGTTTTATGATTTATCTGTGATAGAAAATGAGCAAGTTGATGTTGAATGTGAGCGTGTTGACATAAATAGAATTGTTACAGATTGCTTAATTGAAAAGTATTATGAATTTGGAGAAATCCAACCAACCATTCAAACAGAAAATACTCCTGTATGGATATACGGAAATAACCTTATCTGTAAACGAATTATTGAAAATTTAATTGTAAATGCACTTCGTTATTCAGATAATTACATTGAAGTTTCTATCAATCAAAAAGGAGTGTTCACAATTAAAAATTCAACAAAATCCCTTGATGATATTGATGTAAACTTATTATTTAACAAGTTTTATACTGTTGATAAATCACGCACCAAAGGAAGTTCTGGTCTGGGCTTGTATATTGTAAAGGAATTGCTGAAAAAGATTGACGGTAAAATTGAAAATGTAAGTTACGAAAAAAATATTTTGTCTATTAGCATTTGTTTTCCCTTGTATAATGATAAAAAGTTACTGTGATCAGAACATCTGAATACAGTAACTTTTTTAGTAGCTTTAACTCTCTTTTATAAGTTTTTCAAAATATTCTCTTTTCTTCTCTGGAAGTTGATTTAAAAATTCTTCCAGCCATTTTTCTTCTTCTTCTAAAATTCCCTCGTCCTCATAATACTCTGGATATTCCAAATATATTTCATGTTCTCTTTCTTCTCGTTCTTCGTCAGCTTGTGCTAAGTCCATATATTTTCCAATAAGGAATTGAAGATATTGACTATACCCAAGAGAACTAACTAAATAAGTAATTCGTTCATAGTCTTTCAATGTCATTTCTTTTTTTCCAGTTAAAAGGTCATGGTCGTAAGAAGAACAAACTTCTAAAAATTCCTGTTCCTGCGTTTCTGCTTTTTTCATTGTTCATACGGAATTTTCCATAAGGTAAGAGGTCAGCAGAAGTAGAAGCGATACCCTCAATATCGGTACGAATTATCTTTACCACTTCATTTTTCTTGTATAACTTGCCCTCAACCAATACCGCATTATCATTTAAGGAAATGATGTCAAAGGCAGTATCTTTCAAAGTAGCACTTCCTTGTGGCTTTGTATCGCCCGTTTCTAAATCTCGTTTCTGAATTTTGACACCGCCACGGATAACCTTGTCTGATACGGAAAACTGGTTACTTCCAGTAAGTACGGCAAGGTCGCCGTCCTCTGTAATTTGTGTAAGGTATAAGCCCTTAATCTGTTCGGACTTATCGCCAGCCTGCATATATGCACCGTCCAGCAAGTAACCGTTTGGAGCTTTTGTTTCTTCTACGGTTAGTGTTCCAAGTGGAAGAACTGCCTTGCCATCCTGCATATAGAAACTGTCGCCAGATACTTTGTATGTGTCCGCTAATTTTGTAACATAATGGATTGTACCGTCGCTGTCTGTTTCGGCGATTGTCTTTGTAACCCATGTTCTTGTAGCTTCGGCAGGGAGATTGTCTTTATTGTAGAAGCCAGTATAATACTTCCATGTAAATTCCGCACCTGCTAAAGAAGCGTTCCCCTGCGGATTGTCTTTCTGTGTTTCCATATCAATCTTGAAGAGTTCAATCAAAGTGTCTGTTACCTTTGGTGTATCTGATACGTTCAAGGTCGCTGTCTTTCCAGCTTCAACCTTTAAGGAATATATATTTGTATCAACCTTATATCCTGCTGGTGCGGATAATTCCTTGATATAGACTGTGTCAGCCTTTACCTCTACGACATCTGTATTTCCGTTTTCATCAGTCGTAAGGGTGGCAAGCTGTTTCGTGCAGTCCTTATCAGCAAAGACACCGTATGTCGCACCAGCGATAGAGTAATTCCCGTTACCGTCTGTAATGCTGGTATTACTGGAAGTCTTTTGAAGTTTCGCATTTCCAACATTGAGTTTCGCCCAGAATTGTCCCAATTCCTGCCCTTCGCCAGAGTAGATATAACCGCCACATTCATAGCGTCCTTTATTCTCTTTGACAAAGGCTCTTGCACCAGAGAAAACTTCGTCCTGCGTAGCTTTTGGAATTTCATCATAAGAAGCTCGCACGTTGTCGCACTGCCAGCCAAGATGTACGCTCAATCTCTGCCAGACCACACATTGTTCCAACAGATAGACTTGCTTGTAGTTCAATTCCTTGTGAGTTTCGCCATACTGTTTGACATACTCTAAGGATAACGCCACATCTGAAATCTGGTCGGCACTCATACGTGAGCTTGCGTCAGCTCTGGTCTTGTAACCATTCTTAAAATCTGTATTGATGTCGATACAATAGGCAGTTTCGCCCTCGACTTTCATATAGCCCTCATTGAATGTCGAACCGATAGAACCGTCATTCATTACTTTTTCAATGATACCGACACGCTCTGCACTTTCCGTCCAGTATTGCTTACTTTCTGCATGGACGGGTGTAGTCGGTAAAGCAGTAACGACAGTTGCAAGAGCTAAGAAGCCCGTACACAATCGTTTTAACATCTTTTTCATAAAATCTAATGCTCCTTTCATTTTGGGTATAAAAATAGACGCTCATTTCTGAACGTCTACATTATTGAAAGGCTTGTCCTCTCACACATATTCTATTTTAATAGGTACAACAGTTGCCTTTCTCCTTGTATTTTCGTTGTTTTCATCACTTGCGTTATCTACAACCTCCATGTGGTGGGGAAGAAATCTCTAATAGATATTCCACATTGGCCCGAACATTATGAAGTTCTTTCATATCATTTTTGGCCTGCTTATAGGCAGAATAGGCTTTCCGTTTTTGTTCCAGAAGATCGGTGTATTCCTCTCGGAGAGATTTGACAGAGGGGAGCTTTTTGATTCCCAGTTCGTCAAAATGATTCTTCGCTGTCTGGTGCAGTAAGATTTCCGCCTCATGTGCAACACGGAATTAAAAGGCTGAGCGCCAGCGGAAAAGATACCTCCTGTCTACGCATTTAGGGCGTTAAAAGTCCACGGAAATCAAGTGTTTTTCCGCATGGCCGGCAGGCAGGTGGATAAAGTTATCCTGTTCCCCGCAAAACGGGGTTCTAAATGCGGGAAAAAGGACAAAAAAGAAGCGCCAGATGCAGAGGCTTTGATACCTCTGCGCCCGGCGCTTTTTCAGCCTATTAGCTGATCTACATAGGTAATTAGAGGGTGCAGATGTTTCAGGCGAAACATCTCAAATAACTTATCTGGATTTACCCATTGAACATCCACAACTTCTGTTTCCTGTAAACGCATTTCTTCAATCTTTATATCCTTATGAAATAGCCAAACATCGTAAAAATCCTGCACATTTTCCCGTCTGCTCTGATAAATCAATTTTTCACTTCCGGGAGTAAGCAGTATTCCTAATTCTTCTTTTACCTCTCGGATTGCTCCTTGTAAACTGGTTTCCCCGGAAAGTACAGAACCACCCGTACATTCCCAATAAAGAGGGTATTGCTTTTTCGGATGCCGCTGTGATAAAAGATACTGCCCCTGCTGGTTGACGATCCATACACTCACAGATAAATGATACAGCCCTTTGGGTATGATTTCTCCACGGCACACTGTTATTCCAGACTTTTCCCGTTTTGCATTATATAAATCCCATTTTTCCATTTTCATACCTCTTTGTGTGGGATCGGTGCTTGCCGAAAATCAAGTAAGTAAATATCCGCAATCCTTTCTATTTCTGTACGCTGATCTGCGGAATACTTATCATAAATCCCGCCTGCTAACATACGGGCTGCCTTTGCGCTTTTAATTGCTGGAAGCACATCATCAAACACAATACAGTGTTCAGGTGCAACCCCTAATTTTCTTGCGGCCAATTCAAAGACATCCGAATATTCTTTTCCCCGCTGAACCTCATCTGTTGAACATAGAGCGTCAAATAATTCTAAAATAGAATTGTTCTTTAAGCATGGAATATAGAGCTTTTCCGGCAACCCCGTAGCAACTGCAAGTTTTATTCCATGTTCTTTTAAGCGCAGAAGATAATCAAGGGCATGGGGCAGCAGACCGACATGGTTACTGTATTCCTCGACCGCCATATTATTCCATTCCTCAATAATTCCCTCTACCGTTTCCTGCAATCCAAAAAGATCAATGGTATATTGTGCGGCTTCCTCAAAACTCCTTGCACATATTTCAGTTACATAATTTTCCGGGACAGGAAGATTTCTCTTTTTCAAAAACTGAATATCTATATGCTCCCATACATCCATTGAATCCAGAATTGTTCCATCTAAATCAAAGATTGCCGCATTAAAATCCATGTTTCTTTTCCTTTCCGCAAAATAAATCTTTCAGTTCCGCAGCAGCAGCTTTTATATCGGACTGCGCTATGATGGCAGATACAACAGCCAGCCCGTCAATTCCCATGGGCTTGAAACGCCCTGTATTTCCTTTATTGATACCGCCAATAACAACGATCGGCAAAGAAACGGCTGTGCGGATTTTCTGTAATTCCTCCATTGATACAGAATCAGCGTCGGTTTTAGTTCCAGTAGGGAACATTGCGCCAACTCCCAAATAATCTGCACCATCCTGTTGTGCCTGTATTGCTTCTGCAATGGAAGATGCAGATACTCCCAACAGCATATTTTCCCCAATTACTTTGCGGACGGCAGCCGCAGGTAAATCATGCTGTCCAATATGTACCCCCGTAGCCTGCACAGCCATTGCAATATCTATCCGGTCGTTTATGATAAGGGGAATATGGTATTTATCCGTAACCTGTTTCACGGCAACAGCCTGATTGTAAAATTCTAATGAGGACAATTCTTTTTCTCGGAGTTGTATCATTGTGCAGCCTCCTAAAATTGCCTGTTCTACCGCTTCTGTCAGGCTATCGCAGCTCATTAGTTGACGATCAGTAACAAGATAAAGTGTATAATCAAAGTTCATTTTGCACCTGCCTATTCTTTAGATAAACCATGCTGATACAATTCGTAGAAATGGTGCGTTGGGCCACAGCCTTTTCCAATCGCAAGAGAGTGTTCGATTGCCATTGTGACATAAGCCTTTGCAGATTCGACTGCAAGCGGAACACTTTTTCCCTTTGCAAGCTGGGAAGCGATTGCAGAAGAAAAGGTACAGCCTGTCCCATGAGTATTTTTCGTATCAATGCGGGATGTTTCAAAATGGTAGAAATTTTCTCCATTAAATAGGACATCAACAGCATTTCCTATATGATGTCCACCCTTGACAACAATCGCCTTACAACCCATGGCATATATTTTTCTTGCGGCAGCCTCCATATCTGAAACTGTGGAAATCTGCATATCTGCTATTTTCTCTGCCTCTGGAATATTCGGAGTAAGTACATCGGCCAGTGGAATTACTGTGTCTATCAAGGTGGAAACCGCCGTAGGATTCATCAATGGGCAGCCATTTTTGGCATACATAACCGGGTCGATTACGACATTTTGGGGCTTATATTGTAATAGTTTCTTTGCCACCGCTTTCATACATTCTGGTGTAGAAAGCATACCGATTTTTACTGCGTCCACTTCAATATCTTCAAATACGGCGTCAATCTGTTTTTCAATCATATCCGGGGTAATATCTTGGATGTCGATAACACGGCTGGTGTTCTCTGCAACAACAGAAACAATAACACTCATTCCAAATACACCGTGAGCAGAAAAAGTTTTCAAATCAGCCTGAATACCTGCACCTCCGCTGCAATCTGATCCGGCAATGGACAATACTTTTTTCATTTTGCATTTTCCTCCATTCTCTCGTTCCGATAGGCCATCTTCCAAAAAGCAAGCTCTAACAAACTTGCTTTTTCAAAAATATCAGCCAGATACTTTTTATTTGCTACTGATAACCCGGCACATTTATGCTCTGCAAAAGCAGACCATTCTTTGCAGCTTTCTGCATATTGTTCATCCGCATAATCTTTGATAAAGTCCCAATATCTTGACTGTCTGCTTGTAGGAACAGCCGCCAATTTGCGGAATATATAGCTGTAACTTAGCATACAGGGAAGAACCGCCATTAAAATTTCTTCATTCTTTCCATGTGACGCAATCTCAAACATGAAATCAATGTAATTTTGATTTTCAGGCAGAGGAGCGATCAGTTCAATATCATTATCCGTCATGCAAAATTGCTTTAGATAATCCAGACGCACTTCTGATTCCGTATCATTTACAAAATTCAGCATGGAATAGTAAAGCTGAATTTCTCTTAATGTATCAGCATGAAAAATTGCCTTGCCGTATATACGGGCATAGTTTTTCAGATAGATACTATCCTGAATCATATATCTCTTGAACTTTTCAAGAGGTAGCTTTCCAGTTTGCACTTCCTGCACAAATGGGGTAGCTGCACATTCTTCCCAAATGGGGATGTTGCGGGTTAAAATGTCTTTCATAAATGCCATGTTTGTTCCTCCTAAAATAAAAAAATAGAGCCTCTAAAACAATTAGAAGCTCTTTCAGACGCAATACGAGCGTAAGAAATTGCTTCCCTACGCCGGTATTAGCCGACAGGTCCAGAGGTCAGGTCTTACCTTTTTCAACTTGTTCAGTTCCCTCGCAAACACATATCATATCTTATTCAATTAAAAAGGACATTCCCAAAACAGAGAATGTCCAAAAAATACGAATCTGTATTCTTTAGCTCCCTGCGTTGGTATTAGCCAACAGGTTCAAAGGGTCAGGTTTTAACCTTCTCAACTACAAGGTAGTCCCCCTGCTTGAGTATTATTATAGTTAAGAAGTCCCGGAAAGTCAAGGTCTATAGAATTCAAGTTAGCAAACCTTATTGACGGGATTTTTCTGTGCTGCGCTGCGGTTGTGGTGGGGAAGAAATCTCTAATAGGTATTCCACATTGGCCCGAACATTATGAAGTTCTTTCATATCATTTTTGGCCTGCTTATAGGCAGAATAGGCTTTCCGTTTTTGTTCCAGAAGATCGGTGTATTCCTCC
>NZ_JBDPGY010000001.1:0-44993 GCF_039841815.1 Ruminococcus sp. 1001136sp1 | reverse complement strand
TTCTTTCATATCATTTTTGGCCTGCTTATAGGCAGAATAGGCTTTCCGTTTTTGTTCCAGAAGATCGGTGTATTCCTCCCGGAGAGATTTGACAGAGGGGAGCTTTTTGATTCCCAGCTCGTCAAAATGATTCTTTGCCGCCTGGTGCAGCAGAATTTCAGCTTCATGTTCTGTTCGGAATTTTTTGCTGTACCCGGCTTTGCGATATTCTACATAGACAGCCCGCGTTTTCGCATAGTTTACGATCTGTTTTTGCAGCTCGGCATTGGCGTTCATTTTTGACTCCAGATCTTTGATCTGAACGGATAAGGTATTGAAATTAGTGGTAGTGGCGTTGGCTTTTTCCAGAAGATCCTCATAACCCATATCGCCATGTTCTTTTAAGTAGAGCACTGCCTGAGAAAGCTGCTTTAGGTTGAACACTTTTGCCCAGCGCTCATAACCAGGGCCCTTGCCGGAACGGATTGCAACTTCAATATCAACCAGCAATCCAACTTTGGAAACCGTTTTTTTAGAAAAGGCATGGCGGGGTTTTACTGTCCGTGTACCGGCAATCCGTTCTTTGATGGCTTGTTCTGTATAATCGCCTTTGAGCGTATCGCATCGGGTATAATTTTCTTGTCCCGGAACTCGGAACCGAAGATGTTTTCTTTCACGGTTGACTTCCAGCCCAGCAGTTTCCAGCTTCTGTAGAAGTTCCTCAAAATCTTTTGGCTTTTCCTCTAATGCAGCATCAATAGCAATGCGTATCTGCTCCTGAAAGGAAGGCTGCTTTTTATTCCCCAGCCATGTGCCATAATGCTCCCGGCTGGGTTTCGGATTTTCTACAATCGAAAGTCCATGTTCCAAACACAGCTTGTCATTCATTCGCCGGATTGCCCAGGTAGAACCCCAGAAGTTGCGAAATTTTTTCTGACAGTCCAGTGTAGTAGAGTTGATAATGATGTGATTATGGACATGGTGCTTATCCACATGGGTGCAGACAACAAAGGCATGGTTTCCTTTTGTGAGCTTCAGTGCCAGCTCCCTGCCGATCTGATTAGCTTCTTCTGGCGTAACTTCGCCGGGCTTAAATGCCTGACGGAGATGGTAGGCGATCACATCATCTGCACCCTGATTTCTGCCGGTCAGATTTGCATACTGTCGTTTGGACAGAAGAAACTCTGCATCAGCAAGCCGGGTATCACACTCATAGCCATAAATGAATTTTCCAAAATCGGTTTTCTGCGGATTTTCTACATAATCAATAATATCTGCAATCGCAGTAGAGATATTCCGACCTTTTCCTACATGCAGAGGCATCAGTCTTGTGGTCGCTATTTTCGTCACCTCCTTAACTTAATTTCAATCAGAGAAGTTATAATTGCAGAAAAAGAGCGGGGCTGCCTATGCGCCCCGCCAAATCTGCTTAACCAAATATAAAATCCTTTAAGGCACTGTTTGCCCCGCCAATGATCCCTACCAGCCATGCAGCCGCCAGAGGCAGACCGTATGGACTGATAAGAAAGGCGATCATAAGCCATGCAAGACCCGGCAAAAAACCTGCGACAAAGAACAGCACCAATGCCGCCAGAAAGATGATCCCGGAAAGAATCCCAAGTACCGCACCGGAAAAAACCACTAAAAATTTACATACCAGATAAAGAATCCCCGTAACCAGCATAAAGGGAAGTGCCAGTAATTTACCTATCAAACGCATACGCTTTGCCTCCTTTCAGAAGGGCATCTGCCCTTATAAAAATTTTACCGTGACGGCAAAAAGAAAGCAACGGCTTTCCGGTTGTTTATGAAATGTTTGCAAATCCCCGGATTAGTTTATCCATGCCATCCCAAAGGCTGTCCAGACGGGTGCGGATGTCCTCTATATCTGCGGCATAAATACTGCCGGTCTCATTGGCCCGTCTGGTATATTGGTTTAAGTTATTGGAACAAATGCGGAGAAGTCGGATCATTTCTTGAATGTCTCCCATATCAAGGTGAATGATGTAACCGTCTACGGCCATCTTTCGCAGATATGCCGACAGGTTGGTAATGCCAAGTTCCGCCATGCGTTCTTTTACCAGTTCGGCCTCCGCTTCGGACATGACAAATTCGACGCGGACGGATTTTTTGTTATGCCTGCCCTTCATCGTTCCAACCCTCTTTTATGAGATGAGACCTCCTGTGTTGAAACCACCGTCTTTGCTCTTTTGAGTTTTTCCCGCAGGGTGGTCTTTTCCAGCTTATCAAGATATTCCTCCAGATTTCCGGCTGTCGCATGATAGCTGCGTTTGAAGCGTTCCCGTTTTAGGATCATCATCAGCTCCGGCTCATTTTCCGGCAGATAAGTCATTGTTTTAGGGACTCCATGCTCTGGCATAAGCCGGTTCATAAGCTGTCTCCGTTCCTGATAGGGAATCGTGATAACATTTCCATCCTCAAATGCAACGGCTACATTTCCGATTGGACAGGTCAGCTTTTTCATCCGTTCCACATGTTCTCTATAATTTAGCGGATAGAGATCGCCAAATATTTTTCCGTCCCTGACTTCTTTCGAAGAGATGGCATAAGCCAAAACTGGATCATTTGTCTGTTCATGGTAAAACCGCCACACTTTATTTTCATGGCTTCCATCCAGATAAACTTCCCGTTCGCGCAGGGTATAGGTTCCGCAGGAGCGTGACATCCAAAGAAGCTGTTTATCCTCTGAACGTTCTGACACAGCCAGTTTTGAGATTAGTTCTTTATCCAGGTCAAAGTCCTCTTTATAATGTTGGGTATGAAGATCTACGATACGGGAAAGAGCACCCAGAAGATCTACATCCTCAAATCTTACCTCGGCCATCAGCGTTCCCTTTCCGGCACAGGAGGGATCATCTGCCTTGCTTCATGCTCCGGTTTGTCTGCTTTCAAACGGTCCATCAAAGACGGCTTTGCTTCCGGCACCAGCTCCCGGATTTCTTCATCCGTCTGTCCGTCTGTCAGATCCGGGCGCACAGGAGGTTCGTTGTTCAGCCTGCCATCCAGCATATTGTAGTTGCCGGTCTGACCTTCCTCATAAAGTTCCGCATTGCGCAGATAACTCTCCGGCGCCTGAAATGGCTGTCCGGCAAACAGAATTTCTCTTTGGGTGGTAAACTGTGCAAGGACCCCATTTTGCAGTCTTGCAAATTCTTCATACTGGCGCAGGGTAAGCCCTCGTTCCAGCATTTCCGCCTGGGTATGCGCCCAGCCTTCTCCATAGAGAAAATAGTACATGTCGGGCTGATCACAGACAAAACACAGGGAACCGTCCTGATTGTCATAGTAAGATGGCTGCATATTCTGGTAATGGCAGCGTTCCTCACGCCCCAAATACACACGGTTGTCCGCACCCAGCATAGCGACCATACCCGCGTAATTACTATGGACCGCAGAGCGGATTTCTACCAGCGGATCTGTTTGAGAAGGAATCTGTCTGCCCGGAATCTCATTTTGTTTTTCCGCTGCATCATTTCTTGGTATCACTTCTTCATGGCTGCGTGCATCCAGCTCCGATTGAGATGTTCCTTTCCGAACAGCACCGGGCTCCGGTTCTTTTTCTTTCACATAGTATCGGACATTTGCTGTCGTATGTTCGTTGGCTTCCTTTGCATAGTTTTCAGCAGCAGCTTTGGTATCAAACTCCAACGGTTTTCCATTTTCCTTGCACCAGCTTTGTGCCGGTCCGAAAATAGAAGTGCTGCTTCGTACTGCCCATACACCATAGGTCCGTTTCCTTTCCATTTCGCATCCCTCCTTATCGTTCCTGCTGTTTGGAAGTTTGTTGCTTTTTTACTGGGTCTGCCGGTTTTGTTGCCTTTAGCTGCTGACGGAGAGAATTCTTATGCTCCGGTTCGGAATCTGTGATGTTGACATATTCGCCAATGATACAGAGCGCTTCTCCATAACTGCCGGAAACAAATACCCGATCAGACATTTCTTTTGCCTGTTCTTTCAAACCATGCTCCCGCAAAGTACGGGAAGCAATACCCAGCAGATTAAAAATGTTCCCATCTGCTCCGATCAGCGGACAATCCGGTTTATCTGCCAACGCTTCCGGTGTTTCTATAAATCCGCCTAAATAATTCGGCACAAAGTCCGACAGCCATGTGCCGCCATAGACTTCATGGGTCTGTAAACGCCACAGGGCAAGTTTTCCTATATCCAGTTTCACATCATCAAACGGGTAAAGCAGACAGGTCAGTTCGCCGTGCTGAAAAGCAGCCACATTCTCAAACTGACAGCCATCTTTCAATATGCCTGCTTTTGTCAGCATTTCATTGATCCCGTCCACCCACTCTGTCAGATCCCCGCCACAGCCCTGTAAAATCAGTCCTTCCTTATCCGGCATGCGGCGAAGGTCCTCCGCGGTAATCGTGTTGATATTCAAAAAATCGCCTCCTATCGTTTTTGTTAAAATATATGTTTTGTCTGCAACTTAACCTCATTTCAAAGCACCGGAGTATTCTTATACAGCTCCCTTGAAAACAGGTGCAAAAAGCCCTTGAAAATCAAGGACTTTTAAGGCTAAGTTGCGGACATATCATGGTTGGTTTTGCCGCTTCCGGCGTTTGCGTTCCCGCTCGGATTTCCGTCTTGCATAGACCCGGCAGGCAGCGGAACAATATGCCTGGCTGGTTGTAGGAAGATATGCCTTTCCACACACAGGGCATATTTTCTGTCTCATGGAGGTGTCCTCGCCGGTAATGGCTGATTCCAGTGCTGCATCCACCGGCAGCACCGCTTTTTCAAAGTACCTGCAATAAGCACCGGTCCACCATTTATTCAGCATGTAACAAGGGCTGTCCAGAGGAAGGCAGATCTTATCCTGGGAGTCATAGTTGGCGCAAAGCTCCGTAACCAGCTTTCGGATCGTAGCCCGCTCCGAGCGGTTCAATTCTCTCTCCGCCATAACGCCTACCTTTCCGGGGCTCTGCTTTGCCGACCGCTGGAAATTTCGGTTGTATCAGTAACATTCCTGGGCTGTGAAAGGGCATCGGCGATAGAGTTCCGCTTTTTCTGTTTTGGTTCATGGTAAATAAAAAGTTCATTTTTTCCTGGTACATACAACAATCCATTTTCTTCGCAGCGGAAAATATCACATTCTTTGTCTGTTGAAACGGTATAAAAGTCTTTGTAATCATAAGGTGCTTTTTGCCGATCCTGATAGGTACACAGCCCTAAGTTGGGGTCACTTGCCAGCCGTTTCGATATGGCGAAAAAGTCGCCTTCTTTTTTGTGAAATTTTCGTATGGGCGTGAAGTGATAACCGCCATATTCAAAGGTTTTTCGATCGCTCATTTACGCCTGCCTTTCTTTACTGGAAATTCCAGCTTGAAATTCACATATTTACCGCCGGTATCATCCAGAATCACTTCCGCATCATAGGTCCTTCCTGTTTTTTCACTGTAAAGCCCGGACATAGAAATGCGGCCCTCTTTCAAAAGAGCCGCTGCCACAGACTTTGTGATAGATTTTTTCTTGCTGGAAAAGAAACGGTTATCTTTCCAAAGAGCAAAAGAACATTCCCTGTTGCCGCAGAAAAAACCTTTCTTTCCTTCAAATACCGGGGCACCGCAGCGGGGACATACCCCCACGGCTTCGTGTGCAGTTCCTTTGGAAGAAGGAAACAGATCCGCAAAACGTTCTTCCGGGGTAGTATGTTCTTTTACCAGCGTCCGGCTCATATCTGCAATCTGATCCATAAAAGATGTTGCCGACAGTTCGCCATGTTCCACTTGTTTCAGCATGGATTCCCATTCTGCAGTTAAGATGGGAGATTTGATATTGTCCGGCAGGACTGCGATCAGGTTCTTTCCTTTTTCCGTAGGAATGAGCTGCTTTTTCTTTCGCTGTACAAATCCGGCAGAAACCAGCTTTTCCAGTGTTGCCGCACGGGTAGCCGGAGTACCCAATCCTTTACGCTCGGCATCTTCCGGCATATCTTCCGCACCGGCAGTCTCCATAGCGGACAGCAGTGTGTCCTCCGTATAGTGTTTCGGCGGTGAAGTTTTCCCTTCACGGAGACTTGCTGATACAGCTTCAAAAGTCTGTCCTTCCTGCAGCACAGGGAGAGCGACAGCTTCATTTTCTTTGTGTTCCGTTTCACTCTGCCTGATACTCATACGGTGAATCCGTTCCACCTCTTTCCAGCCGGACTGTAAAATAGTCTTTCCTTTTGCCGTAAAAGTATATCCCTGGCAGTCCAATATAGCGGTGACCGCTTCAAATCGGTGTACCTGCGTTGTGGCACAAAGCAGTCTGACGGCAAGCAGGGTAAGCACATCCCGCTCCCCGGAAGGAAGCTCTGACAGGTCTGTCCGTGCGATTTCCACAGTTGGGATAATGGCATGGTGGTCAGTCACTTTGCTGTCATCTGTTACCCGGTCAATGTCCGGCTCTCCGGCGTAGCCTTTTCCAAAGGTCATATTGTCACGCAGCCACAGGATCAGGGAAGCGGCGGTTGCCTGCATGTCCTTCGTCAAATACTGGCTGTCCGTTCTCGGATAGGTTGCCAGCTTCTTTTCATAGAGAGATTGCACATAATCAAGGGTCTGTTGAGCCGTATAGCCATAAATACGGTTACATTCCCTTTGCAGAGTTGTAAGGTCATAAAGGCGGGGAGGCTGTATAGTTTTTACCTGCTTTTCCACAGAACGCACAAAAGCGGAGTTGTGGTCACAGTCCATACGGATTTTTTCAGCCTCGGATCGTTCCGTCATTTTTTCGCCGGAAGCAGTAAAACCTCCGCAGGTGATTTCCGGCACATAAAAAGGCTTACTGATGAAGGATTCAATATCCGACTCACGCTGTACCAAAAGTGCCAGTGTCGGTGACATAACACGGCCGACATTTAGGGTGACACCATACAGGACAGAAAAAAGCCGGGTGGCATTGATCCCGATCAGCCAGTCGGCTCCTGCCCGGCAGACCGCCGCATCATAGAGCTTATCGTAATCACTGCCGGGGTGGAGATGGTCAAAGCCCTCACGGATCGCCGCATCCTCCATACTGGAAATCCAAAGGCGCTCCATAGGCTTTTTACATCCGGCATATTCATAGACCAGACGGAAGATCAGTTCTCCTTCTCGTCCGGCATCCGTAGCGCATACCACGGAATCCACCCGTTTGTCCTTCATCAATCGGCACAAAAGGGCAAGCTGCGTTTTCTTATCCTTTGGCACTTCATATTTCCAGTTTTCCGGTAGGATCGGAAGATCCTCATACCGCCATTTGGCGTACTGTTCTTTGTAAGCCTCCGGCTGTGCCAGTTCCAAAAGATGTCCCACGCACCAGCTCACCAGATAGCCGGAACCTTCGAGATAACCGTCTTTTCTTTCCGTTGCGCCTAATACTGCTGCCAGTGACATAGCAACAGAGGGCTTTTCTGCAATCACAAGTTTCAATTTTTATTCCTCCTTCATAGTTTCAAATTCTTTATCCGCAAGTTTTCCGGTTTGCATAAGACACATCAACATAACGCCGGAAGCCATTCCTCCGGCAAAGGTAAGGAAATGTGAAATCAGGTTCCACATAAGCATTCCTCCTAAAAATGGGTAAAGAAAAACGCCCACTTCAAAGTGAGCGCATCAACAGGTATCTATTTTGTTTTTGGTTTCAAGTGATCCGGCAGGACGATCTCTCCAACCGGGATTTCCCGCAGTTCCTTTTTCATCCGATGGGTGAAGCGGATCGTCTTTGCCGTACCGCCGGTTTCCCGTCCGTCATATACAGCGATCACTCGGTCGGAGTGCTCCACCATATAGCGGTTTCTGTGGGAGTAGACGCTTGGGAGATATTTTTCCTGTATGACAACAACATCCGCACAAGCCTCCAGCAGTTCACGGGTTCTTGTTTTCTTATTCAGGCTGTCCAGACGTTTGCGGTAAGGGATCACTGCGATCAGCTCCAGCGCCGGATTAGTCTGCTTTCTTTCCAACACCAGCTCTGCAAAATACTGATCCACGCCATCTGCAAAGCCACTCATAAAACAGGTAAATCCATCTGTAACGGCAGCATCGATCTCATGTTCCAAAGCGGCTTTTATTTTGTTGATCTCATTCTGCGGCAAATCCCTGTGTCCGGTAACACAGCAAGTCTTTCCTTTCATCGGTCATCCCTCCATCTGATAGGTAAAATTCTTCACTTTTCATATAGTAATAGATTTAATTTAGCAAGTCAACGATAATACCCTTTTTCCTTTTGCGGATAATAAAGGGGCGTGAGGTACAATCTATTACAGAATGGGAGGTGAAGGCGATGTATGAAGATTTTGTCCCGGAACGATTAGCGAAGCTGCGGACACAAAAAGGAGTTTCCGCACGCGATATGTCTTTATCGTTAGGTCAGGCAAACAACTACATCAATAATATTGAGAATAAAAAGTCACTTCCCGCTATGCAGTCTTTTTTCTACATCTGCGAATATCTGGGTGTGACACCGCAGGAATTCTTTGATGAAGGAAATACCTACCCGGAAACCTTAAAGGAATTCATTGCAGAGGCAAGACAGCTTGATCCTCAATCCATGCAATATATCCTCGGTATTATGAAAGAACTCAATAGCAGAAAGTAAGCGGTCACGGTAATGGCCGCTTTTTTCGTGACTTTCTTTATTATATTTTATAATGTTCTCGAAATGTCCGCTCCCTATACCGATAAGTATTCAAAAACTGTTCTCCAAACAGCCTTTTTCTATTCGCCGGTACTGCCAAAGCTGCCGGTTCCTCGTTCTGTTCCCAGATCGGTTACAAAATCCGCAATGACGATCGGCGTGATCACAAGCTGCCCGATACGGGCTCCCTTAAAAAGAGACTGCGCCTGATTGCTTACATTGCTGATGATCGCATGGATCTCTCCACGGTAGCCGGAATCCACAGGCGGCAGTTCACAGACCAGACCTTTTACCGCCATGCTGGTACGGGGAAAGATATATCCCGCATATCCATCCGGTATTTCCAGTCCAAAACCCAAAGGAATTTTGGCGATTTCTCCGGGCTGTAAGGTACAGTCATAGGGCAGATAAACATCCGCTCCGGCATCATTGCCATGCGGACGGTAAGGACGCTGGTGCTCCGGTACGCCAAAGTCGATCAGTTTTATTTTCATCGGCAGTCTCCTTCCCAAAGAGCAGGATAATCTTTTTCCAAAATATCCTCTGGCGTCATATTTGCCTGCAGTTTTCGTCCGCAGGTCATTTTCCCTTCCAGACATCGATCCATCTGACAAAAAGGCCCGGTCAGTGATGGGGCAAACAAAGTAGGGCTTAGTTCATAAAGTTCTTTCCAGACCTTTAGCAGCACGATCCTTGTTTCATCTGTATTTCTCCGGCATACCCGCTGGCTGATGATATGTTTCCACTGATAAGGGGTGGCGCTGATGAGCAGTACATTCCGCAATCCCTGGGGCGTGGCATAGCCGGCCGCATCGTGCCCGCTTCCGGCAGTGCACAGGGCTTCATAACATTTCATGCTTTCATTACAGCTTTTTAAGTACAGTTCCCGTACCACTGCCGGAGCCGTCATAATAGAATACGGGACAGCGAAATCCGCCTGTCCCGTATAGTTGCTGTACTGCAGCGATGCACTCATAAATTTTACTTCGTTCTGGTGGCGGGTGATCTGCGCCAGAAAACGCCTGCTGGCGCCGACAATGGCTACCGTGATCACCGCAAATTTCTGGATGGTAGGATGGGGAAGCGCCCCCATAGCTGCTACTGTCTGAACGCTGAATGATTTTTCGTAGAGCTCCATCAGGTCGTCCATTGAGGCAATCTTATGTCCCTGCTGGGTAAGCCTTGCCGCAAAGACCATGTTTTTTTCTGCTTCCGCTACCGCCTGGCAGTTCAAAATTTTTACTTCAATCTGTTTAATTGGTATGTCCCTCCTTTACAATCGCTTTCAGTAAGAACAGATAGTTAAGACTGTCTGTGATCTTTTCGTCCCATGTGTCCATCGGATAAACCACTTCTTCGGCAAAGCACATATCGTATAGAGAAACAATATGCTTTGCCAGCATACCGGCAAGGGCACGCTGGGGCGTTGTGTGCTGTAAAGCTGCCGCTGCCTTAAATGCACCCAGCCGGTCCGGGTCATCCCCGGTGTATTCTTTGGTTTTCCGTTTCAAGGTATCAGCACAGAGCCGCACCTGTTCGTCAAAAACGGCATTGACTTCATTTTGCGTAATATAGCATCCCTCCTTTGAAAACAAGAAACCGGCTATTCTAAAGCATCTTAGAATAGCCGGCAAATAAATGGATATGTAATTGTTTATAGTGTATTGATCTCTTTTTCCAGTTCCTGGACCGCTGCTATGACTGTCTCAAATGTCGGAACATCCCCATACAACATATCCTGCATAGAGTTATAGTCCGCTTCCAATGCTGCAAACCGATATTCCGGCGGGAGTAATTTTAATGTGCCCGGCACAGCCTCCGGGTACTTCGCCCATGATCTGGGATAGAATTTCATTTTGAAATCTACAACTTTCTTCAGGAGGTCAAGCCTGGAAAAAGCAGCTTCTTTAACCGGTGTTGCAGCCATGCGGTAGAGATCATAATAATGTCTGGAATACCGCTGCGGCATTTCCAAATGTTCCGGTCTGTTCGCTTCATGGTGCAGGATTGTGGCTTTTTCCCAGAAGGTCCGTTCCGGGGCAACGGTAAGGATTGCGGTTTCTTTTTGCTCAAAAATCTTCGGATAATATTTTGCCGCGTATGGTTCGATCAGCGCTGTTTTTGCAGGAGTCCACGCTGCCAGCGCACCAATCTCTAAACGGATCACCTGTAAAGTCGCCGTATTCGTAAAAAGGTGCGGATAGGCGAAAATGACCGTCTGTTTATCCTTTTCATCTATGTAGACATTTGCTTCACAACCGATTTCCTGGGATAAGCCGGCTTTGACTGCCGGGCAGAATGTTTCGGACAGAAATACCTCTGCACGCACATTGGCTTCTTTGTTAAAAGCATCCTGTTTTGTATTGGAACGTTTCTCCCATGGTTCATCTTTGCCATATCCCAATACACGCCAGTCCAGAATCAAATCAATATCTTCTGAAAACCGGCTGATCAGGTGAAAGGCTTTTGAAAGGCTGGTACCACCCTTAAAGGTGATGGACTCTTTCCATGGTGAGCGGTGAAATAAATAATCCAGCGTAAAACATACCCAAAAGTCTTTTTCCACGATGGCATCATTCAGCCCCATTTTATCTGCTGTATTTCTGAACAGCTCCCTGCGGTCGTTATCTGAAAGTCTTGCTATATTTCTCATTGTACCTTTTCACCTCCACAAATCTGCCGTATCGTATCGTAAACCCAATCCGTAGACTCGGTTGCTTCCTTCAAACAAGCCTGTTTATCCTTGTCTGTCAGTTTTTCGGAAAGCATCTGTATGACTTCTGGCGTAACATTCGATCTGCCAAGCGTTTTTAATGCCTGTATAACCAAACTTGTCATATAGGACAATCCGGTAATCTCCTTATTGGTCCGGTGCTTAAATTCCAGCTTTGTAGAGTTCCACTCGTAGGTCTTATATGGACCATCGCTGATATAGGACCATACTGCTGTTACCTGTGTTGAAAGACCTAACAGGTTCAATGCTGTATTCCCACATGGGGCAATCGTCCAGTGATAACTTCGTGCCAATGCGTTCGCCACCGCTTCCGGGTCTGCCGCCACATATTCATCCAGAAGTTTGCTATATTTTGGTTTTTCATAAACTCCTTTCAAAATACGGCGCAATGTTCCTGATTGCACTAAACGGCTTAAACTTTGACGAATAGTGGATGTATCTGCAATATCCGCAAAATCAGACATCACAAAAACAGTTCCATCTTCAAGAGAAAGAACACGCTCTCGTATTCGTTTTGTATATCCGTTGTCCACAATACCGCCTCCCTTCATGTCACGAATATTATATATTATTCGTGACATGATTGCAATAGGTCCTATTCCTCTTATTTTGAGTGTTCCCATTAAAAATCTGATTTATACATCAAAAATCAAAAATTTTGCAAGGCAGTACAGTTTTCATATATGTCACATATTTTATATATTATTCGTGACATCAGGCAGTTGGCAGGTAGATCCAGTCGTGCATCAGGCACACGCTGGGTTCATCCTCCCTGGGAACCAGACGGTAGGTACATTCCCCATAGACCGTGCGTTTGTCCTCGATCTCCATGCCATAGGCTTTATAAAAGCGGTATTCCAGATTGGAGATAATACAGCGCAGGGTTTGCAGAGCCTCCCTTTGAGCTGATACGATCAGGTCACGGTCAATGCTGCGCTTCAAAAACAGCAGCGATTTGTAAAGCTGTACCTCTGTGCGGTAAGGGCGGCAGTCTTTCGTTTCCAGCCATCCGCAAAAAGCGACCGGTCCGCTCTGGATCACACTGCGGTCCGGGTGATAATACTCATAGCAGTCCAGGTTTGCCGTATTCAGAAGATAGAGCATTTCCCGGACTTCATTTTCCGGCATGTCGTAAAACCGCAAAAGCGAGCGGTAAAGATGGACATAGCCGGGAATGGAAATCATGGTATTTACCATAAAATAAAATCCTCCTTGTAAACAGCAGGTGCGGGAGCTTTTGCCCCCGCACCGTCTAAAATCTATATTTCGTTATCTACTTTCACGAGTTTTCCCATGACAAGAAAGCGTCCTGTGCCGCCCGGCGTACAGGTAGAAAGGGTCAGTACCTTATCGCTGCAGGTCACAGTCACATCACTTTCCACCGCAGAACGTTCCTTCATAGCTGTAAGCCAGGTAGTATAAGCACCGTCATCCTTCCAGGAAAGCTGCCAGGGAGAAGTTTTACTGCCGGATTCTTCCGGTTTTGCTGCAAATGCCGTAAAGATCTCCATGACATAACCCCCCTTCGGAGTAACGAGATACATCTGCCTGTGAGTATCAAAGTAACTTTGTTCATCGTACCGGTTCAGCAAGGCAAACATGGAACCATCCCGCATATTATGACCGTAAATGATCGTATTGCGGTCTGAAAAATCTGCCCGGTTTTCATAGTCGGCAAACAGGCAGCCAACCTTGTTATAGGTCCCGTCATAAAGATGGTTCAGGTAATACTCGTTGTTGTCGGTCTGCGTCACCGGATAATTGAGCACCGTATCAGGAAGAGAAAGCCATCCGATGATGTCCGGTCCATTTTCACGGAGCGTTTCAAAGTCTACCGAAGGCAGGACAATATCGGTATCGTCCCGTTTTGGTTCTGTCGGATCGGGTGCCGACTCCGGGGAAGCTGTCTGCTCCGGCACTTCCACATATCCGGCAAGATCTCGATAGGCATCTTTACTCTCAGCATACTGGTTCAAGTCACGGAACACCAAAAAACCGCTGCCAAGAGCCACCAGAACGCAGAGTGAAAGGACAGAAACCCCGACAGCCGTTCTTTTCAGGGAAGTCCTGCTGTATTTTCCCTTTTTGAAATAATACACAGCAAATACGCTGCCGCCGATCAGTGCGGCTGCCAGCAGTCCGCCATACAGGAAAATATACGGATCATCCCCGGTCTGCGGTACCGGCTTTTGAGGGGTGGAAGGATTGGAGGGAACAGAAGGCTTTTCCGGGTTCTTTGGGTTATCCGGCTTTTCCGGTTTTTCATTAAAGAACTGGACCGTAGATGTCTGATCTGCCTTGATCTCCACCGTAGCGGCATCAGGAATGATGTAATCCTTGCTTGCCCGGTTTGCAACTTCTGTTACGGTATAAATACCGACACGAAGGCCCTTAACTTCAATCACGCCGGATTTTGGAGTGGTGAATGTCTCGCAGTAGGAGCCGTCCGCACTCTTAACCTCGATGGCAAAACCATCTTTGCGCCCGTCGCTGGAATCCTTTGTGATCTTTAAGTTGCCGCGGTAAGCCTCATTGGTAAATCCGTGCCCGGCTTCTCCATTTTCCACAACTGCGACCTGTCCATCTTCTGTGATGGAAAAATAGTAAGCGTTTGAGTCAGGCTGATAGCCCTCCGGCGCTTTGCTTTCTTTGATAAAGTAGCCGCCAGCCAGAAGGTTTTCCGCCGTATGATAGCCTGCATCGGTTTCTTTCAGCGTACCGATCTTTTGATCGTCAGGATCATATTCCTGGTTGGCGTTGGAATCCGCATACAGGTCGAACACTGCACCGGGCAGGAAGCGCAGGAAAGAATTCTTGTCTTTCTTATCCTCCTTTTCCACAGGGGACGGTTCCTCCACAGCTTCGGTTTTAGTTACCTGCACACTGCCGCGGATCAGGGTGTTTTCCACACGGATCTCGATATGCTGTCCGTCTGCACCGATATATACATGGTGCTGCTGCGGGCTTACCGTATAAAGGTCAGGGGCAGAGATCTCCTTGACGATCCAGGGTCCGTAAGGAATGTTCTCAAAGGAAAAACTGCCGTCTTTTCCGGTAATAGCAGTAAGCAGCGCATTTTCTTCAGTAAATTCTTCGGTATCAGGTCTAAACAGACCCATGAGCGCACCGGCAAGCGTGACATCCTCGCCGCCTTCCGGGTTTTCCCCGACTTTTACACCGTCTACACGCCCACGGAGAAGTTCATTGGAAACAGCCTCGCCTTCATTGACAAGGATCTGTACCAGGGCGGTTTCCTGACCAGCATACTCAAAGACAACCGGATATTCCTGATTCGAAAGGATATAGGCGCCGTTGGTTGTGCGTTCCTTGACATAATAGCTGCCAAAAGGCAGGTCGGAAGCGAAGGAAGCGCTGTAACCGCCGGATTCCTCAGACGAAACAGAGACCACTTCCAGAAGTCCACCTGCCGGGATTACGCTGCCATCTGCCGCCGTCAGGTCTGCGGAAGCATAAAGTCCAAAGGAAATATCCTTATATTCCTCGTTCATGCCAAGACCGAACAGGTCATCGGTCTCCATTGCCTTGAAAAGTGTGACATCCACTTTCTGGCGTTCGTCATAAAGACCGGCCGCTGTCTGTGTAACCTCTACGGTCTCACCCGCATAGGTCAGTTCCACATATTCCGGTTGAGGATTCAACACACAGCCGGAAGGCGCCTGACGTTCCTCCAGACGATAACGGCCAAGATAGAGAGACCCGCTTTTCGCTGTGCCGTCCTCGCCGGTCGTAAGTGTTTCCACAACCGTATCTTTTTCTGCCCGCAAGGTACCGTCACCGGTATAAATATCTTCATCTGCGATCACATCATAGACCGCTCCAGGAAGTCCGGCAACCTCATATACCGGTTGGTACAGTCCGTCGTTTTCCTGGACAGAAGCAAATACTTCTCCGGTCTTTGTGATGGTAAGCTGGCCTTTCTGCGGCATATTGTACTGAGTGACCGTCACAACCGCCTCGCTGCCGTCAATGGTAAACGGTACCGGCTGATCGGAAAGCACATAGCCATAAGGGGCAGCCACCTCATAAAGTTCATAATCCCCGGCGGCCAAAGGCTCCGGCAGCATCAGCCAGCCCTCGTCAGAAACATAGAAGGTATCCAGTGTTTCCGGGTTCGGATAGTAGACGGTCTGGGTGATAAATTCCCCGGTGGAAAGATCCTTGATCTGAAAACCGGTTCCGGTCACAGGGATAATCTTTCCGGTCTCTGCGTCACATTTTTCAACTTTCAGACGGGCTGTGATGGTGCGGTTGTTCAGGATATAGCTGTAAGTCTTTCCGTCAGAGGAAATGAATACCGTAAAGTCCGGGACAAAGGCTTTGCCTTCCTCGCCTGCGATCTGATGGACCGTATAATGTCCATAAGGAAGCGGTTTACTGGAAGCAAAACCATCCGCATCCGTGGTAAGAAGGTCACGTTCACTTTCCTTTGCCGCGTCATAGCTCCCGGCTGCCTTTAAGTAAACTTCAAAGACTGCGCCTGCTTCCGGGCGTTCGATGATACCAGCATTGGGATCGTCGGTATTTTCGCCCTCAGGCACATCCGGGTCCAGGTCATCGGTGTGCTTGACAAGCTGGATATTTCCGTAAATAACCGTTTCCGTCACCTGATTTTCTGTGGTATTGAGTTCCACTTCATACAGGGAAGGGGATGCACCCACTTCATAAATGGTTTCATTCAGAAGATACCCGGTGCTCGGTTCGATTTCCCGGATCGTCCAGCCATCCCCGCATACATAATAGCGGGTCATAAAGCTGCCATCCGGTCCGGTAGTATAAGTGTCGATCAGTTCGCCATCACGGAAGATCCCATAGGCCGCCCCTGCAAGCGTGGCATCCCCCTGAGCATTTCCGGTGTCAGCATCACTCTTTACCACATGGACGCGAAATTTCTTCAGAATATTGCTGAAATGTACCGAAGAAGTCTGCCCGCTTTCAATGGTCACGTACTGTGCGGAAGGGGTCACATAGCGGTCCACCGGAAGTTCTTTTACCAGATAGGTTCCCGGCAGGAGCTTCTTTTCAATCTGGCCGTTTTCTCCGGTCGTAACTTCCTCATTGACTTCATTTCCCAAAATGTCCGTACCGGAGATATGGAAGGTGATACCGGAAACAATGCCGTCCTCACTGGTCTTGACAAGTTTTGCGGTACCGTAAGTTTCCGTTTTGAATTTTACAAAGAAGGAAACCGGATCGCTGGCGCCGGTCATCATGGTCTGGTAGCCGGGTCTGCCCCAGATCAGCATGTCGTTTGCCACCGGGATATTCTTTCGGAATTCAAACAGCACCGGGTCCATCATCATCTGCCTGCTGGTAAAGGTGTATTCATTTCCGTTTCTTGTCACAGAAACGCCGCTGCCTTTCAAAGCCTCCAGATCGATCTTCAAGTTATTGGTATCTGTGACCGTCAGGGTATAGACCTTTTTTTCTACATCCCATTTCAGTTCCAGTTCCGGTGCTTCGCTTTTCTTAGAAGAAGTAAAGGAAGGTACTGTGGAATGGGAAGCGACCTGTGCAAGAATCCAGTCATAGGCTTTTTCTGCCGGTCGTCCGGCGATCACGCTGAAATACTGGTCGGCGTCTGCGTGGCCGTTTCCGTGGCGGTTGTACGGATCGCTTCTAAGTTGCTGCTGGTATTCCCAAAGGATGATCTGGGTTGCCATCTTATAGTCATCCTCGTTGATTCCGGAAACAGGGAGCGCCGCACCGGGTTTCCAGCCATAGATCGCAGTCAGGGTGATCCCCCTCCTTGCCTCGGCAGGAAGCAGGTTCAGGTATTGGCTGTTGGTCCCGCTTTCCGAAACATAGGTATTTTCCGAAGTATGGTAAGGAATCCCGCTCTCCACACAGTAAACCTGGTGGCTGATCCCGTCAGAATCCGTCAGCATATAGTGCCGGTAAGCATTGCCCCCGGAACTGGTGTGTACATCGATGGTTCCGTCTGCATGGTAGGCAAGATAAGTGTAAGGCGCCGGGGCACGGTAGTGGTTCCCATCAGAGCCCACATACTGGTCGCCCAGCCAGGAGCTTGCCGTCTGTCCGACAGACATGGCAAAAGCCTGAGCCGGAAGAAGCCCCAAAATGCTTGCCATACAAAGCAAAAACGCCAACAGCTTGCGAAAGCCGCGGCGTCTGGTTATGATATGTTCCATGAAAAAATCCTCACTTTCATAAAATCTAAAAGGACAGCCTTATTTGCTGTCCTTGTCGTCAAAATCATCCTCGGAAAGATATTCCGGTTCCCCGTATGCCTCATCCGGGTCAAAGCCTTCGCCATAACCGTCATCCTCAAATTCCGCATCGTCCTCGGCCTGCTGTTTCGGACGCACGATTTTTACATAGTAACCGATCCCGCCGACCGCAAGTAAGGCAGCAAGGATAAACAGGATCGTGCCGACGCTGCCGGTTTCTTTCTTCGGCTTTTCCGGTTCTGCCGGTTTTTCAGTTTCCGCCGGCTTTTCTTTTCCTTTGCAGCCATTTAAGTCATTTTTGCAGACCGGACAGCCGGTATTAACCTTTCCTGCCTCACATTTTTCTGTGCAGTTACAGCTTTCTTCCTGGGGGATCATGCTCATGCTGCCATTGTTCTTTTCTGCAAGTGCCATCAGGTCGGACTCTGTGACGCCGTTTAAGAAGTAGACATTGTTATCTTCCCGTTTCCCGTCGATCACCAGATAAAAGACATTGCCCGCGTCCGTAGTGATGGTGTAAAACTGTTTTTCCCCATCCGTACCGCTGATGTTGTCCTGTACCGTTCCGGTGCCTTCCGGGGTAAATGCACCTTCCGGGATCGCAGAAGTATTTTCCTGCTGTCCGGTACTGTTATCTGAACCGGAAGAATTTCCGCCGCCGGAAGGGGTTGCAGCGTTTGAGCCGGAAGGTTTTTCTTCCTTAGGCGGTTTTGTCTGTGTACCGGACGGACTCTGGGGTGCTGTCGTAGCAGGTTTCTTTTCAGGAGCCGGTTCTTTGTAATACGGATTATCCAGCTTTACCACATCAGAACGGTTGCCGGCATAATCTTTTGCGTATATGCTTACCTGTTTTTCTGTTCCGGCATAATCTTTCAGTGCGACCGACGCTTTCCCGTCGGTGAGGGAGTTGATACGGTTTTCATCAACAAAGACCGCCTCCACGCCGGATAGATCGTCACTGCTTTCTATTTTCAGGGCATCGCCCTCCATGGAAGCAGTCAGCGTTGGCGGTGTGGTGTCTTTGGAACCGCCGGCATGAGCCGTTACAGGTAATGCGCTGACACTTACAAGAAGCGTAAGCGCCAGCAGCAGGGAAAGTTTTTTAAGCCTCATGCACATCCTCCTTCTCCTGCGGTAAAACAGTTTCCGAAGGGGCTGCCTGCTGTGATTTCAAAAAATCCGCAAGCTGCTGGGGCGTCAGTTTGAAACTGCGCGCCACCGCTACATAATCGGTATTTTCCAGCTCTGTTTTCTGTTCCTCCAGCTTATGGAGCTTTGCCTGCATTTCCGCAATCCTTGTTTTGGTCTTTTCAATTTCCTTTTCCAGTTTTTCAATTTTAGGATTCAATTTATTACCTCCAATCTGTTAAGGCAGACGCCCAAATGTATAAAAATGCTGCTGCCAGTAGCTTGTATTGATGTTTGCATAAGAAATCGGGTCTCCACAGTGGATCATCATTCCATTTCCCACATAGATCCCTACATGGCTTGCGCCGCTGGTGTTGTAGGTCCCCTGGAAGAAGATCAGGTCGCCCGGTTTTGCATCCGCACTTGATACCGGCGTACATACACCTAAAAGACCATCCGCGGTCAGCCTTCCGAAATTCCAGCCAACGCCGCAGTTGTTGATCACCCAGGACACATAGCCGGAACAGTCAAAGGAAGTGGAAGGGCTTGCGCCTCCCCATACATACGGATAGCCAAGATATTTTTCCGCCTCGGCCATCATTGCGGCAAACTGTTCATCCGCAAGGGCTTCCGGTGGAATGTCATAATCGAAGTAGTTTCCTGTGCCGCCTGAACCAACTTCCGGCAGGTGCCGTTCGCTGGTATCGCCGGTATCGGCAAAATACAGGGGATTCAAATACTGGCCGTCAACCAGGACTTCTAAGTGCAGGTGGGCCCCGGTAGAATTTCCGGTATTCCCGACCTTTGCGATCACATCCCCGGCTTTGACCTCCTGCCCGGCAGAAACAAGGATCTGGGAACAGTGCCCGTATTTGGTCGTCAGGGTATGTCCTTCGTATGCCTCGCCTTCAATAGCGACACACAAGCCATAACCGCCGGCATTTCCCGCAAGGGTGACCGTTCCGTCATGCCCGGCAAGGATCTCTGTGCCCTCCGGCATCCCGATGTCCACACCGGTGTGATAGTTCTTTTCCCCACTGATGGGATGTACCCGGTAGCCGTAATAACTGGTCACATAAGGGAGCCAGTTGGTGCCAAAGACATTTTTGACATACTGGCGGTTTCCTTTTGTCTGCAGCAGGATCTCGCAGATCTCTTTCTGGTCTGCGTTCATCCGGGAAACGACCAGGTTTTCTAGAGGTGTGACTGTGAGCTTGACATTTAAGATGCGCCATTCATAAGGCACTTCCTCCTGGGTTTCTTCCCCGGTTTCCGGATCAACGGAAGTTTCGGTGCGGTAACGGATCTCGGTTTCTTCTGAAAAGGACAGGGTATATTGTTCCTGGAAAAGCTGCCGCAGCACGCTTTCCACTTCATCGTAAGTAAATCCCTGATAAGCAGAAGTCAGATACCCCATCAGCACATACGGGTCATGCTCGATTGCGCCCAGGTTATACCGGTATTCGTCATAGCCGGGGCGGTCTGATTCCACCCGGTCTATTTCCATTTGCAGATCCGTTTCCCATTCGGTATAGGTAAGCTCCGCCTGGTTGATGTCCTGATCATCTGCAAGATAGGTAGAAGCAGCCAGACTTCCCAAACCGCCGGTCCCGATATTGGAGAACGTGGAAAACAGGGATGTGATCAGGAAAATTACCAAAAGGAGAAGCAGGAGGACAAGGCAGATTACAGGGTGCCGTTTGACCGCATGGACAATACCGACGCTGACCCTCTCTGTTGCGACTGCGGCATTTTTTGCCTGTTTCCCGGCTTCACGGGCAGCCTTGGCATACTGCCTTTTCAGTTTTTGTTTCTGCCATATCCGGGCAATCGCATGTTTCTTCAGCTCCGGGTGGTCGCTAAGAGCCTGCCGGTAAGCAAGTCTTGCGTTTGCTTTTGCTGATTTTTGCTGTAATTTCGCTGCCTTTCGGTAGGGGGCAGTTTTATGCCGGTGATATGCCGTGCGAAGCCCTGCCTCGCCCACAAGTTCAGAGCGGTGGGCTGCCTTGATGCCCACATTTTCATCCTCTGCCTCATAAATCTTTTTATGAGCGTAACCAATGGCAGTATTGGCGCCCGCCTTGACCGGACGCAGGGGTACAGGTCCTTTTACATGGACCTTTTGGGATTTGACCTCCTTTTCAAATTTTAAGTGTTTTTTGGCTTTTCCGGTCTCCGGGTCGGAAACCGTCTCCATGCGCAGTTTCTTCCGGGCAGGTAGACGATTTTGCGCCTGCTCTGCTTTTTGTGCAGTCCGTTCCGCCTTCCGTCTTGCATGGGTGAGCTTTTTATCCTTTGTCTCCGGCGGTAGTTCATCCGCAGTAAATTCCAGCTTGGATGTTTTCGGCGGTTCGCTATCCATACCCTTTTCCTTCTGCGCTGCCTGTTCCTCCGCCTGTGCCGCTTCCTGAAAACGCTGCTGATATTTGTTCCCATGCTGGTGTGTTCGGTAACGGTGTTCCTGACCGGATCTGTCTGTGCCGTTCGGTGGGGCTGAGCCTTCGGAAGAAGGAGCATATTTTCCGGTATCATGGTCTGTCACATCCTCTGTTACAAAAGAACGCCTGGAAGCCTCCTGCCGGAAATTGCTTCGCACGTTGTCCTGTATCGGGGGCGCTGTCCTGGTAGCATCCGGTGTCTCAAAGTGTTCCGAAAAACCATCCAAAGCGGTTGCATACGCTTCGCCCTGTTCCAGCAAGGACGCCGGTGTTTCCGGTGACAGATGGGAAAATTCCGTCTGTACAGGGATGTCCTGCCTGTGTGTCTTGCCGTTGACAGAAGAAGGGGTGTCCCGTGCCCTGCGCAGGTCAAAATCCTGTTCGGTCTGCCTGGCTGCCGGTTGATCCTCCCCGTGGGAATCACGCACCGGCATCCGGGTATCTTTGCGCTTCCTTTGAAATTCCCTGTCGTGTGCCATTGTTCTCACCTCCGATCCATTTTAATTTTTGTCTCACGCTTTGGTCCCCGCTACTTCATCCGGTCTTGTGGTAAGCACGCTGTACAAGAGTGTGTCCTTCGGGAAGTGGTCCACAAAGGGGATGATCACATTTCCAAAGAACAAAAGCCCCTCGCCGGGACCGGAATGGGTCACATACGAAAGCTGGTGCGGGGAGATTCCCAACTGCTTTGCCAAAATCTGACGGTCTCCCTGGGCCTGGTTGAGCATATAGATAAAGTCCGAGTTCTCAAAAATATTTTCGATCTCACGGGAAGCCAGAAGGTCCTTGACATTCTGCGTTAAACCTGATGGGATTCCGCCCCATTTACGGAAGCGTTTCCAGATCTCCACGCTGAAACTTCCTGTCTGCCCTTTCAAAAGAAGATGGAATTCGTCGATATAGAACCAGGTTGTTTTATGTTTGGAGCGATTGGCCGTGACACGGTTCCACACCGCATCCTGCATGATCAAAAGCCCGATTTCCTTTAAGGCTTTTCCCAGTGACTTAAGCTGGAAACACAGTACCCGGTGTTTATCCATCTGGATATTGGAACGGTGGTTGAACACGTTAAGGGAACCATTGACATAGATTTCCAGCGCCGTTGCGATATTCTGTGCCTCCGGTTCAGACTGTTTCAAAAGCAGCTCGTAAAGATCACCTAAGATCGGCATATTTTCCGGGCACGGGTCCTGCAGGTATTCCCGGTACACCAGTCTGGTACAACGGTCGATGATCGTCCTTTCAATGGGGGAAAGTCCTTCTTTGCCGCCGATGATAAGGTCACACAGCGACAGGATAAAATCACTTTTCAAAGTGATCGGGTTTTCATCATCGGAATAGTCCAGATTGATGTCCATCGGGTTGATGTAGTTCGTGGAAGTAGGGGAAATATCAATGACCTGCCCCTGGGAACCGAACTGCTGTACCAGCGGCCCATACTCATTTTCCGGGTCGGCGATAATGATGTCGTCCTCCGTCAGAAGGAACACATTGACGATCTCACGCTTGGCAGAGAAAGATTTGCCGCTTCCTGGGGTACCGAGAAACAGCCCATTGGGGTTTTTCAGCGTTTTTCTGTTCGCCATGATCAAGTTATTGGAAAGGGCGTTCAGGCCGTAATACAATGCCTCGCCCTCCTGGAACAGTTCACAGGTCGTAAACGGTACAAAAATCGCTGTGCTGCTGGTCGTAAGCCCGCGCTCAATTTCAATCTGGTTCGTACCAAGAGCAAGCGAGGACATAAGCCCCTGTTCCTGCTGGTAATCCAGCCGTTTTAAGGCACAGTTGTATTTCTGTGCCACACCCGAAGCGGCAAAAATATCATTGAACAGCTTTTGGCGTTTGGCAGCGATATTTTCCACCAGTACCGTCACAAGGAACATGCGCTCATTGCGGCTCTGCAAATCCTGCAAAAGATTTTTGGCTTCCTCTCCATAGGTGGCAAGGTCGGTGGGAATGATGTCCATGTCATACCCGGATCGGACCGCTTTCTTTTGTTCCTCAATGGTCATTTTCTGCAGGTCCGACATTTTGCGCTTGATGTTTCGGATCGCCTGCGCCTGGTCGATAGACTGGATATGCAGGTTGACGGTCACGGCGTCGTTTAAGTCAAGAAGATCCGCTAAAAGCCGGTCAGTAAGCTCCGGCGCTAGAATCTGCAAAAAGGAGACAGCACCGGAATGGTCGCCTACCCGAAATGTCTTTCCATCCTTTGAAAAAGACAGCCCGGATGGGGAAACGAAGTCTTTGGTAGAAAGACCGGTCTTAGGCAGATCCGACCACTGGAAATGAAACTTTTCCTGGCCGTCCGGGTGAAGCTGGCTGTGAAGAAGTTCCAGACGTTCCAGTCCGTTTAAGGATCTCGCCTGAACTCCCAGAGTCTTGAAATTTGCCAGCACATCCGTTTCAATGCGTTCCAGACGCATTTTCGCAGTACGCAGGTCATCTGCCTCGATCCCAAAGGTAATGTATTTGCGTTTGGTGAGACCGTTATTTCCTTTCTGCAACTGGTTCTTTAACATATCCCCGTATTCCTTGCGGATTCCGTCATACTCGTCGCCGCGGGGAGGGATGTCAATGCTTTTGGTAAAATCCTGCATATTGGCTCGCTGGTTGATAAAGGTAAGCTGCACATGGATCGAGGCGTCGAAGTAATTTAAGAAATCGCAGTAACCCTCGAAGATCTGTGCTTTATCATCTGCCTGTGCAAGCTGATAGTTAATATCAAAAAACTGCACCGTTTTGGTGTAAAGGGTATCGGTCAGCCGGCAGATCCCATCCCGGTACATTTCACGGTAGGGAATGCTCTGCTGGACCGTCTGCGGGGCATCTGCTTTCAGCCCGGCAAAAAAGCCGCCTTTTTTAGACGGCTTGGAACGGGCAGACTTAGTTTTGCCCTGCTTTGCATCGGCTCCGGTCTTTTTGGCCTGCCTGATGTTTTTTTGCAGACGCTTTTCCTGAGCTTCCTGCTGCTTGTTTTTTGGCAATCTTTGTAACCTCCTTCTTTGACATAGATTTATACAGGTTATCCGTCCTGTATGGACGGTCCTTCGGCCAGAGCTTATAACGGAGCCGGTTCTTCAAGATCTTTTCTGCCGGCTGCCCGTCACGCTCATACATGGCGAAGAAGAAAAAGGGCATCATCAGCCCGATCATCAAAAGTACAGCCGCCGAATTGCCGATCGCCCCGCGGGTAAAGAAATACACCGGAAGGCCGACAAGTCCGGCAAGGCTGAAACAAATAAGCTGGCGCTTCGTCAGATTGAAGGCCAGCTTAGTCTTAACTTTGGTTAAATCCTTTGGTACAGGTACATAAGGCATCTATACACCTCCCATCGTAATATAATTTCCGGCCCATTACCGTGCACCGAAATCGCGTACCGGTTTCTCCACAGCCGGACATTCCCGCACTTCCTGAGCCGCATTTTGCAGCCGTGCCAGGACAGAAACAGCCGGCTCTCTCTGACACAGGTATTCCTGGCTGTCTCGGATTCCGGCAATATTTTCCCGAATATCCATATCCACGTCGAGCACATCTGAAACCGGCATAAGCCAACGGTCTGCAAAGTATTTCAAAGGATTCTCAAGCGCCAGCACATCATCCAGCATTTCATCCCTGAACTCAAACTTTGTTGTCAGATAGGAATACGCCTCCTGCATGGCTGTAATTTCAGCAGCTTTTTCAATTAAGGATTCCTTATCTCTTGACATAAGGCTTTCCCTGTAAGCAAAGTAATTCTGTCCCAGCCGTTTCATCAGGAGCGTATATTTGTCCTGTGCGGAAGGTTCGCTTGTGAAATGTTCAAATTTTTGCGCTGCATCAATTTCTTTGAGAAGATCGCAGATCGGGAAACTGTGTTCATGGTTATTTTCTTCCCAACACCATCGGGCTACATCCAACGGGTCCTGAAAAGAAAGAAGCGCCTCTACTTCCGCCGGAGTAAATACATGCTCAACCTTCAGATAATAGTGGAGTTCCGAAAGTCCCTGTAACTCGTAAATACTGCCGATGTTCTGTGCATCCAGCATATCCGCATGAACCTTCAAACACTCGTCCAGCCGTTCCATAAGCAGCCGCTTTGCATCTTGTTCTATCAAAATCACCCCTTTCGCTCCGGCATAGTCAGCGTACAGTTCACTTCATTGCCCCATACATCCCAGCCGGGTGTCTTTTGTCTTGCAAACAGTTCCACTCTGGGCTGATCGCCCATGAGTTTTACGATCTTATCCCGCACCTCGTCCGGTTTCTTGCTGTGCTGCTCAATATGGGAGATCACAAACTGATGGATTCCCGCACATTGGCGTTTCGGACGGCCTCTGGTTGCCAGCAGGCAGACCTCCGCGTTTGAGCGGGTCCAAAAGCCCATGCCATAAAACCAGCTATCCGCTTTCCGGTTCTGTTTGAGCCATAGAAAAGCCAGCGTTTTATATTTGAATCCCCAGGCATCGATCACCCGGAAGGCTTCATTGAGCTGCGGGAAGGTCGCCCACAGAAAAAGGGCACTGTCTTTTGCGGCAAGTTCCGATACCGGCAGGGCACAGATTTCTTCAATGCTCATTGTGGGGTAATGGTTTTCCGCAACGCCGCTTCCATGTTTCCTGTCATAATGCCAGGGCGGATCGGCATAGATAATGCCGTACTGTTTCGTTTCCGGCATTAGCGAGCCTGCTCATTCTTAGATGTGGCCGGTTTGGCCGGCTGTTCTTTGACCTTACCGGCATTTTCTTTCAATGCACCGGTCAGGGAAGGCTTTTCCGCTGCTCCCTTTGTCGCTTCAAGAGTTGCCTGCAAATTTTCAATAGCCTGCCCGTACCCATCGATTAAGGCATCGTTGAGCTGCTTGCGGAACTCTGCCGTAACCGGCCAGCAGACATCTTTCCAGTTGCCTCCCTTATCCTGGGTTGCGGGCATATTGACATACAGCCCCTTTTCACTGGAACAGATACGGAAGCCGTCAATCTTAAAGCATCCGCCAATCGTAACATTGGCAAACGCCAGCAGGTTTCCCATTGGGGCGATCGGACGCACGCGGACATCCAGCTTCATGCCGTTTGCCATTTCCGGCGTCTGTGTCTCCGGCGCCATTTTTTCTGTATTGGTTTTACTCATATATAAAATCCTCCTTTTTAGAATTGGTTTTGTTCATGCTATCTTGCATTAAATATGGATTTGGATAACGAACCTGTCTTAAACAGGGCAAAAGCCAGCAGTACCGTATAACCCGCCGTTCCCCAGATCGCGCCGTGCACGTCGCCGGACGATGGGATAGACTGGACCAGCACTGCATAAATGGCAACACAGATCAGGATCAAAAACCCCTGAAAGCCCAGGGCAAAAAGGGAACGCAGATACCCGGTTCCCATTTGTCCCCATTCCCGGTTTGCCATTGTGGAAAACGGGATCGGTGCAAGGCTCACGGTTAAATAAATCTCGATCATACGGCCATATACAATGACAAAGATCACGATGGACAGTACCCACATACACAGATTGATGATGTTGGTTTCCAGCCACAGTCCAATCAGTTCCCACATTCCCATTGCTTCAAGCTGGGTTTTCAGATCAGACAACGCCGCCTGCACATCCAGGTTCCCGTTTATGACACCGGCACTTTGCGACACCACATTTTGGGCCACATCAAAGACCGCCATCACAATCGTAAAACAGTTGGTGAGCAGGTAAGTGGCAACAAAAGTCTTGAAAATCCACTTGAAGATGTTGAATGTATCGAATTCGTGCATGTTGTTCTTTTCGAGAATCATCTGGATCAGTTCATACACCAGAACAAAGGTCAGGATCATGCCCGCAATGGGAATGACGACGGTTTCTGAAAGATTCTGAATCATGGAAAACACGCCGCCATTCCAGCCCTGCGGGGTCTGTCCTACCTGATTTGCCACATCCGCAACCTGATTGTTGACGGAGTTGAAAATACTGGTGTACTGTCCGGTGATCGCATCGATCAGGCCCTCTTTAATCCAGTCTGTTATCCATTCAAACAGACTGCCCATAAGTCAGCCCTTAACCGAACAGGCCGGAAAGCAGCGGGATCAGCGTTGCACCAACCAGAGCGATACCTCCGCCTGCCATAAGCTGCTTGATCCCCTGGGATTTTGCACCTGGGTTATCATTTCCGTAACCTTCGAGAAGGTTTACAACACCCCATGCGCCCAGACCTGCGCCCAGGGCGATCACAAGGATCTTCAAAGTATCAATCGCGCTTGCAAAAAATGCCATATAGTTCCTCCTTTAATTTCAGAAATTTTAATTTGTGATATGGCCGTATCAGGCCGGAAACAAAAAAAGCCGCCGCACTGTTTTTAGAAAAAAATCTGTTTCAAACAGCACGGCGGCATGGGGCAGGAAAAATCCTGCGGTTATTTACTTTTCAGGGAGAATCACGAATCCTCAAAATATCCTCCTTTCATCGTGACAAAAACAAAGCCTGCCAGGGCGTCATGCTTTGACAGGCAGGAACAACTCTATAAAGTCTGGGAAGCCAGATCTTCGGCTGTGACTTCATAATTACGGTATCGTTCACCGGGACGCATCGGCATCCGGGTAGAAAGAAACTTTTCGATATTAAAAGCGTTCTTCTCATTAAAATCGGAAAGCAGTTTGTAATTTGGGTGTTTGGTTATATCGTATTTCCGGGAGAGGAACGGCCGCACACCCCTGATCTGCAGCAGACATTTGCCCCCGTCCATAACTGCCAGTTCATCCACCGACATCAGGTCCTTTCCCAGCTTTTGAAAATTTTGTCCGTGGGATTCCTGATTTCCCTTTGTGACACTGGTGTTATACAGATCAATAGTCTCTTTCCCTAATAGGGAGTTCCAGCTTTTTAAGGTAGTTTCTTCTTTGCCTCCTAAGAAAAGAGAGGCGTCACAGTTACCGATGATGGTGTCCATGTTGTCTTTATACAGGGCTTTGAGCTGGCTTTGCGCCTGCAGCACCAAGCAGGCAGAGATCTCACGGCTTCGGATGGTCGCCATAAGACGCTCCAGGTTCGGGATCTGCCCGATATTTGCCGCCTCGTCGATCAGGCAGCGCACATGGATGGGAAGCCTGCCCCCATATACATCATCCGCCCGCTCGCATAAGCGGTTAAACAAAATGGAATAGATCAGACTGATCAAAAATGCAAAGGTTCCGTCCGTATCACTCATAATAAGGAAAAGAGCGGTCCGTTCATCCCCCAGCATATCCAGATCCAGCTCGTCATACATGGTAATTTCCCTGACTTCTTTAATGTCAAAAGGAGCCAGTCTGGAAGCACAGGAAATAAGGATCGACTTCGCTGTTTTTCCGGCAGCGAGCTTATATTTTTTATATTGACGCAGGGCAAAATGATCCGGGTCTTTCTGTTCCAGAGCGTCAAAGAGAAGGTCAACGGCATTTTTGAATGACTCGTCATCCTCACGGACCTCCATTGCGTTCAGCATTTCTACCAGTGTGGCAAAATTCTGTTCGTTTACCGGAGCTTCATAGTAGATATATCCGATCAGTGCCGTATAAAGCAAGGTTTCTGCTTTGACCCAGAAATCGTCTCCGGCTTTTCCTTCGCCTTTGGTATTGGCGATCAGGGTAGTGACGATCTTCAGAATATCTTTCTCGGAATGAATGTAGGCGAATGGGTTAAAGTGCATACTTTTCTGAAAATTGATCGTATTGAATACCCGTATTTTATAGGGCTCATAGATAATCTTTCCTTTTTCATTACGCATAGGCTTTCCGTCCTTGTCCAGCTTTGGTGTGCCTCGCTGCAACATCTTTCCGCATTCCACAAGGACTGTACCTTTCGGATCGGTGACGACGTAGGAACTGTGCATTTGCATCAGATTGGGCTTGATGAAAAAGCGCGTTTTTCCCGAACCTGATCCTCCGACTACCAGTACATTTTTATTTCTTGCATTGGCCGGATTTTTGGGCCGTCCGTTTAACATCAGTCCTTCACTTTGGGTAAGAATGATATTGTTTTCCGGCTTTGGGTCCATAAATGGGGCAATATCGGCTTTATTTCCCCATCTTGCAGAACCATATTCCACATTTTTGCGGTATTTCTTAGCGTCTTTCCCTCTAAGATAGACTGCCAGCCGCATAATGGCTGCACCGCATAAACCAATCAGCCAGTCCATTGCCGCTCCCGGCCACATACTCTGAAACGCAAGGGCAAAGCCTTCGGACAGTCCTAACAGCTTTTGGGAAGCGTCTGCTCCGGGAGCCAGACGCACCGCCTCGCCCAGCTTGGCAAATACCAGAAGGAACAGAATATAAGGCAGATGGAGAATGACCTGTTTTTTCAGTGTTTCTGCATCAATCTTCATCGTTCCGGTCCTCCGTGTTCTTTGTTCTTTACACGGTCACGGCCAAGCGACTGCGCCAGTTCTTTGAACTTATGAAGCTGTGTAAGCAGCGACGGTCTGGTGCTGCGTGTAAGGTCTTTCTTCGTATATTCCTTAAAAGCTGCCGTCAGTGCATCCGCCTGGTTTGCCTTGAAATATACCGTCCATTTTGGGGGATCGGTCCCAAGTTCCTTTTCTATATGGTAGCGTACCTGATGTTTCCTGGCATACCGTTCAAAAGAGCGGATTCGCCCTGAAACTTCAATGGTATTGGCTCCGGGGTCTTTATAAGTCAGCCGCTTCATGCTGTTGCGCCCGACTTTTGGCATTGTGCGTTCCTGTTCCATCTTTTGGAGTACCGCAGCAATAGCCGCACGCAGTACCCGCCCTGACAGTTTTGCTGCCTGTATAGAAACAGAAACCGTTCGTTGTTCGAGATCTTCCTGCAAGAGCATCCTCCTTTCTGATAAAATCGGTATTTATAATATGGAAATAACTTTTTACCGGCTTTCCCCAAGAACCTGCTGTCGGGAAGCGTGTTCAAAGGCTTTTGCTGCCTGATCGACCTGAATTTTAGCATGTTTCAAAAGCGTCTTGATGATCGTAGCCGGGCGTTCCTGTTCCTCCAGATGATCGACCATCCCTTTGCACTCATCCGGGAGGTATTCCGCCATATCTTTCAACACATCGGAAAAGTTACCCATAAAGCCCCAGCAGCTATCCGACAGCTCCCCGTTTTTATAAAGCTCAAACCCATAACATTCGCCATGCAGATAGGAATCGTAAGCGGCGACTTCACTGCGCATCAGTGCGTCCGCTTTCTGCCGGATGGTGCCGGTCATCTTGTCAGCGTCAAATTCCTTTAGGGCATCTTCTTTGGAAACATAGATCCAGCCGACCTGTCCGCTGTCCCATTCTGCATGAGGGGCCCTGCCTGAGAAACTTTCTGTACTCATGGCAAGACCTGAGTGGTCGTAGAGATAGAGGGGGAGCATCAGATACTTTTCCGAAATTACTTTCTGCATTGCTTCATCGATCGCCCGTTCCTCTGTCTTTGGTCCATGCCGGAAACGGCTGCTTACAATGTTTACCATCCGTTCATAGCGTTTCATGCCGGCTTCATCATGTCCTACGGTATCTAAATACATTTCCCGCAGGAAGTCGTCTTTGTCCATATAGTTGTGATGGTCGCCCAGCGCATAGCGGGGATGGAAGCATACCATCGTCCCAAAATGTTCATCTACCTCACGGGGAGAGATCAGAATATCGTCCGGCTGCACCATAAGGGCATAAGGTTCATTTACTGCCATTAACATAATTGGCTCCTTTCTTTCTACAAATCCGGGCCGGAATGGTGCATCCTCGGTTTTTCCCGGTGTTCATTGGTTGCAGGCTGCTTGACTGCAATGATCTCGCCGGCAATCCTTGCAAATTTTTCAGGGTACTTGAACTGCTCCCCGTATTTCTCCATCAAGTCCGGGGAAAGGTCTGTAAAATCTTCCTCGCCAAGACCAACGATCAGAAAATTCCCGGACACAATATCATAAACGTGGCCGTCATCATCAAAGAGAGCCCGGTTCAGAGGCAGTCCCATCAGCTTGCCTTCATCATTGCAGATCAGAGCCACCGGGTCCTCATACGGATAGACCGCCTGAATGTCTCCACCCACTGCCGCCTGCAAAGATTTCAGACCGCTTTCAATCTCCGCAGCATAAGGGGACTTGCCCGGCTCTACCATTAACACTTTCATAACTGTATATCCTCCTTCTTTTTCATTGCCATACCGGGAGCGGCTGGCGTTTTTTCCTGGGTTTTTGCCACAGAGAGCTTCCCCAGGACGGAAGGCTTCTCCTGGTTTTGGGGCGTAAAAATACCGCCCTCCGAAACCTCGGCGGCGGCATGTTCCGTTTTGGTCTGTTCCAGTCCTTCAACCGTATAACCAGGTAAGAGAGTGCCATGAACCATAAAATGACGCTCATATTCTTTCGGAATTGGCGGGGAAATTTCCGTGAATAAATGGGAATAGGCTTTCTTCCGCCCGTCCAGGTATTTTATGGCTGCATTCTTATCTGTATATCGTTTCTGGTTTTGTCCGGCAATCTTTTCTCCATATCCCTGCTTCGGGGAATGAATACGGACTTCCCATGTCACATACCAGGCAACCGGAATACTCTGTTTTGTTTCCCTGTCATATTTCGTATCTTCCCAAATACTGCAGGTCATCTGATAGACCCGGTTGCTGATTTTCTGATCCGCCCTCCAGTTATCGGTGTCTTTCCACTGATTGCCGGTATGTTCAATCTCAGGTGTACGAAGATATTCCAAAGCCCGGTTGATCGTCTGTGTTGCCGCTGCCTGCTGTTCCCACTGTTTTGCGGCAGCCACCACGATTTCATAGGCTTTCTGCTCCCCGTCGATACTTCCCTGGCGCATGGCTTCCAGGCTATCGGTTCCCATTGTGATCAGTGTAGAAATATCCACATTTTCACAAACTACGCTGTGCTCAATTTTAAGCTCCGATCCCGGCGTCAAGTGGTCGCCATACCGGTAGGCACGATAATCTTTATTTTCTTCCAAAATGCTGTTCACCTCCTGCTATATTTCCGGCTCGTGGTTTTTTCTGGAAAACGTCTGTGCCGGTGATTTTTTATCTGCCGGCCTGTTTGCCGCAAGCTGATCCATCACGGAAGGACGGCCGACGCCGAACATGGATAGCTGCCCGTCCGCCGCCTCACGAAGTTCAGAAACAGAGAGGGGAAGCGTTACATCGGCATGGGTCAATAGCTGTTCCCGTTTCAAATCCTGAATGATCTCGTCAAAAACAGCGTTGATTGCACGGCGTTCTTCCCCCACAGGGAAGGCTTTCAATACCTCCATTTCTCCGTCTTTACCGGAAACCAGGGTAAGGGCACAGTCGGCATGGCCTGCCAGATAATCCGATGTGTAGGGCAGTTTGTCCTTGATATAACAGGCAAAGGCTCTGGCTGTCATTTCCACATTGCTGTCCCAATAACCGCCGTCTTTTTCACATTCTTTTCCCATGCGTACCGAATTACGGTAAAAATCAGTTTCCGTCCGTCCAATCTGCGGAGCTTCCTGCGCCTGCATCCCGGAAAGCATACGCTCAAAAATTTCCAGCCGTTCCCGTTCACTTTTGGGAATTACCCGGCCGGTAACATTCTTCTTAAATGCGCTGATCTGTTCCACAGAGCCGGGTTCGCCGGACAAAAATGCTTCCCGCAAGACTGCGTAGGTTTCCATCTGTTCCTCATTGCCATACCGTTTCAGGGAGGCAAGAACCGAGGAATCCAGCCAGCTTGCCGCATTTTTCCGGGTGCGTTCTGTTTGTGCTTCCGTGCGCTTTGCTGCCTGTTCCGGTGTTTCCGGTTTATACTTCATGGTGTCAATGAGTTTTTGGAACGGCGCATAGAGGTGGGGCTGTTCTGACAGCATCCCTTTTGCTCCCATCTTTGTACCAAGATAATCGTCAAGTCCATGCCACCATTCATGTGCCAGGGAACCGGCCCCGTGCATTTTTGTAAGATTGATGACTGTACGCAAAGGTTCATAATGAGCTGCAGCATTGCCACTGCCTCTTGCACCAAAAGCGATAGCAAGTGTTCCCTGATAAGCAATATCTTTATCGCTGATCTTAAGGGCTGACGCCAGATCCTTTAGTGCTTCAAATCCCATGTTAAGGGAGGTCTGCCGGTCGTTCTGGTTCATCCAGTTTCCAAACTCACCGCCGCGGAACCCAAAGGTATCAAGATAATGCTGTCCGGTGATCTCCACGCCATTCCGATAATCCGGTCCGGTACGTTTGACATGGGCAAGCTGTGGAGGGACAAAACGGATCTTTCCGTTTTTGTTCCTGCCTTTGGCAAGTTCCTGCACCCATTTCAGGGCAGCTTCTTTGGTCTCAAAATTGGTCCGCAGGATCGAATAGCCTTTTGTCACATAGTAGGTACCGGGTTTCCAGTCCCCATTTTTAGAATAGGTCTGTTTCCCGTCGTTGAAGTGGATCGCATAACCTTTCGGTATTTTCTGCTCTTTGGAAACACAAAACTGTTCCTTTTTTGCTTTCTGAGCAAAGTTGCGCTCAAAATATTCAGCCGAGCGGATCAGCATGGTATTGGACAATTTGTTTGTAATCACGGGATTGTCCTGACCCTTTTTCGTTGCCCGGTAATGGATTCCGCTTACCCAGCCCTGTACCTTTTCTAAATATCCATTGTCAACGAAAAAGCGGTCATAGGCTCTCATGGCATCCTCCACAGTACGGACATCTGAAAGCACTGTCTGCAATTCCCGGACTGTTTTTATATACTCCTTTTGCCTCGCAGTCCGTTTTTCCGGGGTGTCATCCGTGCGGTAATACTGAGGAGAGGCGTTTAAGCCGTCCCTTGCTTTTTTGATAAAATAGACCACGCCAAGAGGAATCCCTTCCTCCAGCATGGCTGCATAGTCCGGCTTTTTCCAGACATTATCCTTTTTCACAAATTTTTCGGCTTCGCGCTCATTCATGGCTTCCAGATCATCCGCATACAGCCCGCGGTCTTTCCACAGGTCTTTTTTCGCACCGCCGATCTTTTCACCGAAATCTTCATGCACTCCTGCCAATCTTCATCACCTCCAGTCAGTGTAAAATTCTTATCGCTCCGGGGCAGGGCGACGTTCTTCGTTTTTGTGAAGTTGTGGGAGGTTTCCTGTGAGCCGGTCAGTTTCCCTGCGGATCAGTTTGTCCAGAGCGCCTAAATCCTCTGGTGCAATGGCAAACTCCCGGTAATTTTCATACCACAGGCCCGTAGAGATTGCCGCGATGGGCGCAATTTTCTCCGAACCGGATGGAAGAAGGCGATACACAGGGGCTTCGTCATAAAGAAGCATCTGCTTTGCCGTTCCCTGTGGTATGCGGTACTTATCCATATCCGGGTTCTGGGCTGCCTCCATATATTGCATATTCAGGCGTTCTTCTAAATCCTGGGGCATATAACGAAATGCCTGATCCATCCACTGTCTGAACATCGTGGAATAGTGGTACTGCCATTCCGTAACTTGATTCGGGGCATAAGAAAACCCCCAACTTTTCAGAGCATCTTTTTCGTAAAGCTCCATTTCAGTCCATTCTTTCAGGCTGACCGTAGCCGCTGAACCATCTTTGCGTTCGATATTGACGCCGCAAGGATAGAGGATATTTCTTTTTATATCCTGCCGCAGCGTGTCTAAATCCATCATCAGGACATCTCCGTACAAGTGACCGCCCTCTCTGCGATCCGTATGAAACAGGAAAGCCCTCGCTCCGATAAACTCCGTTGTTGAGATCATTTGATAAAGATCCGCCGTAGAACAATAAGCAAACAAAGCGTCGGAAAGCCATATGTGATTTTTTCCCATGATGGCAATGGAATCAGCCCCGGTATTTGTCGCCAGAGAACGCATATTAAATTCGCATTCCCTAAGAAAATCTCCGGCAAAAATATGGAGCTCATACGCAAAGACGGATAAGTCTGTATCACGGATCAAATGAATCTGCGGTAGTGGTTCCTGATTCAATCAAATTCCTCCTTTCATGTGAAGCAGCTCTTTGACCTGCTCATTTTCCGCAAACGGCTGGCTATCTGTCTCCGCCATTTAATCAATCCCTCCCATCTGCCGGTAGCTGCCCGCCGGCAATCTTGCCGACAATCTCCGGACCGGTTTCATAAATCTGCATGAGGCGTTTTGCTGTGCCGCAGGGCTGTGCAGCTCCGCTGGTCCAAAGACGCACTGTGGATGGGGCAACATTCATCAAAAGAGCAAAGCCCTTTTCGTTCATGTCCAGCTTTTTCATCAGCGATTTAACCATATCGGGGCCGTAGTCTGGACACCGGGAAGCCTCGGCAATCATCTGCAAAGCGGTATTTTCAATTTTTTTCATTTTCAAATCCTCCTGTTATTTGTTTTCCAGCCTTATGCCGGAGCAAAGCTGATCTGGTTGTGTTTCATCCTTTTGGCAAAATCCGGCAGCGAATAATTTACCCCGTCAATTTCTGCATGGGTGTCATCCAGACGATGACAAACAGCAAAGTGCCTGTCCCCGTTTCCATAGAACAGGCAGAGTAAACCATTGTCGGGAATGGAAAACAGCGCTTTTCCGGCGCTGTCTGTAAAGCAGATATGTTGAGATCCATTCATGTTGAAATCCTCCCTAAATTGAAACAGCCGCCTCTTTTGGGCGGCGTTGGTGCTGGCTGGTTTGCAGTTGTTCCCGAACCAGCAGCAATTTCTCATTGTAATCTTTTCCCATCCGGGGAGGGTTGACACTTACCCGGATATGACGGAAACGTTTATCCTCGTGAAGCATGGTCTTGATTTTCCGGGCATTGACAAATCCGGCAAGGTCGTGGTCCATATAAAGGGTAACACGCCGGATCTCCGGGTGGCGTTCCAGGAAAGAAGTCAGCGCCACATGGGAAGTACCTCCCAAAGACAAGCGGTAACCATTCCATTTCCATCCCTCCAGCTCTTGAAGTGTCGCATGGGAAAGCGCATCAATAGGAGCTTCAAAGACTGCCACATGCCGGCTGCCCGGACTTTGCGGGGGATAACAAAAGTTATATCCTTTGTCGCTGCCATAGACATCCTTTTTGAGATTGCCGCTGATACTGCGCATACAGGCAAACTTCGCTTTCCCGGAATCATCTTTCCCAACAAACACACAAACCGGTTCTCCATGATACCGGGCTTCGTAAAAAATCCCGGCTTGTAAACACTGGCGAATGACTTCTGAGCTGATCCCCCGTTTCTGCAAATAGGAGACCGCAGCGGTCGCGCAACGTCTGGCCCAGGGGAGAGCGAATGTTTTCTTTTCCGGCTCTTTTGATACCTGTATTTCTGCCGTACTTCGGTAAGCCGGTTCCTGTGGGATTTCGCCACCTACCAGAGCATGAACCGCATCCACAAGACCATATCCCCGAATCTGGATCAGGTAGTCCAGCGCATTGATACTCCGTCCGCGGCTGTTCCAGTACCAGTACCTTTTCCCGGTCACATATACCAGACTGTCATGCTCCTTATGCCGGAAATTAGGTCCATCCTGTTTCAGCACGCCGGGTTCATGGAATTGCAGGTAAGTAAACAAGTCAGCTTCCCGCGCTGCCTGAATCTGTTCTTTGGTTACGCCGGGCATAGTACCGGCACAGTGTTTCTTTTCATTGTGCTTTGCCTCCTTCCTGTGATGAAATGAAAAAAGACACCCAAAGGTGCCTAACAGCCGTACAGGTCGTGATTGACCTCGGCACGGTAATAGCTGTCCATTGTAGCCGGGGCATTATACAGCGCCGCCAGCAGATACGCTTTGATGTTTCCGACCTTCGTTGTGTTCTTGTCGATACAGTCAAAGACATACTCTAAGTGGCCGGAATTGATCTTCAGGAACCGGCTCTTGACGATCTCCCTCGGAAAATCATCTCCGGCAATGCGAATGTAAGGGCGTTTCGACAAAATCACTTCAAGCATAAGTTCAAGGGCTTCATCCAAACGTTCCCTGCCATACCGTAAGACCAGTAAGTCATATTCAATATTTTCTTTGATGATTTCACGATAGGCTTCTATCAGCTCTATCCGATCCATCCCATCCGTGCGGTTTGCCGCTTCCGGCTCTGCCGGATAGATTGATGGATAAGTTATTGATTTATCTTTTTTTGATTTTTTTGTTTTTAATGGATTAGTATTTAATTGTGCCGGATTTTCCTGTTCAGGTTCCGCCTGTTTAGGTTTTGCCTGTTCTGGTTTTACCTGTCTTGGATTTTCCCGTTTAGGTGAAAGCCCTGTGTTTTCGGTACTTACAGGCTGCTCATGGATCGTATATTCAATGTCTCCCAACTGCCCGTTATCATAGCGGAGGCGCTGTCTGGTGAGATAACCATGCCGCTCCAGTTCCTTCAGGGCAGTAGTGATAGAATCCACACCATCCTTGCAGATATGGGCGAGTCCCTTTGTGGTATAATCCCAATCTTCCGGCAGCGACAACATAAGTGATAAAAGCCCCTTTGCCTTTAAGGACAACTCCGTATTGCGCAGATGGTGATTGCTCATTATCGTAAAGTCCTTTGTTTTCTCTACACGGAATACTGCCATTGTACCGCCTCCTTTCTTCGACTATTCCGTTACAAGGCATGATCCCTGCGGTCATAATGGAGATGACCGTCAGAGACCTTCGCATGGTTTTTCAGTTTCACTTCGCCCCGTTCCTGGCTCTCTAAAAATTTCTGATAGCCGGCATCTGTAAGGAACAAGCGCATCTTATCGCCTTTGTCGCCAACAGGGGAATCGTAAGACAATACATCAAAGACGATCATGTGCTTTACTTCTGGATCAAAGCGTTCAAGTGCCATGATGTCATGCCCCTTCAATTTTTCTGCCCCTGATTGTTGTCTGGCCTCGGCGATCTTTTCTCCAATCGTCCGGGCTGGATAGGGCAGACGGTAATTCTTCTGAATATCTTTTACCAAGTCCATGCACTCTGCATTTGACAGAACACGAAGTTTTGCCATAAGACCTTCTGCCGCCTCCCGCTGTTCGGAATTATTTGAATACCGCACGGTCATATAAAGTTCATTCAGGATCTTTGTCTGATAATCGCCCTCCACTTGAAAGAGCAGCTTTTTTTCCATTTCGTTTAATTCCATGTGGATCTCCTTTCTCTCGAAAATGAGTATGAAAAAAGGGCGTCCACCTATAAAAGTGAAACGCCCACGGCAACCAGCGGTCAGACATAAAGCCGGACCGCTGGCACTATTAAATTTTGTCGTTAATAAAACAGCCTCCTTTTTTCTTTATAGTTTTCGTCAATTTTCAACTTGGAAAAGGAATTGAATAAAAGACGACAAACGCTCAAACCCCTTGAAAATAAAGGCTTTTTCTGTTTGTCGTTATTATACCGTAACGGCATTCTCATGTGTCGTTATTGATCAATATGGGATATTCTGCGGTGGCAATAGGAGAAAGGGTAGGACATGAAAGTGTGGAGATCACATATCGATATGCACATTTGTTCCCGACAATCCAAATAGAAATGGCGGAAAATCTAAATCAGGAAAGAGAGGAATATCTGGATGAGTGAAAAAAATAGGGATAGCAAGAATCGGTGGCGTAATGTAACCATAGCATTTCGAATGTCTCCGGAAGAAGATGCAGAATTAGATTTAAGAGTGAAACTTTGTGGATATCAGACGAGACAAGAATATATCATTGAAAGCGTTTTACATCAAAAAGTTACAGCAGTAGGAAATCCGTTGATGTTAGTACAGTTTAGAAAACAACTTAAAGGGATTGAAGAGGAACTGAAAAGGTTGACTACATTAGAGGATGCCGATGAAGAGTTGTTTACACCTATTCGAACGATGTTGGAAATATTAAATGCATTTGCAGAAGAAAGGAACTATGAAAGAAGGACAAAAGAAAAAGCCCAGAAATAATCTGAGCAAGTTCCCTGATCATCAGAATAACTGATATATCACCTTAACAACTTGAGTATATCACAAAATTGTTGTTACAACAATTGCTAAATTCTGTTTGCCAGGGACTTGCCCGGTTGGGCAGGAGGTGGAAATGGAAGATAATTATAAAGAAGTAAAAAAGGAAGAACCATGCCTGAAATTGATCCACATGGATCAGGTTGAAGTGGAAGAAATCGAGTGGCTCTTTTATCCATTCATACCATACGGGAAGGTCACCATTATTCAGGGAGATCCTGGAGAGGGTAAGACCACCGTGGTGTTGCAGATCATTGCAAAGTTAACAAAAGGAGAAGCAATATTAAGTGAAACAAGCGAAGGAAAATCCGAAGAGATAGGTGTAGAGCCAATCAATGTGATTTATCAAACAGCTGAAGATGGATTAGGCGATACGATCAAACCGAGATTGTTAGCGGCAGGGGCTGATTGTTCCAGAGTCTTGGTGATTGATGACCAGGAACAGCCATTAACAATGGTAGATGCAAGGCTGGAAGAAGCGATCATACAGACGAAAGCAAGACTTGTAGTATTAGATCCAATTCAAGGCTTTCTTGGGGTTGGTGTTGATATGCATAGGGCAAATGAGATTCGTCCATTGATGAAAAGAATTTCTGTATTAGCAGAGAAATATCAATGTGCCATTATTCTGATCGGTCATATGAATAAGAATAGTAATGGAAAATCATCCTATCGTGGATTGGGGTCTATTGACTTTCAAGCGGCAGCAAGAAGCGTGTTGATTGTTGGAAGAGTGAAAGATGAACCGGAAATCCGAGTGATCTGTCATGTAAAGAGTTCTCTTGCTCCGGAAGGAGATGCTATCGCCTTTCGATTAGACAAAGAAAAAGGATTTCATTGGATTGGAAAATATGACATCAGTGTAGAGGACTTATTGTCTGGTGATGGACGAGGGCAAAAGATCCGAAGTGCGAAAGAATTTTTAAAAGAGATCTTAGCAAATGGATCAATGGAACAGGCAAAAATAGCGGAAGAAGCAGAAGAACGAGGAATTAAAAAGAAAACACTTTGGAATGCGAAGAAGGAATTACAGATTGATTCTGTGAAGATAGGAAATAAATGGTTCTGGATGTTACAAGACGAGTAAAGGAAGATGGCAAGATTACCATATCTTAAAGAATAGGGAATCTTGCCACCTTGAATAAAAAGGAGTGAAGCAATGAAAAAAGTACAGATTGATTATGAACTGTTTCGAAAATTGATCTTTTATCATCTGTGTTCAGATGCTCAGTATGAAGAAGAGATTCGAAATGGCTTGGAAGAAAAATTGGATGCATTAGTCAGACATGAACTCTATACGAAGTATAAGACTGCTCCTTCTGAGGAAGAGCAGGAGAAAGCACGACAGGAATATTTAGATAAGCGTGGAGTGTCAGCCAGTTATCGATGGTGATGTTTGTTTGGGGAATATAGAACAGGAGCGTGGCACGCACCTGTGAATATCAAACAAGGAAAATTGTCGTAGAGTGTAGCCGATACGGTACTGGCTGATTTGAAAGCTCCCGGCAGGGCGCAAGGGTACTTTTGATGGACGTTAGGCTGTCGAAAGTGCTTTTGCGTTACTTTTGACAAAAGTAACAAAACATAATCGTCATATCTGGCGTTTTAAAATGAATGAAAGGAGATTTATTGAAGAGGACAATTAGTTTTATGACAGGAAAAGGCTCCCTGAACCATAATAGTAGAAAATTTCATGCAAAGAATACGGATCCGAACAGAACCCATTGGAATGTTGAATATTGCAATGAAAATATCAAAGACGTATATCATGAATTATTTGACGAAGCCTTGAAGCGATACAACGATAAACAGACTAGAAAAGATCGTAAGATAGATGATTACTATGAAAAGATACGTTCTGGAAAACAAGAAAAATTATTTCATGAGGTTATCCTTCAGATCGGTGATAAAGACAATATGGGATCAGAAACGATGGAAGGACAACTTGCTGCAAAGATATTAGATGAATACATGAAAGGATTTCAGGAACGGAATCCTACGTTGCGAGTATTTGCTGCTCATCTGCATTTAGACGAAGCAACGCCACATCTACATATTGATTTTATTCCCTATGTTACAGGAAGTAAGCGAGGACTTGATACAAGAGTATCTTTAAAACAAGCCTTATCGTCATTAGGATTTAAAGGTGGTTCCAGAAGTGAGACAGAGTTAAATCAATGGGTACAGTCAGAAAAGCAAAAATTAGCCATGGTCATGAGAGAAAATGAAATAGAATGGGATCAGAAGGGAACTCATGAACCACATCTTTCTGTATTGGATTACAAGAAAAAGGTTCGAGAACAGGAAGTAGAAGAATTAACGGAACATAAGAATTTATTGGAACATGATTTGCATGATATCAGTGAATGTGTGGATGAGATCCAAAAGGAAAAAGAACAGGTAGAAAAAGAGAGAGATGCAGTAATTAAAAAGACAGAAGTATTAGAAAAACGATTTTCTGCACTAAATTTAAAAGCTGGACGTGTTGACTCACATGCACGTGAGTATGGATATTACCCGGAAGAATGGCTGCCAGAAGCTGGAACTTTAGAGTCAGCAAAATCTTATCGGAAGAGAATATTTCCTTTGGTGAAAAAAGTTGCGAATATGATACAGGTATTATATAGCAAGTATTTGGATTTGAAAAACAAAAATCAAAAGCTATCAGATAGAAACAGCGATCTTGAAAATCGTGTAGATCGGTTGCGAGAGGAAATATCTGTTATAAAGAAAGATAATGTAGCGTTATTAAATGTGGTATATGATATGGATCGGGTTGTAGCTGTTTTAGGAGAAGATAAGGTAAAGGAAGCGATAGAAGTGGCAAAACATTTGGAACAGGAAAATGCAAGACAAAAAATCAAGAAGAGACGTATAGATAGAGAGAACAGATAAAAAATGGTTGTGAAAATGGACTAGTTCAGGACGGATTCTGGATTAGTCTATTTTTGAAATATATGGTTATAAAAATAAAATCAAGAATGAAAGTTAAGAAACTATAATGTATAATATTTTAGAAATAAAAGATAAAAATAGCATGTTTTATGTAATATAAAGCCTGAATAACAGCATGGCAAAGGAAATTTGCGTAATATTTTGGGATAGGTAAAGCCACATTGCTAGCCATCAGACATAAAGGCGAGTAATAATATGGCTAAAGGAGGTAAGCAAATGAACATTGGTGAAAAGATTATCGAAATCAGAAAAGAAAGAAAAATGACACAGGAGGATTTTGCAAAAATATTTCATGTAACAAGGCAGACAGTTTCAAATTGGGAACATGAGAAAAGTTATCCAGATTTGCAAACAATTATTCAAATCAGTGATGAATTTAATATTTCGCTGGATAAGTTGTTAAAGGAGGACATACAAATGGTGAAAAAAATCGATAGTTATAAGAAATATAAAAAGGTATTTTGGGGAGTGGGAATATCTATTTTAAGTATTGTTATTTGCGTAATAATATATCTGGCTGTATGTACGGTGCAACATAATAAAATGTATGATAAGGTACTAGACGCTGGATTTGAAAAAGAGTTGACGGAAGATTTTATCGAAAAATATCAAGGCTATTATGCTTTGACAGAAGATGGCGTGGATTATTTGGTGGAACCAAAGGCTATTGGGAAATACGAATTAGATAATAAGAATTTTGTTTTAGTTGCTCGAAAAGGAGAGCAAGATATTACATTGATGATTGATGAGAACAAAAAAATTACATTAGCATTATACCCGGGACGGATTGAAATTGATCAGGAAGGAAAACAAGTGAATGTAACAGAAAATATGACAGATGAACAAAGAAAACGTGAAAATGAGTTGTTAAGCGAACGAAAGGAAGAACTTATGCCTATTCTTCATAAAGCTTTAGAACTTTGGGAAGCAATAAATAATTAAAATGCTAGAGTGCATATAAACAGTTGCTTTCATAGTAGTATAATAGTTATGAACAAATAGCTCAGAGTGTAAGCTTTGGGCTATTTGTTTTAGCTGGAATATATTAACATAGTATTTTGAAAATAACCGTGAAGCATATTGTTATTTTAAAGAATAAAATAGTATAATGTATGCAAATGATAATGTACGAAAATGTATGAGGGTGTATATGGGACAAGTAAATTTATATAAAATTGATGAAAATAAGAGAATTGGTTTTCTTGATCAACTTAGAGAAAAATTTGAATTTATTGGAGAACAGAATTATAATTTGTCGGATGACGAGAAAAATACATTTACTGTAGGTACATATGTATATTTTCCGGATGAAAAAAGGATACCGGAATGGCGATGGATATTAGACGAATACGAATGTGAGTTTGAAGGAACAGTAGGAGCACCTAGAGCTATTTTAGTTATTGAAAATAGGGGAATTACATATGCGGTGACATATGGTTTTTCATATTTTGCAGTTGATAAATATTGTGACATTGATTTTGCATTTGATTTTGCAAGGAGAGTTGTTTTTAAACAAATAAAAACAACGACATTAACTGCACCAAATGCACAGAGGAATAAGATGATAAATGTATATCTTAATTATAACGATATATCTTTTGATAGTGGTGAGTCCTATGCAAAAATAAAGGCGAAAGTGAAACTAGAAGAAAATTTTACCCTACATGGAGAAATGGTGGAAATTGGACATTCTATAAAGACTCAATTACCGGAAAATAATATTGCTTGTATTTTGAAATTTATAGAATATGTTGAAAGAGTGAGAAAAAAAGAGGAGTGTCAAAAAATTCCCGTATTTAGCAAGATAAAAGATGAAGATACTATTCATGAGTTAGATGAAAGATTACTTGAAAAGATTGAAGAGAATATAGAATGTATAAATATATCTGAACTAGATATTATTGGTGCTACGGAAATTTTTAATAATAATGATGCTTCTTTTACATTAAAGCATGAACACAAGCACCAAGACATACAGGAACTGACAAAAGAAAATATCTTGCAGTTTATGGAAGAAAATAACTTCAATATAAGAAAAAATTTTTTAAATATAAAGGTTGTTAGTAAGAAAAATGGTGAACCAGTATGTACAGATATCATGAAGAAATTGGTTGATTTTACTGATGATGAGAAAAGATGCTTGCTTCTAAAAGGTGAATGGTATTCATTTAATGATGATTATGTCCAGTATTTGCAGGATTCGATAGCAGAATTAGATGTTATTTATGATTCTCGATTTGATTTTTCTAATAAAAAATTATCAGAATATGTGGAAAGAAAATATCAAGAAGAAAAAGATTGTATAGATTATGCTGGTCTAACAGGAGAACAGATAAAGAAAAAAATTAAAGATAAATATTATGCAGAACGTGTTTTTAATAATATATTATCAGAACAGTTTGGTTTTGAAAATCATGATCGAGATAGTGATGAGACTGGAGCGGGAAAGGTAGAATTAATGGATTTATACAAAGATGGAACAATGTATGCAGTTAAGATTGGAAATTCTTCTGCTAAATTAAGTTATGTTGTTGAACAGTCTATTAGTTCTACAAGAATGTATAAACATCAATCGCTTCCTGATATGCCACGGGTAGAGAAAGTTGCTGTTTGGATTGTTTTGAAACGATGCACACATTTGCCGGAGATAGATGGAAAGCCAGATCTTTCTTCTTTAAAAATGATTATGTTAAAAAATCGGTTAGATGCATGGAAAAAAGAAGTTAGAATATTAGGTTATATCCCGGTGGTTTACTTAAATTATTGGGAAGACTAAGGTTTTGAAAAACAATAGATAGAGTTGGGGGGAGGGGTGAACACTTTGCTGACAATAAAATGACAATACAATCGGATAAAAACATAGCGAATACATACAAAACAGTTCGAAAATGAACTGTTCAAAAACTAAAACAACGAGAAAGCACTACAAAGCGAATAGAACTTTGCGAGTTCGAATAATTTGAAATGCTTTAAGAACCGTAAGCGCTTAATTTTTAGGTATGATAGAAAAATCCCCGACTACTTTTCAGTAGCCGGAGCACCTTGACAATTCACA
>NZ_JBDPGY010000019.1:0-76250 GCF_039841815.1 Ruminococcus sp. 1001136sp1 | reverse complement strand
AAACAGCAATGTCTGTTTGGAACTTTACTATCTATAAAAGTTCCAGGCAGGCATTTTTTATTTCCTGAATCCTGGAGGAAAGGAGTCAAGATGACTGAACCAAACAGACAATCAGAAGAAAACGAAGAAAGAATCATAGAAATTGAGATTGAGCGTCTTCGACCGTTCAAAGAGCATCCGTTTCAGGTGAAGGATGATAAGGAAATGTTTCTTCTGCAGGAAAGCATTGAAAAGTATGGAATATTAAATCCGCTGATCGTCAGACCGGTACCGGATGGATACTATGAGATCATATCCGGCCACAGAAGAAAACATGCTGCGGAGAAACTGGGATACCGTAAAGTACCGGTAATCATCCGGGTATTAAGTGAAGATGATTCCATCTTGAGCATGGTAGATTCCAATCTTCACAGAGAACGGATCAGCTACAGTGAAAAAGCTTTTGCTTACAAACTGAAGAATGACGTATTAAAAAGAAAAAGTGGTCGAAAAAAGAGCCAAGTTGACCACAAAACACCAAGAAAGCGGGCAATAGAAATCATCAGTGAAGATTGTGGTGATAGCCCAAAACAAGTGCAGCGTTATATCTCACTGACAAAACTGATACCGGAAATGTTGCAGAAACTGGATGATGAGATCATTTCTTTTTGTCCGGCTGTAGAGATAGCTGCATTAAGTGAAAAAGAACAAAGAGAACTGCTTGTAGCAATGGAGTATGCACAGGCAATCCCATCACTCTCACAGGCCCAGAGGATCCGGCAACTGAGTAAAGAAAAACAGTTGTCACTGGAAAAGATGGAAGAGATCATGTGTGAAGTGAAAAAGGGTGAGATCACAAGAGTGGCATTCACAAACGAGCAGTTGCACAAGTATTTTCCAAATTCTTATACACCGGCAATGATGAAACGGGAAATACTGGCACTGTTGAAATTATGGAAAAAAGAATCATGGGATAGTTAAAGGAGGAAGAAATCATGTGTAAAGTTATATCCGTAGTAAACCAGAAAGGTGGCGTCGGAAAGACCACCACAACCGTAAATGTAGGCATTGGACTGGCAAGAGAAGGTAAGAAAGTGTTGCTGATCGACGCGGATCCACAGGGAAGTTTAACCGCAAGTCTTGGATATGAGGAACCGGATGATCTTCGCATCACACTGGCAACGATTATGATGGATGTCATTAACGAAGAAGAAATCTCTCTGGAAGATGGTATCTTACATCACCAGGAAAATGTAGATCTACTTCCGGCAAATATTGAGCTTTCTGCCCTGGAAGTAACGATGGGAAATGTTATGAGCAGAGAAATGATCATGAAGGAATATATCGATGCGATAAGAGGCCGATACGATTATATCCTGATCGACTGTATGCCAAGTCTTGGTATGATGACAATCAATGCACTGGTCTCTTCCGATTCCGTGCTGATACCTGTACAGGCCGCATATCTGCCGGTGAAAGGACTTCAGCAGCTGATCAAGACCATTCTTACAGTAAAGAAAAGGCTGAACCGGAAACTGGCGATTGAGGGCATTCTGTTGACTATGGTTGATTTCAGAACCAATTACGCAAGGGACATTGCATCGAGAGTACATACAACATACGGAAGCCAGATAGAAGTATTTGAAAATGTGATTCCGATGTCTGTAAAAGCAGCTGAGACCAGTGCAGAGGGAAAAAGCATCTACATGCACTGCCCGAAAGGAAAAGTTGCCGAAGCATATAAGAACTTAACACAGGAGGTTTTGAAAAATGAAAAATAGAAGTGGCGAAAAGATTAAACTGGCAAGCATTGATGAACTGCTTGGTGTGGTAAATGAAGAATCTGCAATGGAGATAGAGATTAGTAAGATCCATCCGTTTAAAAATCATCCGTTCAAGGTGCTGGATGATGAAAAGATGCAGGATCTGGTTGAAAGTGTAAGGATCAATGGAGTACTGACACCGGTACTGCTTCGAATGGATGATAATGAAGAATATGAAATGGTATCCGGTCACAGAAGAATGCATGCAGCACAGCTTGCAGGACTTACAACTATTCCGGCAATCGTAAGAGAATTATCGGATGATGATGCCATTGTGGCTATGGTGGATGCTAACATTCAGCGAGAGGAATTGTTGCCGAGTGAGAAAGCATTTGCTTATAAGATGAAACTAGAGGCAATGAAAAGACAGGGAGTTAGAACAGATTTAACTTTGTCTCAAAATGAGACGAAGTTGAGATCTGATGAAGTCTTGAGCAAGCAAGTTGGGGAAAGTAGAGCTCAGGTTCAAAGATTTGTACGATTAACAGAACTTATTCCGGAACTTCTTGATCTGGTAGATAACAAGAAGCTTCAGTTTACGGTTGCTGTCAATATCTCCTACATCGATAAGGAAGTACAGGGATGGATCTACGAATATATCAGCGACACCGGATTCATCAAACCAAAACAGATTGCAGCACTCAGAAATCAGCTGAATGATGGACCAATCAATCAGATTCAGATGTTATCGATTTTCAATAACTGTGTGATGGCAAAGAAAGTATCCCGGTCTCTTACTTTCTCAGAAAAGAAACTGACAAAGTATTTTCCGGATGATTATACAGCCAAAGATATGGAGCAGGTGATTGAATCATTATTAGAAAAGTGGATGCAGGAACAGTCCTGTTAAGGAGAGAAAAAGCTAAGAAAACAATGTCAAAGAAGTTTAAAAAGAGGACTTCTTAGCAGAAAATGAAAGGAGGAAATTATGGAGAAAAAAATGACATTTAATTATTTTTACGGTACCGAAGCTGATCAGTTCAGCTTCTACCGCATACCAAAAGCATTATTTACAGACAGCTATTTTAAAGATTTATCAAGCGATGCTAAAATTTTATATGGACTGATGTTGGATCGAATGTCTCTTTCCATCAAAAATCAGTGGTTTGACGACAAAAACAGAGCATATATCTACTTTTCCATCGAAGATATCATGGAATTACTGAACTGTGGCAGAAATAAAGCCATCAAATCCATGAGAGAGCTGGATGACGAAACAGGAATTGGTCTGATTGAGAAACGCAGGCAGGGATTTGGAAAGGTGAATGTTATCTACGTAAAAACCTTTATGCCTGAGAAAACAGATGAGAAAAAATTTGGAGAGGAATTAGAGAAGTTTAAAAAACAAACTTCTGTGGAAAATGAAGAGCCTGCAGAAGTTTACAATTTAAACTTCATGAAGTCCCAAAATCAAACTTCTAGAAGTCCCGAAAACAAACTTCAAGAAGTTTACATTTCAAACCCTAATAATACTAATCTTAGTGATACTGAAATGAATGATAATAAATCTAATCCTATCATATCTGTGGATGAGAAAAGATTTGATAGCGATAACCGCTCTGAGGATTATCAGGCTTATGAAAACCTTGTCAAAGAGACCATTGATTATGAATCACTGGAAGTAACCCATCATGACGATATGCGACAGGTAGATGAAATCGTGAACCTGATCGTAGAAACTGTGATGTGTAAAAATGACAAGATATTGATTGCCAGCAACTGGTATCCGGCATCACTGGTGAAGAAAAAATTTCTGATGCTGACCTATTCACATATCGAGTATGTCTTACACTGTATGCATGGTAACACCACCAAAGTGAAGAACATCAAGAAATATTTATTAGCATCCCTGTTTAATGCACCGTCTACGATGAACGGGTATTATCAGGCAGAGGTGAACCATGATATGCCAGGACTGGTAAGATAGGAGGTGCACATGTTTATTTTAAAACTTGCTGGGAAAATATTATTACTGCCGGTATGGCTGATCCTTTTTGTGATCGGACTGGCAGTAAAGATGACAGTACAGACTTATGCGGTTGTCAGAGGGATCCTTGGGTTTATATTCACTTTGTTGATTATAGCGACTGCATACTGTTACCATGACTGGGTACAGGTTGCATTTCTGTTTTCGCTGAGTGTAATTCTGTATCTGATCCTTTTTGCAGGAGTGTTCGTAGATACTGTACTGGACATGACAAGAGAACGCATTATTGATTTTATTATATCGTGAGGAGGATATGAAAATGAGCGAAAACAATGATTATATTCAGTTACCACCACTTAAAAAAGACACACCGTCCGATGTGGTAGCATTTATGTGGGAGTACATAAAAGTACCGGAGGATTCAAGAGAAAAAGTTAAGAATCTGCTTAAAGATGCAAATGAAAATGGCGTAAAATTAAGTCATCAGGCACCAACACTGTATGATGTTGTCCCAAAAGAAGAAATTACTGAATTTGAAGAGCTTATGCGCAAAACCATAGCTGACATTGTATCAGAAGCCAGTAGCATTGCCTGTTGGGTGTATGTGCAGAAATATGTGAAACAGAAAACTCTTGACGAAATGCTACAAGAATTGCCAGGAGCAGGCCAGTTTATCATTGTCATGGATACCTGGTTCGAAAGACTGATGGCGGAATAATGGATGCTATGATAGAATAAAGAAAACGATTTGAAGTGCAAATCGGAATTGACCGAGCTCTTAGAGCGAGGGATGCTTCTTGTCCGAAGGGCAAGAAGATGGAGGTTAGAAAGAGTTTAACAACTCGGAATTTAAAGGAGCGATAATCTATGAATAAAAACGAACAATGGCTAAAATGGGCAGTAGAATTACAAGCTATTGCTCAGGGTGGTTTGTTTTATGGAAAGGACAAATTTGATATAGAACGATATGAAAGAATCCGAGAAATTTCTGCTGAAATGATAAGCTATAAAACTGAAATATCTACAGAAAAAGTTCAAAATTTATTTTGCAGTGATGTAGGATATCAGACTCCTAAAATAGATACAAGGGCTGCGATTTTTAAAGACGGGAAAATATTATTGGTTCATGAAGCAAATGGTACTTGGTCATTACCGGGAGGTTGGTGTGATGTCGATATTTCCGTAGAGGAGAATACAATAAAGGAGGTCAAAGAGGAATCAGGACTTGATGTTACTGTAAAACGTGTGATTGCTGTTCAAGATAGGGAGAAACATAATCTTCCAATATATGCGTATAAAGTATGTAAGATTTTTATGCAATGTGAAGTGACGGGCGGTCAATTTAAAACGAATATTGAAACAACAGGTTTTGATTATTTTGGAATTGATGAGCTTCCAGAACTTGCAGAAGAAAAGAATAATAAAGAACAAATTGCGATGTGTTTTAATGCAATGCAATCAGAAAAATGGGAAGCTTTATTTGATTGACTTCCGGTTTTCTAAACTGACAACTTCAAGTTTACAGAACTGAATCAAAAGAGCTCGAAGGAGCTCTTTTTCCTTTTTTATAATAGTATCTGGGACTGTTGTTCCGTTGATAAGATTTTCAAGTTGTTGTGCGACTTCGGCTTGTTTGTTTGGATACAGACGACTATAAGTATTTAAGGTTTGAAAGAATTGTAGAGCAGATGAAACAGGCACAGGGGATCACGGAACAGTTAAAGGCAGAAAATCAGATGGAATGGGTAGCGAGAATGAACAATATGTAATCGTGTGCAAGGGAGATTGTGGATACAGAGATGGTTTATCAATAATGGAAATAAAATGAAGGAGAAAAGGCGGCAGTTTAGAAAGGCTGTTGCCTTTTAGGAATTGTTGTTTATTTGTTGTTTTTTATAAGATATACTATAAAGAAAAGATAGCATTATAGCCAGAGGTGGAATTTATGAACTATAAAATTTTAATGGTTGATGATGATAGAGAATTGCTAAAAATGTTGAATCAATACTTTACATTGAAGAATTATACAGTGATTATTGCAGAAAATGGCATAGAAGCAATGGAAAAGATAAGTGTAAATCCCGATATTATTTTATTGGATGTAAATATGCCGGGAATGGACGGAATTGAAGTGTGCAGAAGAATCAGAGATATGGTTTCCTGTCCGATTATTTTTTTGACTGCAAAAGTAGAAGAACAGGATCGAGTAATGGGATTGTTGTCTGGTGGCGATGATTATGTTTTAAAACCATTCAGTTTGAAAGAATTAGATGCCAGAATTATTGCCCATTTGAAACGTGAGGAACGTTTACATAGAAAAACAGAACAACGGTTTTATGGGGAATTAGTAATTGACTATGCCAGTAAATGCGTACATATTAAAGGAAATGCTTTAGGGCTTACTAAATTAGAATATGAGATTATAGAACTTTTATCCATGAACCCTGAAATGGTGTTTGATAAGGAACGTATTTATGAAAAGATTAGTGGATACGATGCAGAAGGAGATAGCCGAGTGGTGACAGAGTTAATTCGTAGAATTCGTAAAAAAATCAATCAATATACGGAGCATGAATATATTGAAACGATATGGGGGATGGGATATAAATGGACAAAATAAGAAATCTTTCGTTGAGAAAAACTATAGTTTTGTATATGATTGTTAGTTTGATAGTTAGTTTTTATCTTTCAGCATTGATTATGCGAATGGCAGCCACTATACAAGATGACATTTGGTGGAAATATGTAGATCAAGAAAAGTATTTTGAAATGGCAGAAGGTGAAGGTAGAAAGTATTTGACAGATGTTCCGAGACCGAATTCTTATGAAATGAAAAAATTTGATTATCATGTATCAGAGATATGCGATTTCCTTCAGACGTTTACAGTACTTATCGTGTCTGTGGTAGGCAATATCATAGCAGTGTTTCTTTTTTATAAGCATAAATTGAAAAATCCCATTGAAGAATTAGAACTGGCATCACAACAAGTTGGTCGAAATAATTTGGATTTTCATATTACCTATGAAAATAAAGATGAAATGGGAAGATTGTGCAGAGAATTTGAACGGATGAAGGAGCAGCTTGCAGAAAATAACCATCAATTATGGAAAATGATTGAGGAAGAAAAGGCTTTGCGAACAGCGATTGCACATGATATACGTTCTCCACTATCTGTGCTGGAGGGGTATCAGGAAATGCTTTCAGAATATCTCCCTAAGAAAGAGATAAATATGGAGCAAGCCCTAGATATGGTAAATGAAAGCAAAAAACAGATTGAACGTATGGATATATTTGTGGAAACAATGCGAAAGATGAGCAGTTTAGATGCAAGGGAGTTGGTGGCAGAAAAAATTACAAGTAAGCAGTTAGAAACAGACATACGTGCAGAGATGAATGTGTTTGAGAAAAAATTTGGAAAGCAATACGATTTAGAATGTTCGGAAACAGCAGAAAAATTTTCGGGAGATAAGGAAGTGATTTTAGAGGTTATAGAAAATCTTTTGTCAAATGCCTTTCGTTATGCCAAAACAAAAGTGGAAATGGAAGTTCTCCTTACTTATTCTGAATTACAAATCAGAGTAAAGGATGATGGAGTGGGATTTACAGTAGACAAACAAAAGGCAACAGAGCTTTTTTATCAGCAAAATGTGAAAGATAGTTTGAAACATTCAGGAATGGGTATGTATATCAGCAGATTGTATTGTGAAAAGCATGGCGGACAGTTACTTATAGAAAACGAAAAACAGAGTGGAGCTGTAATAACAGCAGTATTTCATCGGATTGCATAAGCAGTCCGATTTTTTTATACTGTTGTCTTTTTGTTGTGATTTATATTTTATGATGTCTATAACAAGGAAAGGAGACAAACGTATGATTGCTATTTTTAAAAGAGAGATTAAGAATTATCTAAAGCGACCGTTATTTTGGGTAGGTATTCTGCTTGTGATTTATGGTGTGTTTAATACGACAAGTCCATATTTAATGACACACTATTTAGGGCAAGGAGAGAAAATTGTCAATGATTATCCTGATACAGTTCGCTTAGGAGATGTTTATGAAGGATATATTCCTGCGAATCCTGAAAAACATCGAGAAATATGGAGTGGACAGATAAAACAAGCACTAATTGATGAATTAGAAATGTCTGATTTAGAGGCACAATCCGTAATGAGCGAACTTGTTGATATGGAGTTAGAAGAAGCATTCGTATATCTGGAGGAAAAATATGATTGGTATAGTGCAAGATATATGTACGAAGATAGTGCCTATTACAAAGGAACATCAGAAGAAATCAACGCATATCTGAACGAAAAAATGAAAAATAAGACGTTTTCTTTTTATTACTCAAGAAAATTTGCTGATTTTGCAGGGTTGTTTATGTGTTTTTTTGCAACAATTATGTTAGCGGTTCTGTTTTTACAGGATACGAAAAAGCATACTTATGAATTGCTTCACACGAAACCGATCACTGCCGGAAAGTATGTATTGGGAAAAGTAAGCGCAGGATTTGCAATTTGTTTGATTGCTCTGACTATTATAAATCTATTATTTTGGGCATTGTGTGTTATTTATACAAAAGACAGTGGGTTTGAAGTGCGGTTCTGGGATTTTATAGTTTCTACTGTACTTTATATACTTCCCAATATGCTGATGATTGTAAGTGTATATACATTGATTTCACTCCTATTTAAAAATCCACTTCCGGGAGTGCCGCTTCTGATTCTTTACATGGTATATTCCAATATGGGCGGAAGAAATGCGGAAGGAGTTTATGGATATTGGGGAAGACCTTTTGCGATTATGGTTCGATTCCCTGATCAGCTTTTCGATACGACACCGCCACCAATGGCATTTTTAAATCAGAGTCTACTTATTTTAGCATCTGTAGTGATTATTCTGATTTCAATACAGATTTGGAAGAGGAGGCGGATGTAAATGAAGAAGGAAATGAAGATTGTTCTGCCGTTTTATAAGATTGCTTATGCAGTATCTTTTGTTGTGATTTTAAGCTTGATACGTGGGGTTGTATTCACAAATGAAATAGGACTTTCCATTGAGGCACCTTTTGCTATATTGACTGCTGTTTTTTGTGCGGACACTTATGTGCAGGAAATTACAAGCAAGAGATCAGAAATCCATAGGCTGTATCCAATAAGAAAGAGAATTTGCTCCATCATGCAGCGAATAATGATACAGGAAGTTTTTTTATTACTGCTTGCTGTTTTAGGTTACGGATTGTTTTTTGTGTTTCAAAAACCGGTCACACATCCGGCAACAGAAAGTGAAATACTTCAGTTTATTGCCTATTTTTTAGCGATTGTAGTAACCATTTTCTTTTGGGGAATATTGGTCAATACATTGTCTATGCTTTTTCGCAATATGTGGATGGGGATTGGAAGCTGTCTTCTGATATGGGTAGCAACAAATTCCACGGGAGGAGATAAACTTTTTGGGGCATGGAATCTGTTTTCCTATGCTTTCAGAGATATAGAAAATACTGCTGATGTTACATGGCTGCAAGGGAAAGCTTTGTGTATTGGTATTGGATTGATTTTATTGGTAGTATTGCCGAAAATAGTTAGAAAGAGAGGGTAAGTTTATGAGTATTCATATTGAGGATTTAACAGTAAGATTTAAAAATGGTGTGACAGCAATCAATCATGCGAATTTAAATATACCGAATGGAATTTTTGGATTATTGGGAGAAAATGGAGCAGGAAAGACAACTTTGATGAGGGTTTTAACTACTGTACTTAAACCTACAAGTGGAACGGTCACATTGGACAGGATTTTATATAGTGAAGGAAACTATGAAAAAATCCAGAGAAAAATAGGGTATCTGCCACAGGAAATTGATCTTTACCCGAATTTGACAGTTCAGGAGTGTTTAGAGTATATGGGGGATTTGGCAGGTGTTCCAAAAGCGGAGTGCAAGAAACGAATAGAATATTATTTGAAAAAGACCAGTCTTGCAGAACACCGGAAAAAGAAAATGAAACAGTTGTCAGGCGGGATGAAACGACGGGTAGGATTAGTGCAGGCGCTTTTAAATGAACCGGAATTTTTGATTGTGGATGAGCCGACTACCGGTTTAGATCCAGAGGAACGTATTCGCATCCGCAATTTGTTAGTAGATTTTTCTGAAAACAGAACGGTTTTGTTTTCAACTCATGTGGTGGAAGATTTGGCTGCTACCTGTAACCAACTTGCAATTATGCACAAAGGTAGTTTCTTATATGCGGGTTCTATGAAGAATTTGACAGAAGAAGCACAGGGGAAAATCTGGATTTGCAAAGTACCTGATGAGAGAAAAGCAAGAGAAGTGGAACAGAAGTATCGTATTACATCAAAACAGTATGTTGAGGGGGGATTGCAGTTAAGAGTGATTTCTGAAATACAGCCAGAATTGGAGTGTATGTCAATTCCTGCAACGTTGGAAGATGCTTATATTTATGTGACGAATCAATACGAGTAGATAAAGCACCATCTGATGCTTTACTACCAGTTGCACGTTGTTCGCTTTGAATATTTGTGGAGAAAAAGTATGTATTATTTTGGCTTTCTATAAAACCTATAAACCAGCCATTTATATCCTGCCCGTTCACTCGTCCGGTTCCGGTTTTTCCATAAATTCTCCATTTTCAGAGGCGGTAAGATGGATGGAATTTTTGACGGCATGAATATTAGCAGGAGTAAAGTTGAAGTTGTTTCGATATAAATTTTTCAAAAGTTCAACTTGTTCTACTGGTGAAATCTTTAAGGATGACTGCATCCAGTAGGAAGAGAAATCTCCGGATATATTTTCATTGCCATATCCTATTTGCTGAAGGTATGAATTTATAGTGGAAGCTCCGAGCTGCTTGTCGATTGATTCAAAATACCAGTTTGTATATATATTTTAAAAGGTATATGATTAAGAAAAACGGCAGGAGGTATCTGAATGAAAGCACATAAATATTGGTCTATCAGTGCACTGATTACAATGCTTGGAACTTTTTATACAGGTTATAAGGGATCAAAAGAAGGCCATAAGTACTTTGCAGCAAGTACTTTGCTTTGCATGATTATGGCTATTTATACAGGACACAAGATGATTTCTGGTAAAAGTAGGAAGAAAAAAGAAGTTTCAGTAGAGAGTGTTGAAGATTAAAAAACAAAATATTTTAATAAATAACGCCGGTGCGGGATTTTTGATATCCAGTACTGGCGTTATTTATTCTACAGGGGCTTGGGGGTGTAGCCACCAAATATACTATTCGTTTTCTGCTTCAGCAAGTTTGTTAAGAATCCACTCCCGATTGATAACAATATCCTCATCATCTCGGAGATCTTTGAAATCAGTGCAGTGTGAAGAAGCAAATTCATACATATCGTCAATGTCAACTGCACCAGTGGTCTCACCCTTATTAATGATTACAAGAATATTTGTTCCGTCATCGTCGACAGCAAAGCGCAGTTCATCAAATTCTTCATCAGGATTATTTTCGAGAAGAGAATCTGTCGCAAGTAATTTAACAAGTTCCATTATCCTGTCATCTTTACCTGCATCAAAAATCTGTATCTTTTCAACGAGCTGATTTGGTGACGTTACGATTCGGGATAAATATTTTTCAGTACGAAAATCAAACAAAGCATTTTCACCATAAAACATTTCATATGTCTTTTCTACTTCTGATTCAGAAACCAGATAAATCATGATAAGATCTTCCATCTGGTGATAGAGTGTAGGATAGTTTAAACGAAAGGTCTCTCCACAGCTCGGGCAAGTATAAAGGAAAATAGATTTATTAAGTACCTTCTCTTTCATTTCAGGATCCAGTGCAGTATTAATACTGTCCCAGAGCTCAAAATCCCCCTCATGATGGCAGGAAGGACAAGTTACTTTTTCAATATGATGTCTTGACATAAATGTTCCTCCTTTCAGTGAGATAAATCTATAGTTTTCTTATTGTAGAATGCGCTTATCCTTTATTATTTTGCCAGGAAATTACTCTGAATCTCCATCGGCATATGATAAGCCTGGCCTCGTTTTGTCAGGCTGTATAGTTTAAAGCTCATGAGTTCCGGAGTTGCATTCAGAGAACTGCAGAGTCCGAAGTAATCCAGGTCTTCGTTCTGAACCATATCTTCGATCTCCTCATCATCAATCAGAAGATCGGCAGCAAACAGATTGGCCTGGTATTCTGTATTATCCGTCATATTGTAGAGTGTATCATCTTGCATCGGAGCCATTTTCAGCTGGGAACGATGCAGGATGATATGCCCTAATTCATGGGCGGCAACGATCATCTTTTCTTCTTCTGAAAGGAAACTGCTGATCATGACATAGATCGTCTTGCAGCTCATAAAACAATATCCTTTCAGTGTCTTATATCTGGAAGTTTCCCCGACAACAATGTTCATCTGATCCATGATCTCAAAGGGATCCCTGGTGCCATATTTCTTGATTAATTTCTTTGTTTCTGTATATATGTAAGTGTTTCTCAAATAAATCACCTCAAAAGTAAAAAATAAAAAGGGCAGAAATATCCTTGTAACTATAAGGTAACAGATTAGGTGTACAATAATCCCGCCTTCTATTATTTTTCCTCTTGGTTTTTCAGATATTTTTTCGGTGTAAATTTCTTTGCACGTCTTTTGGAATCCAGATAAAGGCTCTGAATCTCATCCATAAAAGCTATTTTATCTTCGTCTGTCAGTGATCCACCAGCAAACATAGCTGCAGCCTGTTCCAGGATCTGCTGAGCCTGTTTGGCACCACGGTTACCAAACTGTTCGGATGCTTCTGTGATAAAAGCTTCATCCTCACTCATGAGATAAGAAACGTCACACTGTAATGCATCTGCCAGTTTCTGATACAGAACATTTTGTTTTGGAAAACGTCCTTCTACTTCCCAGGATCGAATGGTCCTATATGAAACACCAACCATACTGGCCAGTTCCTGCTGACTCATCTTTTTTTCTTTTCTTAATGATCTTACTTTTTCACCGAATGTCATAAACATACCTCTTTCTAAGCCTTGTCTTATAAGTTTCATTAGCCGCCTCAAGGCAAAACGGGAAATGTGTCTCCTGAAAATTAAAAATTAATCTTGACAAAGGGAAATATCTCTCCTATAATGTGAATCACAGATAAGGGAAACATCTTTCCTATAAGATACACAATATTTCCTCTTTTGTCAATGGATATGTGAAATGAATTTCCTGTAATTCAATGAAAACAGGAAGGATAGACAATCATTGATAGTCAAAATGGGATACATGTTACAAAAAGAGGAAAGACGTATGGGAGGTGGCAATGTGAGTCAGGATCAGACTTCTATTATCTGTATTGATCTGAAGTCCTTTTATGCTTCTGTAGAATGCGTAGAACGTGGGCTGAATCCATTTAAAACAAACCTGGTGGTTGCAGATCCGACCAGATCAAAGTCAACAATCTGCCTGGCAATCACTCCGGCTATGAAGTCTCTTGGCATCAAGAACCGGTGCCGAATCCATGAGATACCGGATTGTGTGAAGTACATTACAGCCATGCCGAGGATGCAGTTGTACATGGATTATTCCGCAAAGATCTATGGAATCTATCTACGGTATGTCTCAAAAGAAGATATCCATGTGTACAGTGTTGATGAGTGTTTTATTGATGTGACAAACTATCTGCAGCTTTATCATCTCACTGCAAAAGAAATGGCGATAAAGCTTATGCAGGCAGTCATGGAGGAAACTGGCATCACTGCAACTGCAGGTGTGGGAACCAATCTGTATCTTGCTAAGATCGCAATGGATATCGTAGCAAAGCATGTGGATGACCATATTGGAATCCTGGATGAATTCTCTTACAGAGAGCAGCTATGGGATCATAAACCATTAAGTGACTTCTGGAGGATTGGATCCCGGACTGAAAAAAAACTGGCCGGTTACGGGATCCATACGATGGGCGATATCGCAATGGCTTCTTTAAGATCCGAAGACTGGCTGTATAAGATGTTTGGGATTGATGCAGAGCTGTTGATCGATCATGCATGGGGTTATGAAACATGCCGGATGAGTGACATCAAGAACTATCATTCTGAGGAACACAGCCTATCGAATGGCCAGGTGCTGATGCGAAATTATTCTTTTGACGAAGCACTTGTGATTGTAAGGGAAATGACAGACAATCTGGTCCTGGATCTGTTTGAAAAAGGACTGGTAACAAACTCTCTCACCTTATGGATTGCCTATGACCACAGGTATGAGCATGAGGCATCCAAAGGAACCGTAAAACTCGAAAGAGAAAGTAACAGTTCCAAAAAGATCATAGATGCAGTGGAAGATTTATATCTCAGGATTGCAGACAGATATACCGGAATCCGAAGAATCGAGGTGTGTGCGAACAGGGTTGCTCCTGAAAGTTATGTGCAGTACAGCCTGTTTGATGATCCCAAACAGACCGATAAGGAACGGCATTTACAGGAAGCAGTATTGAATGTAAAGCAGCGTTATGGAAAGAATGCAATCATGCGGGGATCCAACCTGCTAGAGTGTTCTACTTATAGAGAACGCAACGAGCAAATAGGTGGTCACCGTGCTTAGAGGAGGTGCAAAAAGTGCTGGCAAGTGCATATCAATCGTATTTATATTTACCAAGACCGGTTTCCAGGAGACATCCCATGGATGTAGGACGCAGGGCAAAACAGTTTGCTCCATTTGCGGCACTTCGTGGACTGGATGAAACAATCCGGCAACAGGAAATCATTTATGAACCAAAAAGAGATTTATCTGAGGAAAAGAAAAATGAGCTGGATATGAAATTAAGGATCCTGGCATATGGAATGAAGATACAGGCAACTTATTTTCAAAAGTCATGGAAGAATCCATTAATTGGTCAGTACCATACATTATCTGGAACCGTAGAATTTTTTGATCCATCAGTCCACTTACGGATTGATGATACCGAGATTCAGATCCAGGACATCTGTGATCTGACTGGTAATGTATTTGAAACTATTGAAATATCATGTTAATTAATCACAGCGGAATTTTTTATACCGGAAAGAGTGAGTGGTAGCTGGTGAAAGGATAAAAAAGGATGCACAGATCGACAAAGCAGATCTGATCAGAATAGAAATCGTGCTGTTCGTGTAGCTTTGGCACTTACGGAATGGATGGCATGATGCTCATAAGGCGGATTTGATTTCCCTTTGGTCCGTTGAGTAATAAATGGAGAAATATCTTATTGCTTAAAGGAGGAAGCCTATATGGGATCAGGTGCTATTAAATGGCATGTACACTGCTCTGTATGTGGAGCATTTATTGAAAAGAGCGCACAAAGCGATTCAGAAGTGGAGTGCAAAAAATGTCGCAGCACATTGGAGATATTTGTAAAGGATGATATGGTGTCGGTTCGTCCGATTCACATCCGAGATGAACAATTAAAGTCCAGGATGCGGACGTATTCCCGAAAGATGATGAATCAGGGATCATAACAGAATAGAATGAGCTGTCTGTAGTAAGCGTTGGATTTGGCCGGAACCATCAAGAACGCACCAGACAGCAAGAGTTTGTCAAGGAGCTGAACCTGACTGGAATCACTAAGAGCCCGGCAAAACATTTACGGATACACTGCAAGATCAGAAGTATTTTCTGGTTTTGGAGATTGTTGAAGTATTTGTTTTGTCGGGCTTTTTTGACGTATTTCGAAAAATTTTTAAATTTTTTTGTCGTACACCACTGTAAAACAGGCTCTCAGCGTTTCGTTATATAGAGGTTGAATTCTTTTTTGCAAAAATAATTGTAAATAGAGATTTTGATAATATGACACAAAGGAGGAAGCAAAGATGACTGAAATCGAATACCAGGAATTTGTAAGGCGTTGTCCTTACGATGCTATGGGCGATTATTCCATGTTTCGCAAACAGCAAACAGAGAATAAATCAGAGTGCATTCAGTGCAAATCCCAAAATGAGCAGTAATCTAACATACTAATTATGTAAGCAGATTATGCGTTATCAAGGAGTCGCGGACTCCCGTTCAAAAAAAACGGGTGAGTTCGTGACCTCTTGCGCTACAGTTCTTTATGTCTGTGCAGAAATTTCATAAAAGATGGAAAGAACCACCCGGAGCCGAAAGGCAGAAAGGTGGTCATTATGTTGACATTAAAAGAACTGAAGAAAATCGTGAAGGTTGCTGATATGGAGAAAAGAATCCCAAGCGTGAAATCCTTGAAAGAACACAAAGTTGTAGTAAAAGAAATGATCAATGCAGATACAACGATCTCTGTTTATGATCACGGATATGTGCTTTATACAGCGGGAAATCAATCAACCGTATTTCCGCTTCATAGTTGTGATGACTATGAATATGTGAGTGTAACTGGCGATAACAAGGAATTCAATAAAGAGTTCTTTGATAATGAAAACTGGTATATCCGTCTGCTGATGGAGGCTGAAGACCGTATGGCATACAGCCAGAGCAAAATCAGCACCAATCATGGTGTATTTTCTAACAGCGATGTTACAGATGATGCGGAGATTATGAGAGGATCTTCAAAAGATTTTGTTGACGATGTTATCGACAGAGAAATTCTGAATGCGCTGATCAAGGAATTGACAGAGAGGCAAAAGACGGTACTCAATCTGATTTATTTCGAAGAAATGCGCCAGCAGGATGTCGCAGATTATCTGGGAATCAAACAGCAGAGTGTAAATGACCTCCTGAACAGGGCATTAAAAACGATGAAAAAAAAGGCTGAAAACGAAGAATTTTAAAAAAATTGAATTAGACCACTGTAAAACAGGCTCTGAGCGTTTCGTTATATGAAGGGTTTGCATAGAACACCTTCATGTACTTTGAAAAATGAATAGCCTGCCCGGAGTGATATTTGGTTTGAACATGCATAGAGCGAAAAGCTGCGTGTCTGCCAGAAGAAAACGTATCAGAGATGGAAACTGATATAGGAACGGATCCGGGAAAGAAAACAGGAAAACGCTTAAATCTTAAATCAAAATAAAATGTCTGAATCTAAAAAGAGGATGACAGTAGAAATCATGTGGCGGTATTTGTGACAAACAGGTACCGCCATATATTTGTGCTGTTATCTCAGCTTGTGCTGACTGTCCCAAATAGCGCAAATTTCAGGAAAGGAGGCGATCATCTTCGTATAAAAGATAATATGCAGAAACTAACAGATAACCATACACAAAAGAATCAGAAAGGAAGGATTTAAGAGAATGAACGTGAAAAAGAACGCACGCAGGGTGATGTCTGGTTTACTGACAGCAGTAACGGTTCTATCGACGGTACTCTCTCCCGCTGTTGCCTATGCTTCTGAGGATGCAGGATCTGTAAAAAAGATTCCGTATTATGAGGAGATCAAGGATCAGCTGGATGAAGATGAAGTGGTAACTGCAAAGGATTATGAGATCAAGGTTGGAGACAATTTCGATGTAAAGAGTGATTATACCGGTCTTACGATCCAGGATGACAGCAAAGTAAAAGTTACATTTCAGGAAGCAAAAGATACGGACGGGAATGACTTTTCTACCGATTATGCCAATTCCTATAAGGCAGTCTATTATGTAGAACCACAGACAACGGATCACCCAACCTACCAGATCAATCGAAAGATCGTGGTAAAAGAAGCGGATCAGCAGAAAGATTCGCAGTCAGAAAGTTCTTCTGATCAGGATGCTGGTTCTTCCGATAAGACAGAAACAGAGGATTCTGAGGCTGACTCGTCTACAGAGGAAACTGGTGCTGCTGAAACGGAGAGCAAAACAGAACTGACAGAAAAAGAATTTGATGCAGAGATCGAAGCAACGGAGGATCAGGAGACCGTTGATCCGGAAACAGGGATCACACTCTCAGAGGTTATGCAGGAAGCTGTTGACCAGGAAGTTGCTCTTGCAGATCTTGAAGCAGGCGAAAGTATTACTTTTGATATGCCAATGATGCTTGCTTCCGGTGAAACAGGAACAAAATCAGTCACAGTCACAGCCGGTTCCTGGTACTATTACGCAGATTATGGATTAGGTTCTTATCTGACTTGTCCATATTATGTGAAATGGGGAAGCATCAATGCGACAGCATACTGTGTTGAACCATCGAAAAAAGGACCGGGAAATGGAACTTATACGATCCAGAAACTTGCCGATGGAAAGACACTTGCAAAGGTCTGCTATTACGGAACAAAAGCAAGTGATGAGAATGGTTTCTTCGATGAGAAACATCCGGATTTCCCAGCAGGAAAGAGATTCATCATTACCCATCTTGCAGCAGCTTATGCAAATGGATCCAGTGACTGGGCATCCGGAACTAATGCAACAGGAAAGAACCTGGCAATGGAGCTTTACAATTATTGTGTAAATATGCCGGACATTCCGTCTGTAGATATGAGCTTTTCCGAATCTAATGTAAAGGCTTATGTGGAAGGAAACAGCCAGCGAACAAGTGTGACCACATTCAAAGCGGATAAACTGCAGACAATCACTTTCAAGCTGCCGAAAGGTGTAAAACTTGTAAATGTGACAACCGGTAAAACCAGTGCTGCAGGGGCTAATGTGGAGATTTCCGGTGGTACAAAGTTCTATTTGACAGCACCACTTAATCAGGCAGAAAATGTCAGTGCTACTTTCTCTTCTAAGATGAAAGGAAGTATTGATAAGGAATATTCAGCCTATAAGATCACAACAGGATCTGGAACACAGGACCTGGCTCTTGTTTTCGGTGAAGGTGTCGGAAATGAGAAATATGTGGATTTTAAAGTAACCTGGACAAAAGAATGCAAAGTATCCATTGTAAAGAAAGATCAGGATACAGGAAATGCACTGGCTGGTGCAGTGTACGGGATCTATTCCGATGCTGCATGTACAAAGCTGATCGCAGAGATGCCTGCAACTGATCAGAATGGTGCTTCACAGCTCACAATGGAAAAGACACAGGAAGTTGTTTATCTGAAAGAAATCTCTGTTCCAACAGGGTATCAGATCGATACAAAGTCTTATAATGTGACTCTTGCTATCGGAAAGACAACGACTAAAAATGTAACAGACAAACGTGTAAATGCAAAGCTCAACATTGCAAAACAGGATGCTGAGACAGGCAATGAAGCCCAGGGTGATGCAACACTGGAAGGTGCGGTATATGGTCTTTATGCAAGGGAAGATATTGTTCATCCGGATGGAAGAACCGGAACAATCCATAAGAAAGACAGCCTGATCACATCTCTGACAACGGATAAGAATGGCGAGGCTTCTGTATCGGATCTCTATCTTGGAAAGTATTATCTGAAAGAGCTTAGTGCTCCGGTTGGATACGTACTGGATCCGACAGAACATGATGTGGACTGTACTTATGAAGGTGCTACTGTTCCGACAGTAGAAAGAACTTCTGTATGCAAAGAAACTGTCATCAAGCAGCCGTTCCAGATCATCAAGGCAGCAAACAACGGAAAGACCGATGCAGATCTACTTAAGGGAGTCGGTTTTTCAGCATGGCTTGTCAGTGATCTGAAAGTAAAAGCAGATGGAAGTTACGATTTTGACTCAGCCAGACCAGTTGTACTGACTGCAGATGGCCAGGCAGAAATGTTTACCGATGAAAAAGGATATGCAAGATCGATTCCGCTTCCATATGGAACTTATGTGGTAAGAGAAACCACAAGCAAACACAACTATGCACCGGTCGATGATTTTGTAGTGAAGATCACAGAGAATCATCCGGATACACCACAGACATGGCGAGTGCTTCTGGATAAGGAATTCAAAGCAAAATTAAAGATCATCAAAAAGGATGCAGAAACACAGAAATCTGTACTCCTGGCGAATACTGAATTCAAGGTATATGACCTGGATAATCAGAAATATGTGGAACAGACAACATCCTATCCAAAGCCAACGGTACACAAATCTTATTTCACAAATGAAGAAGGATACCTGGTACTGCCAAAGAATCTGAAACCTGGTAACTACAGGATTGAGGAAGTGACGGCACCCGATGGGTACACAATATCCAAAAACTATGTGACAGTTGCAGTTGATACAGATACTGCTTATCTGACCGATCCTGTCACAGGAGATGCAGTCATTGATGTGGAATATACCAATGCCCCGGTCAAAGGTCAGTTAAAGATCTATAAACAGGGTGAAGTGTTAAAGGGATTTGATAAGGAATTCCAGTTTGAAATGGCTGGACTTGCAGGTGCTGAATTTGAAGTCTATGCGGCAGAGGATATTTATACTGCCGATCATCAGGTAGGTGCAGATGGACAGAGAACTCTGTATTTTGCAAAGGATGCACTGGTAGCAACCGTCACAACGGATGCAGATGGTTATGCAACCGTAAAGAATCTTCCACTTGGCAGGTACTATGTTAAAGAGAAGAATGCACCGGACACTTATGTGTTAAATACTGTGCCGGAAAATGTCGAATTTGCTTATGCGGATCAGGATACTGCAGTGATCGAGAAAGAAATCTCTGTCACAGATGAACGACAGAAAGTGTCGATTACGGTCGAAAAACAGGATGCTGAGACAGGCAATACAGTAGCCGGAGCAGTGTTCGGTATTTACAATGCAAAAGACATTCAGACGAAAGATGGAAAAGTGATCGTTAAAGCAGATACTCTTTTACAGGAAATGACTTCTGATGAAAAAGGTCAGGCAGCATGTACACTGGATCTTCCACTTGGAAGCTATTATGTAAAAGAACTGAAAGCACCAGATGGATTCGTATCTTCGGATGAAGTACTGAGATTTGATGCTTCTTATCAGGGGCAGGATGTACAGACAGTAACATTAAAATCCGTAAAGAAGAACCAGCCGACAACTGTTGAGATCACAAAATCAGATGCAACAACCGGTGTAGAACTGGATGGAGCTTATCTGAAAGTAACGGATAAAGATGGAAATGTAGTAGACAGCTGGACATCTTCCAAAGATGCACCGCATGTGATCAAATATCTGAAAGTGGGTGAGACTTATACCCTACATGAAGAGTTTGCACCGCATGGTTATCTGGTAGCCAATGATGTGACATTCACAGTCAAAGATACCGGAGAGGTTCAGAAAGTGGAAATGAAGGACGAGGTACCGGTTGGTGAACTCATCATCAACAAAAAGGGAGAATTCCTGGATTCTGTTACACTGGCCGATAAGGTCAAAGGTGTGGTGGAACACATTTTCAACTATGTAACCGGAAAACTGACAGATGTTACGTTTGAAGTCTATGCTGAGGAAGACATTAAGGCTGCCGATGGCGTCAGTGACGATTACTATAAAAAGGATGAACTGATCGCAACGATCAAGACAGATGAAACCGGTATTGCAAAACTGGAAAATCTTCCACTTGGTAAATACTATGTGAAAGAAACAGGAACTGCTTACGGTCATGTACTGGATGGTGAGATCCGTCATGTAGAGCTGACTTACGTGGATCAGAATACACCAGTTGTAGTCTATGACAAAGACTGGCAGAACAACCGCCAGAGAGTAGAAGTCAGTGTACTTAAGAAAGAAAAAGATTCTGACCGTACATTGGAAGGCGCTATCTTTGGATTATTTGCCAAGGAAGACATTAAGTCTGAGACAACTGGTAAAGTCCTGATTGAAGCCGATGAGATCATTGAACTGAAATCTACGGATGAAGAAGGAAAGATCACATTTGTTGCAGATCTTCCAATAGGAGCAACTTACTATGTAAAAGAGCTCTATGCACCGGACGGATTCGTAACCAACGATGAAGGAAAAGAATTTACGTTTGAGTATGCAGGTGAGGATCAGCCGACAGTCACTTATGATTTTACCTTTGATAATCAGCCAACCGTCGTTGAATTTACCAAATCCAGTCTGACAACAGGAAAAGAACTTCCAGGATGTAAGCTGAAGGTGGTAGATGCTGATGGAAATACCGTGGATGAATGGACTTCCGGTAAAGAAGCACACGTGATTCGTGAGCTGACTGTCGGAAAAGAATACACACTGGTTGAAACAAAACCGACCGACGGTTATGTAACAGCTGAAAGTGTGAAGTTCACGATCAAAGATACTGCCGATGTGCAGAAAGTTGAGATGAAGGATGATGTGACGAAGGTGAAAATCTCCAAACAGGATATCGCCGGAAAAGAACTTCCGGGAGCGAAACTCACAATCCTTGATCAGGATGGAAAAGTTGTGGAAAGCTGGACCAGTACAGAGAAAGCACATTACATCGAAATGCTTCCAATCGGAAAATACACTCTCCGTGAAGAAACAGCACCGGATGGCTATCTGGTTGCAAAAGATGTGGAATTCGAAGTAAAGGATACCAGTGTAGTACAGCATGTAACCATGGTGGATGAGGAAAAACCGGCAGAAAAGACACCGGAAGGTGGAAAACCTGTCAGTGATTCACCAAAGACTGGGGATAACACCAATCTGTGGCTGTGGTATATGCTTCTCGGCATTGGTGCGACTGGTACAGGAGCCCTTGCATTTATGAGAAAAAAGAAACACTAATTAAATAAGAATGAGCGTTCATGGAAACCGAAAGGAATCTGTGGACGCTTTTTTAGATGGGAGAAACCATGAGAAATATCATTATTTTTGTTGCTCTTCTGGGAGTAGCGGCAATATTTACAGTTTTGTATTGTCTCATTGCTGCCGGAAGTCAGGCAGAGAAAAAACTGACAGAAATCATGAGAAAAGAGGAAGAACAGAATGAAGACTAATAAAGATCTGATCATAGAACCAAATGCAGCTATTGAGGGAAGAAAGTACAGCGAAGAAAAGCCATGGTCCTGCAAGTACTGTTACTGGTGGGGAGGCAAAAAGAAAGGCTGTAGCTTGAAACAGTGCCACTATCTGCTTCCGGAAAAGAAAAAAGCAGTAAAAACGACACCATGTAGTGGCTGTCCGTATGGAAAACATGTTCCATGTATCGGATATTGTATTGCCCGTCTTTATTCTGAGATGAAAGGAAAGAAAGGACGTGGGTAATTGCAGGAAGAAGTAAATCAGAAAGTGATCAGCCTGAGCATCCAGGGAGTCAAGATCACTGCCAGTGTGCTAAAAGCAGCCCTTCGGAAGTTCCTGGAAATGGACAACCGTAGGAAACAGAAAGCAACGCAGGTGAAAATGGCTGAAAAGACCGGACGAGCTCAGGAGAAAGGAAGGGAAAAAGCCCGAAAAAAGATTGAAAAGAAAAAGCCACATGGAAAGCAGACCATCAAGCAGCTGAATGCACAGGGAGTACAGCTTTCCAACTTAAAGATCACAGATGAAAATATCAAATCTTTTGATCGTGTGGCAAGAAAATACGGCATTGATTACAGCCTGAAAAAAGAGGTTGGTGCGGATCCACCGAAATTTCTGGTCTTCTTTAAGGCCAAAGATGTGGATGTGATGACAGCGGCTTTCCGGGAATATGCCGGAGTAGAACTGAAAAAGAAACAGTCGAAGAAACCATCCGTCAGAAAGAAACTGCAGAAATCTGTAGAAAGAAAAGCAAAGCACCGCCAGCGTGTGAAGCAGAGACAAAAATCCAGAGGTCAGGAACGATGATCCGGGAAAAATTACAGAAGATCCAGGTCAAACGGCTGGTGATCTTAAATCTCCCATATTTCTTTATTTTCTATGTAGCAGATAAAGGATCCTGGCTGTACCGGCATTGCCTGGGAGAAAGCATGGTCCAGAGACTTGGCGTGATGTTAGTCAATTTCCGACTGGCATTTTTAAGCTGGCTGCCAAGTGTCGCTTTGCAGGACCTTGCAGTAGGTGTTCTGGTTGCAGGTGCATTAAAACTGGTGGTCTACTATCGTTCAAAAAATGCAAAGAAGTTCCGACAAGGTGTGGAGTATGGATCGGCCAGATGGGGAAATAGAAAAGATATCGAACCCTTCATGGATCCGGTCTTTGAAAACAATGTCATCCTCACAGAAACGGAACGTCTGACCATGAACAGCCGACCAAAAGCTCCGAAGTATGCCAGAAATAAGAATGTGATCGTTATCGGTGGTTCCGGATCTGGTAAGACAAGATTCTATGTGAAGCCCAACCTTATGCAGATGACGGATCACGTATCCTATGTGGTCACTGATCCGAAGGGTACGATCATCGTCGAATGCGGGAAGATGCTGGTAAATGGAGGATACCGGATCAAGGTATTAAATACGATCAACTTTAAAAAGTCCATGCATTACAATCCGTTCCATTATATCCGGAGTGAAAAAGACATCTTGAAGCTGGTCAATACCATTATCGCAAATACCAAGGGTGAAGGCGAAAAATCAACTGAAGATTTCTGGGTGAAGGCCGAACGTCTTTTGTATTCTGCACTGATCGGATACATCTGGTATGAGGCACCAGAGGAAGAACAGAACTTTTCTACTCTGTTGGAATTTATCAATGCCAGTGAGACCAGGGAGGATGATGAAGAATTTAAAAATGCAGTGGATGAATTGTTTGAAGAGCTGGAAGCAGAAAATCCAGAACACTTTGCAGTAAGGCAATATCGCAAGTACAAGCTTGCTGCCGGTGTTGTATGCTCTAAAAGACTTCTTAATCAAGCGGTTGGGAAGTCTCTTAGAACACACAACCTAAAACCGAAGAAAAGAGCGCAAGTTATGAGAAAAAACGAGAAAATCACTGCTCTGTACGAACGACTGAGCCGTGATGACTTTGGCAAAGATGATGACCAGCAGCGTGAGAGCAACTCCATATCCAATCAAAAAGCAATGTTGGAGGACTTCGCCGCACGGCAGGGCTTTACAAACATTGTCCATTTCACGGACGATGGCATTAGTGGTACTTGTTTTGACCGTCCCGGATTTTTGGCAATGATGAAAGAAGTGGAAGCCGGGAATGTGGAGTACCTTTGTATCAAGGACATGAGCCGCATGGGTCGTGACTATCTGAAAGTCGGTCAGATTATGGAAATCCTGCGTCAGCGTGGCGTTCGCCTTATCGCCATCAATGACGGCGTGGACAGTGCCAGAGGTGATGATGATTTTACCCCTTTCCGCAACATTATGAACGAGTATTACGCCAGAGATACCAGCCGTAAAATCCGTTCCACTTTCCAGTCCAAAGGCAAGTCCGGCAAGCACCTCACAGGCACGGTCATTTACGGCTATCTTTGGAACGAAGCAAGAGACCAATGGTTGGTTGACCCCGAAGCCGCCGAGGTGGTCAAGCGCATCTTTGCCATGACGATTGACGGCTACGGTCCGTATCAGATCGCCAGCAGGCTGAAAGAAGAAAAAGTCCTCATTCCGTCCGCTTACCTTGCCCAGCACGGCGAGGGCGTGAACAAAAACAAGACTTTCAAAGATGTGTACGGCTGGGGTTCTTCCACCATTTGCAACATTCTTGAAAAGCGTGAGTATCTGGGACATACCATCAACTTCAAGACCCGAAAGCACTTCAAGGACAAGAAAAGCCATTATGTCCCGGAGGACGAATGGACAATTTTCGAGAATACCCATGAGCCTATCATTGACCAGCAGACCTTTGACCTTGTGCAGAAAATCCGTGGGAATGTCAGACGCTACCCGGACGGCTGGGGCGAAGCAGCTCCACTTACTGGCTTGCTTTATTGTGCCGATTGCGGCGGTAAAATGTATGTCCACCGTACCAACAACGGCAAGCGTATTTCTCAATATACCTGTTCCCAATACAGCAAAGTCCCAGTTGGAAAGCTCTGCACGACACAGCACCGTATCAATGAAGATGTGGTACTGTCCCTTGTTTCCGAAATGCTCAAAGCTATTGCCGAGTATGCCAAGCATGACCGAGCCGAGTTTGTCCGTGTGGTGCAGGAAGCGCAGTCCAGCCAGCAGACGGCAGAGGTCAGAAAACAGCGCACACGCCTTGCCACAGCAAAGCAGAGAGTTTCCGAGCTGGAAGTCCTGCTCTGCAAAATCTATGAGGACAACATTTTAGGCAAGCTGTCCGACAGCAGATACGCCACTCTGGACGCTCAATACGAAAAGGAACAGTCCGAGCTTACCGCTGAAATCTCTGTTCTGGAAAAGGCTGTCAAGAGCTATGAGAAGCACGAAAAGGACGCTGACCGTTTTATCGCTCTGATTGACAAATATGAGAACTTCGACAAGCTGACCATTGCCATGCTCAACGAGTTTATCGAGAAAATCCTTGTGCATGAGCGTGACCGCAAGGGCAGTATACAGACCACACAGGAGGTCGAGATTTACTTCAATTTTGTCGGGCGATTCGTTCCCCCGGCGTTTGGCGAAGTGGAGCTGACACCGGAAGAATTAGAGGAAATCCGCAAGCGTGAGGAACGAAAGGACAGACTTCATCAGAACTACTTGAAGCGGAAAGCCAGCGGAGCGCAGAAGCGATACGAGGACAAAATCAAGGGGAGAAAAAAGGCAGAAATCGAAGCCAAGAAAGCCGCCATTCGTGCGGAGGACATTGCAAAGGGCGTGTTCGTCCCTGTCAGCAGCTTACCGCAGAGAGAGCCGATGAAAGGAGTACAAACAGCATGAATATCACTTACACACAGAACGGCGATTATCTTATCCCGAACATCGTTATCCGCAAGACAAAGCCCCTCAGACACTACGGCAGACTTCGCAAGGCGTATCTGGAAATGCACCGCCCGATACTGTTCAATGAGCTGGCGCTATCCGACAAGCTCTTTGAGCATTGCGCCGAGATTGACGAAGCGGCACGAAGCCGCATGGAGCTGATCGTGCGGTCACTGGCAGAGCAAAACGGCGTGACAGAGCAACTGAAAGCTGAAAACCAAATGGAATGGGTGCGGCAGATGAACGCTTGCAAGGCACAGGCAGAGGAGATTGTGAAGTTTGAGCTGATTTATGACTGATACTGAGAGCGCCCGGACGAAAAATGTTCGGGCGCTCAAACGCTTGAACAAACTGTAACTTTTTCAAGGAGTCTATTGACTAAGGCACCGAGTATGAGTATAATTAGTTCTGCTACTTAGCAACGCTAATCAGCAGAACTAAAGTGTGGTGAAGATTATGGATAACAAATATGTGCAACAATTCAAAAAAGGCTCTCTTGAAATGATACTATTATCCTTAATCGGGCGCAAAGAGACCTATGGCTATGAAATAATCACAGAGTTAAATAGCAGTGCATCTGTCTTAGGATATGCAAAAGAGGGAACGATTTACCCTATTCTGTATCGCTTACAAGAAGCGGAACTAATTCAATGTCGTTTAGCACCAGCGGCTGCTAATGGCGGATCAAAAAAATATTACTCCCTTACTCTTAAAGGAAAGGAAGTTTTACAGGAATTGATTACGTTTTGGTCCAGCTATACGGATTGTGTAAATAGCTTTATCGCCACCTATCAACAAACGGAGGTCTCAGAATGAAGGAGCAATACATAAGGCAGGTTGAAAAGGAATTAAATTTATCACGCAAAGCAAAAACCGAGGTTGTGCGTGACTTGAATGAAATATTTAATTCTGCCGTGGAGCATGGAGAAACTGAACAACAGGTAATCGAAAGGCTTGGAACGCCGCAAGAATTTGCTAACAGCACAGCAGAACAGTTTGGAATTGATAATTCCGTCCCAAAGAAACGGAAATGGATCATTTCAAGTGTCATTTCCCTTGTGGTAGCTATTGTTGCTTTTTTAATTTATGCTACTGCAAAGTCTGGTAAAGTGCCGGAAGGAGCAATCGGGCAAGCAGACGCAATGACAAACATTCAGGTTAATGGTGATTTTATTTTTGATGCTTCTCAAATTATTTTATTGGTTGGCATAATCGCTTTTGCATTTGCCACAATTCAGATTATCAGAGCTGTCCACAACAATAGGAGGTAACTATGAAAAGATTTATTCCGGGAATTGCAATTTTGCTTATATTGTCATTGACTGCTTGCTCCGCCCCAAAAACACCACCCAAAGACACAGGAGACGCAAGCAATTCGCAATCTGAAGGTATTATTAGGCTTGATGAGGGAGAATGGCCAGTCAATGAATATACTGAGGGACTTCCCGTTCCAACTGGCACAGTTGCATGGGCTATGCTTGATACAGAACACGGAAATTTCAGTATCAGTATTGCAGGTATAGACGAAAAAGGCTATGATAACTACATGGAGCTTTTGATACAAGAGGGCTTTTCAGTAGTTGAGAATGTGTCAGAGAAAATCAAAGGAGAAAACTATGTTTCTGTCGGGACACTCCTATCAAATGGAGAAAAAGGTTTAAGTATCAGCTACATACCTGATAATTTAACAATTTATGTTTCATTTGAAAAATGAGAGCGTGCAATAAACAGCGAAGCAAAATCCCTTTAGGAACTAAAGGGCGCACTTCTATACTCTCTATCGAGAGTAGTGCGTCCTGCGGAGCTTCATTCCCGGTCAGCAGAAGAAAACTGCCTGACCGAGAATGTTGCGTCACTTCGTTCCGTCAAGGTGGCTACACCCCCTTGCGCCGCTAAAGCGGCTATCCCCTGTGGACTTGCCGTCCGCAAACAGCATGAAATGCTGTTCGCCGCCAGCAAGTTTGAAAAAACCGAATACCGAAAATCAGACCGTTGACTGGTCGCAATCTGCGAAAAGTTGACGGTCTTTTTTTATTCCCAAAATCAAAAAAAGGAGGTCAAGCACAATGACAAAACCGAAAACCCTTGAACAACTCCGAGCTGAAAAAGAACGAGCCGAGACAAGGCTTGCACAGGAACAGCACAAGCTGGAGCGTCTGGAAAACCGAAAGAAATTTCTGGAACAAGGCGAAAGAAAGAAACGCACCCACCGCCTTTGCAATCTGGGCGGCACGATTGAGAGCCTTGCCCCGGAGGTCAAAGATCTCACACGCACCGAAATGACAGAGCTGATGGAACAAATCTTTTCTTTGTCCGAAGTCCAGCGAGCCGTCCGTCACATGACGATTACCCACATCAGCCAAGCAAACAGAGAAAAGGAGTTGAAAGCCGATGGCACTATTTCATCTGAGCGTCACGCAGACTAAGCGAAGCGCAGGACAGTCCGCTATCGCTTCTGCTGCCTACCGAGCCGGGGAGCGATTGTATAGCGAGTATTACGGCGAATACAGCGACTACACCCGCAAGGGCGGCGTGATCTGCTCCGACATTCTCCTGCCGTCCCATGCACCGCCCGAATACGCAGACCGCCAGACCCTATGGAACGCCGTGGAAAAAGCCGAGCGTGGAAAGAACGCCCAGCTTGCATACAGCTTTGACATTGCCTTGCAGAATGAATTTTCCCTTGAGGAAAACATCGCTCTTGCAAGGCAATTTTTATTGGAGAACTTTGTGAGCCGGGGCATGGTGGTTGACTTCGCCGTACACCAGCCAGACCGGGAGGACGGCGGCATACCCAATCCACATTTTCATGTGCTTTGCCCTATCCGCCCCATCGAGCAGAACGGCAAATGGGGGCTAAAGCAACGCCGGGTGTATGAGCTGGACGAGGACGGCAACCGTATCCGGGACCAGAACGGCGAGTTTGTTTTCAACGCCGTTCCCACTACCGACTGGGGCAGTCCCGAAACGCTGGAATACTGGCGGCAGACATGGGCAGAGTTATGCAACGCCAAGTTTGCGGAAAAGGGGCTTGACGTTCGTATCGACCACCGAAGCTATGAGCGTCAGGGCGTAGAGCTTCTTCCCACCGTCCATGAGGGCGCAACCGTCCGGGCAATGGAGAAGAAAGGTATACGCACCGAGAAAGGCGAGTTCAATCGCTGGATCAGAGCGACCAATGCCGTTATCCAGGACATTAAGAAGAAAATCGCTCTCCTGTTTGATTGGATTGCCGAAGCAAAAGCGGAGCTTGCCAAGCCGCAGGCACCCGACCTTGTTTCTCTGCTGAACGCCTATTACACCCAGCGCAGAGCCGGGGCTTATTCGCAGAAAGGCAAGGTCAGCAACCTAAAGGAGATGAACGAAACTTTCAATTATCTCCGGGCAAACGGCATTTACTCCCTTGAAGATTTGGAACACCGTGTCAGCGAACACAGTGCTGCCACAGAGAGCTTGAAGAAAACGCTGGACGAACAGACCGCCCGAATGAAAGCAATTAAGCAGCTCTATGACAGCTCCGCTGCTTTCCAGAGCTTGAAGCCTGTCTATGACGGCTTGCAGAAAATCAAGTTTGAGAAGCCCAGAGCCAAGTACAAGGCAGAGCATGAAGCGGAACTGAAACAGTTCTACGCCGCCAGACGAAAGCTGACCGGGGAGTTCCCAGACGGCAAGGTGGATATGAAAAAGCTGTCCGACGAGTATGACGAGCTGGAACAGGCGCACAACACCACCTATGGCGAGTTTAAGACCGTCAGAGACGATTTACACCGCCTTTGGAAGGTCAAGTCATGTGTAGATACTGCCGCCCGATTTAACGAGCGTACAGAGGAACAAAAGCTCCAAAATCGACCCCAAACACGACAGAAAAAGGAGGAACTATCCCGATGAATTACACCCAAGCACAGATTGACCGGGCAAACGCCGTCAGTCTGGAAGATTTTCTCCGCACACAGGGAGAGACACTTATCAAAAGCGGACGGGAATACCGTTGGAAAGAACATGACAGCCTGACCGTCCGGGGAAACAAGTGGTTTCGCCACAGCCAGAGCAAGGGCGGCTATCCCATTGATTTCGTCATGGAGTTTTACGGCAAGTCCTTTCCCGAAGCTGTTCAGATGTTGACAGGCGAAAACGGCGAGGGACAGACCGAAGCCACCACAGCACCGCCCACAGCGTTTCACTTGCCCTTGCACAACAGGACAGCCGACAGAGCAATCCAATATCTCACAGAAAGCCGAGGTCTCAACAAAACGCTTGTTGAGGCTTTTCTTCTTTCCGGGGATATTTACGAGGACGCAAAGCGGCACAATGTTGTGTTTGTCGGCAGAGACCGAAGCGGTACACCGAGATACGCCCATGTGCGAGGAACGGCAGACCCATTCAGACAGGACATTGCCGGGTCTGACAAATCCTATCCGTTCCGACACGAGGGTAATGGCAATCAGCTCTTTGTCTTTGAAGCGCCGATTGACCTGTTATCGTTTATCTGCCTTTATCCGCAGGATTGGCAGACAAGAAATTATCTTGCCCTGGGCGGCGTTTCTGGCAAAGCCCTTGACCGTTTTCTTTCTGAGCGCAAGGACACCCAAAAAGTGTTCCTCTGCCTTGACAGCGACACCGCAGGAAATGAAGCCTGCACACGACTGGCACAGTCCATTCCCGGCGAGATCGCCGTCATTCGCCTTGTCCCGGCAAGGAAAGACTGGAACGATGTTCTCCGTCAGCAAGCGGATATTCCAAACCGCAAATTCATAGCCGAGACAATCACGCTGCGAGAGCTGCCCACCGCCCAGCCTGTCCCAATGCTCCGTATGGCTGATGTGGAGCTGACGAGCGTGGAATGGCTATGGTTTCCCTATATCCCATTTGGAAAGCTGACAATTATCCAGGGCAATCCCGGCGAGGGCAAGACCTACTTTGCCATGCGCCTTGCGGCGGCTTGCACCAATCGAAAGCCTTTGCCCGGTATGGAGACACTTGAGCCTTTCAATATCATCTATCAAACTGCCGAGGACGGTCTGGGCGATACCGTCAAGCCCCGACTGATAGAAGCGGACGCAGACCTTGAACGAGTGCTTGTCATTGATGACAGGGACGCACCTCTGACCCTTGCCGATGAGCGCATAGCAAGGGCAATCCGTGAGAACAACGCAAGGCTTGTTATCATTGACCCGGTACAGGCGTTTCTGGGCGCAGATGTGGACATGAACCGGGCAAATGAAGTCCGTCCCATCTTCCGCAGTCTGGGAGACATTGCACAGGCTACTGGGTGCGCTATCGTGCTGATCGGACACCTGAACAAAGCCGCAGGAACGCAAAGCACCTACCGGGGATTGGGGTCTATCGACATTACGGCGGCAGTCCGCAGTCTGCTGTTTATTGGCAAGCTGAAGGACATTCCGACAACGAGGGTGCTTATCCATGAGAAAAGCTCCCTTGCGCCGCCCGGACAGTCCCTTGCCTTTTCTCTGGGAGATGAGAAAGGTTTTGAGTGGATAGGGGCTTATGACATTACCGCTGACGAGCTTCTTGCCGGGACAGACACCGCCAAGACCGAGAGCAAGACCGCACAGGCGCAAATGCTCATTCTGGAACTGCTTGCGGACGGAAAGCGTATGCCAAGCGCAGAGTTGGAAAAGGCAGTCAATGAGCGTGGGATTTCTTCACGCACCATGAGAACGGCAAAGAGCCGTATCGGGGACAGACTTGTGACCGAGAAAGACGGCACAGCATGGGTCTGCTATCTCCGAAACTGACAACAGGAACACGGCAAGCGTGGCAAAGAGGGCAAGGTTTTTATAGATACCTTAATGTTGCCGCCTTGCCTTGTTCCCTCATACTGACACCGCCCGATGATGAACAGTCACCGGGCATTTTTCATTTACAGGAGGATTTTGAATGAACAATACCGCAACTAACACCGCCACTTGCCCGACTGTCAGAAAGCAGATCGGCAAGACAACCTATATCGTCCGTGTCCATTTCAGCCAGACCGCAAAAGAGACGATGGAGGACAAAATCAAGCGTCTGCTCCGTGAGGAAGTCCGCAAAATGTGACTTCTTTGTGAATTTGATGAAAAAGTCCTTGACTTTTCGTCTCTGGCAAAACTGCAAAATCGATTTTGATTTCCTGTGGTGCCAGACTTGCACCATTTGATATTCAGGAACTAAGAGAAATCATGTCCTATGACGAGATGGAACTGGATATGATCGGTGATCAGAGAACAGCTATGTTTGTCATCATCAGTGATACAGATGACACATTCAACTTTGTGGTAGCAATCATGTACACCCAGCTCTTTAACCTGCTTTGTGATAAAGCGGATGATGAGCATGGAGGCAGGCTTCCCTATCATGTACGACTGCTTCTTGATGAGTTCAGCAATATCGGACAGATCCCAAAATTCGACAAATTGATTGCTACGATCCGAAGCAGGGAAATCTCCGCTTCTATCATTCTGCAGTCACAATCTCAGCTGAAAACAATCTATAAGGATGCGGCTGAGACGATCACGGGTAACTGTGACACCGTTCTTTTCCTGGGTGGAAAGGAAAGTTCCACACTGAAAGAAATATCAGAAACCCTGGGAAAGGAAACCATAGATCTTTACAACACATCAGACACCAGAGGTAGCAACCGGTCCTATGGGCTGAATTATCAAAAGACTGGAAAAGAACTGATGAGTAGAGATGAGCTGGCGGTCATGGATGGAGAAAAATGTATCTTACAGCTTCGTGGAGTCCGGCCGTTTTTAAGCAACAAATATGACATCACAAAGCATAAACGGTACAAAGAGCTTGCCGATTTTAATAAGAATAATGCGTTTGATGTCGAAAAGTATCTGGCACACCGACTGGTGATGTCCGAAGATACAGAATTTGAAATGTATGAAGTAACTGTAACACAAGAAGACGTATCAGCGATTGAAGCTGAGGAAGGTGAGGACTGATATGAAAGAAAGAATTCGAGCACCCTGCTACTACTGATAAGGATACAAAAAGGTCTGAATAAAAGGGAAAGGAGTAGAGCCAAACGCTTACAGACCATAAGAAAAGCGTTTGTTCATACATTTGATTATGGCTTTTTTTAGCAGTGCAATCAATATCCTTCAGACACTGGTCGTTGCAATCGGTGCTGGTCTTGGTGTCTGGGGCGTAATCAACCTGATGGAAGGTTATGGAAACGACAACCCGGGTGCAAAATCCCAGGGAATTAAGCAGCTGATGAGCGGTGGTGGTGTTATCCTGATCGGAACACAGCTGATCCCGCTTCTGAGTGGATTATTTGGTTAAGAGAAAGGAGTAGAGATCCATGTTCAGTCAGATTTTTGATGCGATTGAGGAATGGATGAGGGAACTCTTAACCGGGATGATCACTTCCAACTTGGACACGATGTTTACTGATGTCAATCAAAAGACCGGTGAGATCGCTACCCAGGTTGGACAGACCCCGCAAGGGTGGAACGGCAGCATATTCAGTATGATCCGGAACTTATCAGATTCCGTGATCATGCCGATCGCAGGTATTATTATTACACTCGTACTCTGCTACGAATTGATTTCTATGCTGACCGAGCGTAACAACATGCATGATATTGATACCTGGATGTTTTTCAAGTACTTCGTAAAAATGTGGATCGCTGTGTATCTGGTGAGTAACACATTTACGATTACAATGGCGGTATTCGATGTGGGTCAGCACGTAGTTAATTCTGCGGCCGGTGTTATCACAGGAAGTACCGCCATTGATATTTCTTCGGCATTGACGGATCTTTCCACAACACTGGAAAGTATGGAAATCGGAGAACTTGTTGTATTGGCGCTGGAAACCCTTATCGTCGGCTTCTGTATGAAGATCTTGTCTGTACTGATCACAGTGATCATGTATGGACGTATGATAGAGATTTACCTATATACCTCAGTTGCGCCGATTCCATTCGCAACTATGAGTAACAGAGAATGGGGACAGATCGGCACGAATTATTTCAGAGGACTCTTTGCCCTGGCTTTCCAGGCATTTCTGATGATGGTATGCGTTGCAATCTATGCAGTGCTTGTTGCAGGTATCCAGTATTCAGATAATCTGAGTTCTTCATTATTTGGCGTTATGGCTTACACAGTAATCTTATGCTATAGCCTCTTTAAGACGGCATCCTTAAGTAAGTCGATATTTAACGCGCACTAAAATACAGGAAGGAGTGAAAATCATGGCATATGTCAGCGTACCGAAAGATTTAACGAAGGTAAAGAATAAAGTAGCATTTAACCTGACCAAAAGACAGTTGATCTGTATCGGGATAGGTGCTGCAATGGGAATTCCAAGCTATTTCCTCTTGCGTAATGTGATGGGAAACAGTAATGCAGCAACGGTCATGGTGCTTTTGATGTTACCGGCATTTTTATTTGCCATGTACGAAAAAGACGGGATGCATCTGGAAGATGTTCTGATGCATATGATCCGGGTGAAGTTTCTTCGTCCACCCGTCAGAAAATATGAAACTGAAAACTATTATGAAACAGATCCGGAACAGATCAGACAGTCTCCGGATGCAGGAAAACCGAAAGGAGGAAAAACGGTTGCGAAAAAAGAAAAATAAGAAAACTGTCGCAGATACCGGGTACAAAAAAGTAGACAGAAAAGAGAAAAAGAAAAAAGAAAAGCAGGAAGAAAAACGCAGGCAGAAAAAACTGTCCGTCCAGCAGTCGATCGCTTATAAGGAAATGGGAAGAGATGGGATCTGCAGGGTACAGGGAAAAACGTATTCTAAGTGTATCCGCTTTTATGACATCAACTACCAGCTGGCTCAGAACGAAGATAAAAATGCAATCTTTGAAAACTGGTGCGATTTCCTCAATTACTTTGATGCCAGTATCCATTTTCAGCTGAGCTTTATCAATCATAAAAGCAGCATGAAAGAATTTGAACAGGTCATCCGGATTCGTCCTCAGGATGATGCCTTTGACGATGTTCGTATGGAATATGCCAAGATGCTGAAACAGCAGCTGGCGAAAGGAAATAATGGACTGGTGAAATCAAAATATATCACCTTCTCCATCGAAGCAGATAATATCCGGGAAGCAAAGCCAAAGCTGGAACGTATTGAGTCAGATATCCTGAATAATTTCAAGATCCTTGGAGTTCCGGCATATCCGCTGAATGGCGTGGAACGTCTGCAGATACTGTATGAGACTTTCAATCCGGATATCATGACAGACTTCCAGTTTGATTATGGTTCCATGATCCGGACAGGACTCAATACAAAGGATTATGTGGCACCGACCAGTTTTGTATTCCGAGACAGAAATACGTTCCAGATGGGAAATACTATCGGGGCTGTCTCTTATCTGCAGATCCTGGCACCGGAGCTTACAGATAAAATGCTTGCAGAATTTCTGGATATTGATAAGAATCTCATCGTCAATCTGCATGTTCAGTCTGTGGATCAGATGAAAGCAATCAAGCTTGTAAAAAGCAAGGTCACAGATATCAACAGAATGAAAATTGAAGAGCAGAAAAAGGCGGTAAGATCTGGATACGACATGGATATCATCCCATCGGATCTGAATACTTATGGCGGAGAAGCCAAACGTCTTTTGGAAGATCTGCAGTCACGAAATGAGCGTATGTTCCTTGTAACAGCGCTCTTTTTAAATACTGCAAAGACAAAACAGGCACTGGATAATGCCATCTTCCAGACGGCCGGTATTGCACAGAAATATAACTGTGTGCTGAAACGTCTGGATTATCAGCAGGAAGAAGGATTGATGAGCAGTGTTCCGTTGGGAGTAAATCATATCCCAATCAAGCGGGCTCTTACGACTACCAGTACAGCAATCTTTGTTCCGTTTACGACACAGGAACTTTTTATGGCAGGAGAATCCTTATATTACGGATTGAATGCACTCAGTAACAACATGATCATGGTGGATCGTAAAAAGCTGAAAAACCCGAATGGATTGATCCTTGGTACGCCTGGATCCGGTAAATCCTTTGCAGCAAAAAGAGAAATCACCAATGCGTTCTTTGTTACGAAGGATGACATTATCATCGGAGATCCGGAGGGCGAGTATTATCCACTGGTCCATGCACTTGGCGGACAGGTAGTACACATTTCACCGACCAGTAAGGATTATATCAATCCAATGGATATCAATATGGATTATTCCGATGATGACAATCCACTTGGTGTAAAATCCGATTTTGTCCTGTCCTTATGTGAGCTGATCATGGGAAGCAGGGATGGTATTGAAGCAGAGGAAAAATCAGTGATCGACCGTTGTCTTCCACTGGTGTATCAGAAGTACTTTGCAGATCCAAAACCGGAAAATATGCCGGTCCTTGGTGACCTGTATGATTGCCTCAGAAAGCAGAAAGAACCCCAGGCCCAGAGAATTGCAACAGCACTGGAAATCTATGTAAATGGATCACTGAAAGTATTCAACCATAGAACCAATGTGGAACTGAATAACCGTATTGTCTGCTTTGATATCAAGGAACTTGGAAAGCAGCTGAAAAAAATCGGAATGCTCATCGTCCAGGATCAGGTATGGAACAGAGTTACAATCAACCGTGGCATCAAATCTACCAGGTACTATATCGATGAATTCCACCTTCTGCTCAAAGAAGAACAGACAGCAGCTTATTCCGTAGAAATCTGGAAGAGATTCCGTAAATGGGGAGGTGTACCGACTGGAATCACACAGAATATCAAAGATCTTCTTGCCAGCAGGGAAATTGAAAATATCTTTGAGAACAGTGATTTTATCCTGATGCTGAACCAGGCGGCAGGTGACAGACAGATCCTTGCAAAACAGTTGAATATTTCCCCATATCAGTTGTCTTATGTGACGAATTCCGGGGAAGGAGAAGGACTTCTTTTCTATGGAACAACAATTATTCCATTTAAGGACAAGTTCGATAAGAACTTGAAGCTGTACAGTTTGATGACTACAAAACCGGAAGAAGTTGAAAAACGAGAGAAAGAAATGGAGGCGGAAAAGCATGAAGGAAATCGATAAGATCCGAATCAGGCAGTGGAACCAGGATAATCCTTACATTCAGATGAAAAATCTGGAAAATGCACAGCCTGGATACCGTGTTCATACAGTCAATGATGATCATCATCTGTATGAACTTCCGCTGGAAACACAGAACATTATCCTTGACTGGGTATTCTGGAATTTTTATCCGGCACAGAAAATCTATCCGCATCTTACCAGTGATGATCTGAAAGAAGTTCTGTATAAACGTACCCAGATCCATCTGCACAACAATCAGTTCAAGGAGGCTATGCTGATCAATGGTTTCTGGCCGAGAGATCCGAGTGAATTGAACTGGGTATTTCATATCCAGGCGAGCTCCCCAGCAATCAGGACACAGGCAGATGGTTATCCTGGTATCCCGATTATAGGACGCCAGGAACTGAATGAGTACAGAAAGAAAAGTTGTGCCAGGAGGTGATGACCTATAGCCGGAAAAGAATTTAAAGGCAAAGATAAAAAGGTCGCAAAGATGACCAGGGATGGTCTGACAGAAGAAAATCTTCGTGATGGTAGTGTAAAAGATATCAGTCACAGGAGTCGAGGACGACCGGAAAATAAGGAAGAATTTGTTCCTGAACGGGAACGGAAAAAGGCTGAGAATGAAGATTCAAAATCGGGAAAAGGTAAACGACTGCAGATGGAAAAGATCCGGAAATCTTCTGTCCGGCAGGAAGCTGTTGAGGATACAGTTGAAGTCACACCGGAAGAAAAAGTATCCGGATATCGAAAGAAACTGCATCGTCATGAAAAAATCCCGGATGATGATAATAATCTGAACAGCCAAAAGAAATCCATTCGGAAGAAGCAGCTGCAAAAACAGATGACCAAAGAACAGGCAAAAGCCGGAAGATTATCTTTTGATGATGAAGGAAATCAGATGGTGAAAGGTGCTGGCATGAAACCGGGAGGGACAGCCGGGAAGTACATTGCCACACAAGCTGTTATATCTGGCATGAAAGCAGTCACTTCCGAAGAGGAAGAAACAGATGAAAATGCAGGTGTGGAAAGTGCCAGACTTGCAGAGCGTGAAACAGAAACTGCGTTACGTGGCCTACGTCATGCTCAGATCCGCAGCAAACGAACGGATGTGAAAACCCATCGCAGAGGTTATCGTGAGGCTACTGTAGAAAAAAAACTGAAATTTGGTTCTGCAGAAAGTATGGAAGGAGTCAAACATGCAGAATCTGTAAAGAACGCTGAGCAAAAGAGACATTTCTATAATCGATTCTTCCAGAAAAAACGGTATAAGGATGCTTACCGGGCAGCCCGAGCTGGAAAATCCGCTGGCAGTCTGGGTGGAGCAACAACCATTGCCGGTGTCGAGAACATGACGGTAAAAGCAAAGATCGCCTTGAAAGAGATCATAAAGCGTAGTCGTGCCATGTTCGTAGGCATCGGTATTTTTGCGCTTCTTTTTCTTGTCATAGCAGTATCTCTGGGGAGCTGCAGTGCTTCTATCGAGGGTGCTGGATCTGTGATCGGTATTACAACGTATCCAAGTTCAGACGAGGATATCTATGCTGCCGAAAACAGATATGCTGCTTTGGAAAGTGCCTTGAACCAGCAGATTAATGAGATGGAACGAAGACATCCAAATTATGACGAGTATCAGTACAACATTGCTGAGATTGGTCATAATCCATACCATCTTATCTCGTATCTTACCGCAAAATATGGGGACTGGACGTACTCAGATGTTGAAAATGAACTGCAAGCTCTTTTTGAAGCACAATATCATCTGAATACAGAAGGTCGAACAGAAACGGTGACAGAAACCAGAAATGTTCGAGTCGGAGAATCATTAGGACAGGTAGTGACCAGCGGATATTGTAACTGTCGAATCTGTTGTGGTGTATGGTCCGGAGGTCCAACTGCTAGTGGTGCATATCCAACTGCAAACCATACCATTGCTGTAGATGCTTCCAATCCATTTGTGCCGATTGGCACTAAGGTAGTAATGAATGGTGTGGAATACACAGTTGAGGATACCGGAGCCTTTGCACGATATGGTGTGCAGTTTGACGTTTACTATGATAACCATGCTGCCGCTTCTGCTCATGGACATCAGACCTGGGAAGCCTATATCGCAGATGACAATGGCAGTCAGGAAGTAACGGTTACCAGTACAAGCACTAAGAAGATTCTATATGTGACACTGACAAATGGAAGCTTTGACGCTGTGGCAAGAGCCAATCTGAATGCGGAGCAGCTAATCATCTATAATGCATTAAATACGACCTATGGAAACAGAAATTATCTGTGGGATGTAAACAATGTGACCAGTGGATCAGGCGGTAATGGAATGAGCTATGAGATTCCACCAGAAGCACTGCAGGATGAAGAATTTGCCCGGATGATCCGAGAAGCGGAAAAATATTTGGGAGTACCTTATGTATGGGGTGGTTACTCTCCGTCCGGATTTGACTGCTCAGGATTCGTATCCTATGTCATTAACCACTGTGGTAATGGCTGGAACTATGGACGATTGACCGCAGATGGATTAAGAGGCGTATGTACTTATGTATCACCGCAAGAAGCAAAACCAGGAGATCTGATCTTCTTCCAGGGAACGTATAACACATCCGGTGCAAGCCATGTGGGTATCTATGTCGGTAACAATATGATGATCCATTGTGGTGATCCGATCCATTACTCAAATATCAGCACATCCTACTGGCAGCAACACTTCATGTGCTTTGGAAGACTGCCATAAATGGGTGATTGAAGGGAGGTGAAAGTTTGAATAAAAAGATAAAAAAATATCTGGATGAAATTGCCAAGACAGAGAAAAAGATCGCGGATCTGCAGCAATATCTTAGGGGTGTCCAGGCTGCATTAAAGCAGGAAGAGGACAATGAGATGATCAGGTGCATCCGTGGTATGAAGATGGAGAATGGTCAGTTGTATGATCTTTTGGATGGTATCCAGAATGGAACAGTTAAATTTCAGGTAAGCAGGGAGTCTGACGAAGAAGGTTCAGGCACCTTTGTATTCACAGAAGAAAATAAGGAGGAATATCAGAATGGTGAAATGGAAGAAAATGAATAAGAAAATGGCAGGACTGCTGTTAGGAGTCATGATGCTTTTTACTGCATCAACCACAGCATTTGCCTATGTGGATGAATCAGCAGAGGCATCCAAAGTAGAGACAACTCAGACAGATCAATCAACAGACAAAGAAGAGAAAAAGGATGAGGCGGCAAGTACAAATGAGGTGCTGCCGGAAGATGGAACAGATAAAGGAACTGCATTTACGACACCTGGCAATGGTGAAGTCAAGGATGACATTACCGACGATTCCACAAAGGAGTTTCTTACAGTTACAACGAAGAATAATAATACTTTCTATATCGTGATCGACCGCAGTGCCACATCCCAGAATGTCTATATGTTATCCCAGATTGATGAAAATGATCTTTCAGAGTTTCTGGATAAAGACAGCACTGCTACTGTCGTAACACCACAGCAAGATACATCAAAGGTTGTGCTGGATGAAACAAATAATGAGGATGTAGACAAGGAAGCTACCGTTGATCCGGAGAAAACAGCATCTACCAAAACCAATATGGGTGCAATGGCAACAATCCTGATCCTAGCTCTCGGCGGTGTAGCAGCATACTACTACTTCAAGATCTATAAGCCAAAGAAAGAGGAAGACGAGGATGATCAGCCGGAAGGGTTGGAAACAGGTGGACTGGAAGAAATTCCGGATGAGGAAGAGTCTGAAGACGAAGATTTTGAAGAAAATGAAAAATAAATAAACTTTTTTAGCGGAGGGGGCTGTAAAACATGCTCTCTCCGTTTCGTTATATGAAGGAGGTTATACATCATGTATTTAGTAATTGCAGAAAAACCAAGTGTATCAAGAGCAATCGCAGAAGTGATTGGAGCACAGGAACGAGAAGACGGATATTTAAGAGGAACCGACTGTATGGTCAGCTGGTGCTTCGGACATCTGGTCGAGTATGTTTCACCGGATGTCTACGATGAGAAATTTAGCCAGTGGAGATATGAAGATCTCCCGATCATCCCGAAAGACTGGAAAGTTACAGTCTCAGAAGATAAGAAAGATCAGTTCTATATCTTAAAAAGACTGCTCAACAGTCCGGAAATTGAATACGTCGTAAATGCCTGTGATGCCGGACGTGAAGGAGAATTAATCTTCAAACATGTCTATGACTTATCCGGAAGTAAAAAGCCGGTGAAACGATTATGGATCAGTTCTCTGGAAGATTCCGCAATCCTTGATGGAATGCAGCATCTGAGATCCGCAGAGGAATACCGACATCTGGCCGAAGCTGCTGTATGCCGTTCTCAGGCTGACTGGCTGGTAGGAATGAATGCAACCAGAGCTTACACCACAAAGTACTTCAAAAAGCTGACCGTTGGAAGGGTTCAGACACCGACACTTGCTATGTTGGTGGAACGTGCCGGACAGATCAGCAATTTCCAGAAAGAAAAGTATTTCAATGTGGAACTCGATTGTGATGGAATTCCGGCTGTAAAGCCAAAAATCTTTGATCCGGATGAGGCGGAACAGTTAAGAAGTAGATGCCAGGGAAGTGAAGCTATTGTCACAGCAGTAAAAGAAACGGAAAAGAAAGTAAAAGCACCAAAGCTTTATGATCTGACCACACTGCAGAGAGAAGCAAACCGTATCTACGGAATGACAGCCAAACAGACACTGGATACCGCTCAGAGCCTGTATGAAAAGAAACTGATCACTTATCCAAGAACGGACAGCCAGTATCTGACCGAAGATATGGAGCAGACCGCAAGAAATGTGGTTCGTCAGATTTATGAGAAATATCAACTGACAGGTCCGTTTGATCAGCCGGAGCAGCCAGATGTGAAGAAAGTCATGAATAACAGTAAAGTGACAGATCACCATGCAATCATCCCAACGATGGAGCTTGCATCCTGTCATCTGGGTGAACTGAAATCCTGGGAAGAAAAGATACTGTTTCTAATCGCAGTCCATGCAGTCATGGCAATGAGTAAGGATCACATTTACCAGGAGACAGAGATTGAAGTGGAATGCCAGGAAGAAATCTTCAAAGCAAAAGGAAAAATTGTCCTGCAGGACGGATGGAAACTCTTTGAAAACTGCTTCAAAAATAAGGATCGCATGGCAATCGTAGATCCGGATCAGGAAATGAAAGAGAGGATGCCGAAAGTAACCCAGGGACAGACTTTCTATGCTGTAGCTGCAGAAAAGACAGAACATTTTACATCGCCACCAAAACCATACAGCGAAGATACTCTCCTTGCGGCAATGGAAACAGCTGGAAATAAGGAATTCGATGAAGATACGGAAAAGAAAGGATTAGGAACTCCGGCAACAAGAGCCGGTATCATCGAGAAACTGATCTATTCCCAATATGCCACCCGAAAAGGAAAACAGATTCTTCCAACAGATGATGGAAAAGTCCTTGTGGAGATCCTGCCAGACTTTCTGAAATCTGCAAGTATGACTGCAGAATGGGAAAATCAGCTGCTCTTGATGGAGCATGGAGAGATTGCACTGGAACAGTTTATGACCGGGATCAAAAACATGCTGACCATGATGCTGAATGGATGCGATGCGATTTCCGAAGAAGAAACAAGAAGATTTCAGACCAGAGAAAGCATTGGAACATGTCCGGTATGTGGAAGCCTGGTATATGAAAGCAAAACCAACTTCTATTGTAGCAACCATGATTGTCACTTTGCTCTCTGGAAAGATAACCGCTATCTGCAGAGCATGGAAAAAACCATGGATAAAAAGATGGCTGCAGAACTTCTGAAAAGTGGATGTGTGCATGTAAAAGACCTGTATTCTAGAAAGAAGAATATGTACTTTGAGGCAGATCTTCACATGGATACAGATGAAACCGGAAAGGTGAATTTTTCTTTATCCTTTCCCAAAAAGAAACCAAAAAACAAAAGCAAAAAGAAATAAGAAAACAGATTAGAGGAGGAAACGAAGAATGAATTTTAATGAATTTGTAAGTGAAGTAAAGGACAATATCAGACTCTTTTTACCGAAGGATTATGAGAATGCAGAAGTATCAACGATGGAGTGTCAGAAACTGAACCGTGCCTATACGGGGCTGATGGTGAGAAAAGAAGGTGAGATGCTTACCCCGACGATCAATCTTAACCAGCTGTATGAAGCATATAAAGCACAGCCTGGCGTAACAATGGAAACTGTATGCAGAAAGATTGCAGATATAGTTATTGAGGCACCGATACAGGTTGATCTGAAATCCATTTTAAATTATGAAGACGTGAAGGACAAGCTGTTTATCCGTGTATCATCAGCCGAAGCAAATAAGGAAGTCCTCGAAAATGCGCCGCATCAGCTGAAGGAAGACCTCGCAATAACCTATCATGTGGCAGTAGGCAAGGATCAGGATGGATTAAGTTCCATGTTTATCAAGAATGATCTGCTTGAACAGTATGGAATATCGGCAGAACAGCTTCATGAAGACGCGATGAAAAGTTCACCGCATGTCATGATCCCGGAGGTATCAAGTATAGGTGCACTGATAGATGAAATGTACCAGAAAAATATTCTCATGCTGACACCGGATGAACGTGAAATGCTGCAGGAAACATTGCAGGAATCAAGCGAGATGCCGACATTCTTTGTTGTTACGAATACAGACAGAATTGATGGAGCCGGTGTGATCTTTTATCCGGAATTCATGGATAGCATGGGGGAACTTCTTGGAAATGATTTCTTCATTTTGCCATCATCCATCCATGAAATGCTGGTCTTGCCAGATGACGGGCAAGTGGATGCAGAAATGTTAAGAGATATGGTAAAAGAAGTCAATGCCACTCAGGTAGCCCCTGCAGAACGCCTTACCAATGATGTATATCACTTTGATACAAAGGATCATGTCTTTGAAAAGGCAGATAGATTCACAGAACGTCAGAAAGAAAAAGAAGCGCAGGCTGCAAAAACAGAGAAAGCAGGAAAAGAACAGCCGGATCAGAAACCGAAAACAAAGAAGCACGATATGGAACTCTAATAAAAAATAATCATCTCGTCAACTAATAAAAAGCCCTGCGGCATAAACACAATGTCGTGGGGCGTTTTTGGAAAGGAGTATTATGACAGAACAAAATAAAACTACTACTATTCCACTGCCGGTCCAGGGAAAAGATATGGACAGCATTATGCAGTCACTGGAATCCGGTGTGGAAGAACTTTTTACAAGTAACCGCTATCAGGAATTTCTTAAAACCATGGCAAAGTTTCACAATTATTCCTTTAATAATACAATGCTGATCGCCATGCAACGACCGGATGCCACACTTGTTACCAGCTACAAAAACTGGCAGTCCATGGGTAGACAGGTCATGAAAGGGGAAAAAGGAATTACAATCATTGCACCGGCACCATATAAGAAAATGAAGGAAAAAGAGGTTCTGGATGAAAATCAGCGACCGATCATGGGAACTGATGGAAAACCTAAGACTGAACAGGTGGAAGTTACAGTTCCGCATTTTAAAGCAGTTACGGTATTTGATATTGCTCAGACATCCGGAGAACCGATCCAGACACTGGCACCAGAATTACTGACTGCAGCTGTACAGGATTTTGATTCTTTCATGCAGGCTATTCAGAAAATATCCCCAGTGCCGATTCGATTCGATGAGATCGATGGCAATGCCAATGGATATTATCACAATGCAGACAAGGAAATCGTGATCAAAAAAGGGCTCAGTGAAAGTCAGACCTTAAAGACTGCTATTCATGAAACCGCCCATGCTAAACTGCATGACAAGGAAATCATGGAAAGCCTGGGTGTAGAAAAAGACCGTCTGACAAAAGAGGTTGAAGCAGAATCCATTGCTTACTGTGTGTGTTCTTCCTTGGGTTTGGATACATCGGATTACAGTTTTCCTTATATTGCAGGTTGGAGCAGCAGCCGGGAAATGAAGGAAATGAAAGCATCTATGGATGTGATCCGCAAGACAGCCGGTGAAATGATCGATCAGCTTACAGAAGAACTGGAAATCATTCTTGAAGAAAAACAAAAAACAGAATTACATGAAAAATACGGCATTCTGGTAGATGCACTGGAAGCAGCCGGATACCGCTATGATTATCGGGAAAGCGAACCGGGACATATTGTACTGGCACCGGATGGGACACATGAAATTGCTGGGTATTTGCAGTTTGAATCATGGGGAGATATCAAAGATTGGCTGGAAGATACGATTGCAGAAGGGACGGATATTTCGGAAAGAGTTAATCGGGCTTTGTATCCATTTAAGTTTGATTATACCCTAGCGGAAGAAATGTTCAGAGGTAATGGTGACCGCTATGCAATTTACCATGTGGATGAAGGCACACCGGGAAAACAACATTTATTTATGAATAAGGCAATGGTCAAAGAAGATGGCATTACAATCGATGCAGCAAATTATAAATGTGTCTATTCTGGCAGATTACATGAAAATGAAAAGCTGGATGATTTGTACGCCATATTCAACGATAATCCACCGGCAGATTATAAAGCACATTCTATGTCGGTCAGTGATGTGATCATTACAAATCGTGAAGGTAATATGCAGGCATATTACGTGGATCGATTTGGATTTGCAGAACTTCCAGACTTTACAGTCCAAAGAGAAAAAATACTCGATATTGTCCCGGAAATAGAAAATGTGGATTATGAAAATGATCTTACATGTATCAGCTTTTATGCGGCTGAATGTACTGAATTTCCTGTAATGGGTGAAGTACATTATGACCTGACATTACCAGAAGCCTTGGAAGCTTATGAGAAAATCCCATCAGAACGTATGCATGGACTGAAATGTGTTGGCTTTGATCTGAAAGACGGAAGTGATTATGAAGGAATGCAGAGTCTGATGATTGAAGGAAAAATACAGAAAGAATTTTTAAATTCGATTCCTGGATTTAGAGAAAATTCTTATGTGCAAAATGCAATCAGTCGTGTGGAAAAGTACTTGGAAGAAAGACATCCAAATGTGGAAAATCCTCTGGAATCCAATAAGAAAGTGGATAACGAAAAAAATATAAGCGAAGAAAAAAACGAGAAGGAGCTGAATATACAGATGAAACCAATACCGAAAAAGAAAAGGGGGGAAATGAGCCTATGAGAAATGTAAACCTGGAAGAAAACGAACTGACTATTACTGCTATCTTCCAGCAGCACACAAAGGAAGAAACAATCCAAACACTGAAAGAAGCTTTGGAAGTTTTGGAACAGGAAGAAAGTGATACTGAGAATGATGAAATGATGGAGATCATCAATTCTACAGTTGGAAAATTACAGCAGATCGAAGACAAATACTACTATTCTCTGGATCTGAATTATTATCTGAATAACTTGGAGGACGATGCCTATGAAGCTTAATCAATTTGCAGTCTACCGAGTAGATCAGCAGACAGCAGGAAAAGCACTGTGGCATCTGCCATATCAAGAAGCAAGACAGCAGAATGTGTCGATTACTGTCGAAAATTACCGATTAGTCTCGATTCATGAAATGCAGGAAAATGAAAAAGTCGCTGACATCTGGAAACGGATGAAAAAGCAATGCGAAGTCAGTGACGTGCTCGTATTGAACAAGAACGGAGAAATCAGTTGCTACTATGTAGATGAAAACTATCCACAGTATCTGGCCGGATTCATTCGTATCAACACATCCGGAGCACTGATCACTATGGAAACTGAGAATTATCAGATTGATGGAAAAAAAGGAAACTGGATTGCGACAGACACCATCATCATCAATGGAAAGCAGTTTTATCTGATGGAGCATCAGGTATACCGGGATCAGGCGCAGGGGGTTATCCTAGATGCCTATGGAAAAATGGTTGTCGAAGAATGCGAGAAATTTGACGAAAAGACAAAACAAAAGATCCATGATTACATCCAACAGCAGGTACCGCTAAATCCAGTCGAACAGCTAAAACACAATGGCAAAATGCGTCTGGAACATTACCAGAAGTTCTACCAGAACGGCACTTATGAACGGAGCCGAGAATCCGGTACCGAAGCCAATTATGATATGGTGGACGGTCTGGTGAATAATCAGAAGAAGAATCAGGAAAAGACCTCTGATGCTAGCAGCAACAATCAGACCTCCCGAAATCAACAGGATGGAAAACCTAAGAAACGAAGATCTGTGATCAAACGACTCCATCAAAAACAGATTGCTATTGCTCGCCGGTCCGGAAAGCCGATACCAAAGTACCTGGATCAGGAAATGGAAAGAAAGCGGGGGTAGAATATGCGAAGGTTAAAGTGTGAAAAAGAAACGATTATTCTGACCAATGAAGATGATGGATTCTATGATGTGTATACCTTCAACCAGAGTCTGCAGAAACGGTTACGGTCCTTTGCTGAGAAGTATCCGGATGATTGCTGGTTGAAAGGATCTTCGGAGGATGGCAGTGAAACGTATATGATCAAAAAGGGACGATTATCTTTAAAACTGGTTCCGCCCTATAGTACTTCAAGAAAAATGCAGGCAAAGGATATCAGCAAGATGAAAGGACTATTATAGAATGCGATTTAAGAGAAAAATGTCATGTGTAGACATGGAAAAATGAAAGCAAAATACGTTGGTTGATAAAGTGTATAGGCTCAAAAGGGAAAGTGCCCTTTTGGGCCTTTTTTGCTTTATAGGAAAGACCGCCTTCGGCGCTCTCTTGAATTAAAATAGCCCGCGCGAAGGCGGGCATGACAAAACGATGATCATGAATCAGAACAGGAAAAAACCTTCTTCTGCAAATTCATCATCAAAAATATCTTCATTTAGGAAATAGTCCATATCCAGAAGTTCCTCCTCGCTCATATGGCGGATGTCCGCAGAGGTCATACCTTCTGGTGGATTATTTATATATTTTTTGCGTAGTTTCTCTATATCAGGTTTCATAAGCACACAATCCTCCTTTTCGAGAATTGTACCATAAAACGAGGAAATGAGGAAACTATGCAGAAGAACTTTTTTTACGAGAACGGGACATTGCTTTCTCGTACAATTCTTCAAGAGAAACACGCTCATGAACATAATAGAGTTCCAGAAACTCCATTTTATGCTTACAGACAGGGCATTCCAGAGGATCATAGCCAAAAGAAAGAAGAATGGATGTGCTCTATTGATGGAAACTTCGGTAAATACGATGCTTTTCTTTGAAAATGGATCTGCGAAGTTTTTTCAATATCCCGGTGCCTTGCATATATATCGCCGTAACGTAGCGTTTTGGAATGTTTTTAGAGATATGCTTGATAAGATGTTGAATAAATTCTATGACAGGAATGGTTCCTTCCACATACTTGTTATCTTCATGACGGTTATAATGGAAAGTCACATACTTCCCATCATAGCGGTCGATGCGTGAAGTAGCAATTACAGGCCGTCCAAGGTAATGACCGATATGTTTTGTAACGATTTTTGGGTTACATTTGTTTGGCTTGGCGTAGACATAGAAGCCCTTTTGCGCTTGTCATAGCACCTGGCTTTCTGCTTTTTGAAAGAGAAAGCTGTAACAGCCTGCATTTCATTAAGAAGGGCAGTGTGAAAAGCGTTACGGAGGAAAGCGTAATCAAAATGGGAATCATTACGTCAGAAATCGTCATTGATATAGTCGTCTTCAGAGATAAGGCAGTGAATATGCAGATTCCATTTCCAATCCCTGCCAAAAGTATGAAGAACCATAATAAATCCAGGAGTAAAATTTGGGGATTTATTGAGTTTGTGGAACATACGGCAGATCACACTGGCAACAGAGTGGAAAAGGCAGTGAAGAAGATCAGGATAGTCGAGAAAAATGCCTGAGGTCTTCATCAATAGTAAAAACGCAGTGCCGGTGCTGAACCGGAATAAGCTTAAAGGACATACTGGTAGCACGTTCCATAGAGTATTTGTTCCCACAGGTAGGACAGGGACGGCTGTGACAGTGGAAAGGGACAAATTTCATGTTGCCACAGTGGGGACAACCGTACATGGCACTGCCAAAAGCGGGATCACTGCAATGAATCATTTTATCTACGTTTTCTACAACTGAATGACGTGGATGTAATGTATAAATCATTCTTTATAATAGTTATCAAGACAATATTTATCAAGCAATTCATCATAAACAAATTCAAAATCAACTAGTTCTTTTATCTAACGAAGCAGATTGTCTTTTGGAACCACCAGTTCATATATTTCCATGTAAGGACTAAGTACGAAATTCTGTTGTTGTTCAATCATAAAAAACGCCGCCTATACTTGATATTTATATTATATCAAACATAGGCGGTACTATCTACTTTTTCAGTGCCCTCGATTGAAGGGGAGGGGATTTGAAGTGTCGAAGACGCCTTTTTATATTTATAATGAGCAAATAACAAATCTATGTTTAAGTCTAAAATAGTTTCTTTGACATTGTTATAAATAATTTAGAATGAAATTTGGTTAAAACTGATAAATGAATAAAATATTCATATTTAATATTGATAAAATGAAAATAAATATGTATATTTATAAATACAAAGACGAAAATAAGGAAAAACAAAACAAAAATGCACAATAAACAAAGGAAATATATCAAATGTTAGATAAAATCGACCAATTAACCATTGGGAGATTAAGAGTGAACAAATTGTTTTTTGATGGAGAAAAATGAAAGGAGTGGGAGCTGATATGGGACAAGTAATTTTGGAAACAAAAGGATTGTCAAAGGCTTTTTCCGGGAAAAAGGTTGTCTCAAATATTGATTTTCAGTTGTGCGAGGGAGAGATTTGTGCTTTGCTTGGTGAAAATGGAGCAGGAAAATCAACTTTTAAAAATATGATTGTTGGACTTTTGGAGCCTACAGAAGGAACCATATCCTTTGACGGGAAAACGGTTGAAGATACGAAAAAAGAAAAGTTTCCGATTGCTGCTGTACATCAGGAGTTGTCATTGTTTTTGAATCTTTCTGTAGCAGAGAATATATGCATAGAGAATTTTCCGGGGAAAAATAATCTAGTTGATTGGAAAGAATGCCGGGCAAAAGCATTGAAATACATGAAGATCATGGATATTAACTTGGATCCAGATGCAATTGTAGGAACTCTTGGACCGGGAGAACAACAGTTGGTAGAGATTGCAAAGGCACTGAGCCATGAACCAAGAGTTTTGATTCTGGATGAACCAACTGCATCTCTTACAGCTCCAGAAAGAGAACACCTTTTTGAAGTAATGAACAAATTGAAAAAACAGAATATTGGCATGATTTTTATTACCCATTTTCTTGATGAGGTATTTCAGGTATGCGACCGAGTAGTGGTTTTGAGAAACTCAGAAAAGGTATGTGATGAAAAAGTAAAAAATGTCAATAAACGTCAGGTAGAAGAACTGATGATAGGACATTCTGTAAATGATGGAAAGTTTGAGCTTGGCGAAGTTCGGGCGGAGACAGCTTTAAAGGTTTGTAATTTGGAATCGGAAAGTTTTATAAATATTAATTTTGAAGTGAAAAAAGGAGAGATTCTTGGTATTGCAGGACTGATTGGTGCAGGACGTACAGAACTATTAGAATCGATTTTTGGTTTAAGAAAATGTACGGGGGAGATAGAGTTCTTAGGTAAAAAGTATAAACGGTGGAATACGCAGAAGCTTATTAAAGAAGGTATTGTAATGATACCAGAAGACCGGAAAAATTGCGGTATTTTCCCGAAAAGAGATCTTAAAGAGAACATTACCGCAGCAGAAATTGACAAATTTGTGGATCGCCGTGTATCATTTTTCGGATTCAAAAATGAGAGGAAAAATGCTGAAGATGTGCTTAAGAGATACCGGGTAAAGTGCCCTGGAATTGACGCATATATTCATGAACTGTCAGGGGGAAATCAGCAGAAAGTCATTGTGGGAAGATGGATTTCCCATGAACCTAAATTATGTATGTTTGATGATCCAACTCGAGGTGTTGATGTTGGATCCCGAGCTGAGATTGGTGATTTTATTGTAGATCTGGCAAAAAAAGGAGCAGCAGTTATTCTGGTATCATCTGATCTCAATGAGCTTGTGCAACTGGCTCATAGGATTATTATTATGAGACGAGGCAGATTTGTCGGAGAGGTTGAAAAAGATGAATTTGATGTTCGAAAAATTCTGTCAGTATCTTCATCTCAGGAAAAAGAAGAGGAGGTGATTTGATGAGTAAGAATTTTTCTATAAAAAAGTTATTTCAACAACAATGGATTGCTGTAGCAATAGGTAATATCCTCCTTTTTATTATTTTAGCAATTTCGCAGCCTGTTTTTTTGCAGATGACTAATATAATGAATATTTTGTCTCAGTGTTCTTTGTATGGAATAATGTCGGTGGGAATGACATTTGTAATTTCCACTGGAGGAATCGATATTTCAGTTGGTATGGCGGCGTTCTTTACAATGACACTTATGTGGAGACTTTCCAATTTTTTACCAGCATGGCTAATCTTTATTATTGCGATTTTGTTTGGATGCATTATTGGATTGTGTAATGGGATTATGGCAGCTGTGCTAAACTTTCCGGACATGATTGCCACACTTGCCAGTATGTCCATTCTTCGTGGTGTTGGATATTTATTAATCGGAAGTGCCCAGAAATTTGTTCCAGATAATCTTCGCGTGATCGGAGTATCAAGAATAGGAATTGTACCAGTTCCTATGGTTATTATGTTGGTTATTGCTTTTATTGGAACCTTTTTAATGAATAATACAAGATTTGGGCGTTATGTGCTGGCAGTTGGTGGAAATAAAAATTCAGCAGTATTTTCCGGACTGAATGTTGTAAAAATTCGAACTGGTGCCTATGTATTGTGTGGAGCTTGTGCAGCAATAGGTGGAATTGTTTATGCTGGGCGTGTTGGATCAATATCCCCAAATTCTTGCAATGGATATGAATTTACAGTAATCACAGCGGTGGTTCTGGGGGGGACAAAGATGAGCGGCGGAAAATCTTCGGTTGGAGGCTCTGTACTTGGATGTGTGTTCCTGTATTTGGTGGAAAATGCGATGACGATGTTAAATATTTCCAGTTATTATCAAACTTTGGCAAGAGCACTTCTGATGTTGTTTGCAATCAGTATTGATACATTTACCGCATACAGAAATGATATTAGTGTGAGAAAAGAAAGAAGAAGAAGATTTTTGGAATTCTAAGGAGATCTGTTGTTACAAGCAACTATAAATAAAAAATTAAAATGAAAGGGAAGGTGTAATTTATGAGAAAAAACTTGTTTTTAACAACAATTGCAGCTGTAGCAATTGTAGCATTGACAACAACGTCAGTAATGGCAGAGGAAACTGATAAAATTGTAGTTGGTGTTTCTACAGATACAGCAACAACTGTATTCCGTCAGGTTGAGTTGATGGGACTCTATGATATGGCAGAAACAAATGGAGATATGGAAATTATCGAACTTAACGCAGATTCAGACACAACAACACAGGCAACGCAGTTTAAATCTTTGATAGATCAGGGTGTAGACGTTATTGTTTGTTGTGCAATTGACCAGGATGCGATTCTTAGTTCTTATGACTATGCGCTTTCCAAGGGCGTTCCAATCATCAACTATGACAGAAAGGTTGAACATGAAGGCGTTGCATTCACGGCAATGTATGACTCTTATAGTGATGCGAAGCAGCTGGCAGAATACCTTCTCTCCGTGGATGATGGTGAAGAACATACAATTTTCCTGACAGTTGGATCTCTTGCAGATCCAAATGGTATTGCAAGACGTGAAGGATTTGAGGAAACCATTGCAAATTCTGGTCATGACAATCTTAAGGTTACAGAGATTATGACAGATTGGGATGTTGATAAAGCACTTACAAATATGCAGAACGCGCTTCAAGTTGAAACTCCGTGGGCAGTAGCAAATGTTTCTGCACATATGGATGGCTCCTGTTATCAGGCTCTAGAAGAAGCTGGACTGAAAATTAAGCGTGGCGAAGAAGGTCATGTTTATTATACTTCTCTTTCTGGAGAACCACCTGCAGTTGCTTATATGGAAGAAGGCTATACAGATAAGATTTTTGTTATTCCGGCAGATACGGCTGGTGAGCAGATCTATAATGCAGCGAAAGCATTGGCTAATGGTGAAGAACTTGAAAGTGATGTATTTTATATGCCGACATTTGGAGTAGCTCCAGATGAACTGGAAGAAAAGGCCGATGAAATCTGGACAATTAAATATGCGGATCTTCTTGGATAATCTTCAAAATTGAATTTGTATGCTTGTAACAGGACTTATTTCCCCGGTCGGGTAAAATCGGTCGGGGAATTTTAGAGAAAAAGAGGAATTGGATTATGAAAAAGGATACAAATAATCTCACTGTTGAAAGGCGGGATTTTACGGCAGTAATGAAACATATTTCACTGGATTATCCGGTTATCTACATGATTATTGTATTGTGCATTTTTATGGCTTTCCGGAATCCTAATTTCTTCTCATTACAGAGTGTTATTTCAATGTTTACATCTTATGCGTACTTTACGGTAGGCGCAATTGGTCTCGTTTTTGTATTTATTTCGGGTAATTCAGGCATTGATCTTAGTATAGGAAATGTAGCTGCTTTTTCAGCGGTTATTTCAACTAGTGTAATGTCTATGCTAAAAGATTTGGGGACAATGAATTCTTGGATGATTATTTTAATTGGGCTTTTGATTTCGGTTGGAATTGGAATGGCATTTGGTTTTTTTAATGGTATTGCGATTGCAAAATTTCATATTGCACCATTTATCATCACACTTGCAACCCAGCTTCTTTCACTTGGTCTCAGTTATGTATACACAAATGGTTATACAGTATCAGGAGCACCTAGAGAGTTATCAAAATTATCGACACTTACCGGTATTCATATTGGAAACAATATTATTCCGGTAGCTGCAATTCTTCCATTTATCATTATTATCATAATGGGATTGGTTTTAGGAAAAACCTCATTTGGACGCCAGGTAATCCTGACGGGAAGCAATCCATCCAGTGCAGATCATGCTGGGATTTCGCCAGGAAAGATGTATTTAATTGTATATGTAATGTCGGGATTCTTTGCAGGATTGACTGGTATGTTTATTCCAATGTGCATCGGTGCTGTTAATCCGGATGTTGGAACAACATTTTTAATGCCGATGGTTGCCGCTGTGACAATTGGCGGAGTTAGTCAAACTGGTGGGTATGGAAATATGCTTCAGGCATTTCTTGGAATAGTATTTATTATTTTGCTGATGAGTGCTATGACGTTTCTTGGATTTGGGTTACCTATTCAGCAGCTTGCGTATGGAATAGTAATTGTATTTACAATGACATTACTTGGTTATTTGGAAAAAAAGAGATTTCGTAGTTAAAATATAAAAAAGAAAAGGAGAAAAATCATGAAATTAGGAATTGGTTCATTTGCTTATCGGTGGTCAGTGGGAAGACCTTATTATAGACCAGAAAATCCAATGTCAGCGGATGATCTGATTGATCGTTGTGTAGAGTATGGGGTTAAGGCATTGCTTTATTGTAATAATATGGAGCTGGAAAATTATTCGGATGAAAAATTGCATCAGTTACATGATCGTTTGGAAAAAGAAGGAATTACTATTGAAACAGGTTCGCGTGGAACCGATAGGGATTATTTTATTCGAATGCTAAATGTTTCAAAAATTCTGGGTGCCAAAACAATGCGTATTGGATGGGATATGGATCGTACTGAAGATGTAGAAGATTTAAAGAAGCAGGTTCAGAATGGTATCAATACGATCAAATCATTAATGCCATTGGCACATGAATATGGAATTGAAATTGGAATTGAAAATGGAAAAGGAAATTTGGTAAATGAAGTCAGGACCATTATCGAAGGCGTGAATGACCCGGCTCTTGGGGCAGTTGTAGATACCTGCAATTCCACAGTGTTTATTACGCCTACGGAAGAAGCGGTTCGCGTTTTAGCACCGTATGCAAAATCTGTTCATATTAAGGATTATGTTGTGACCTTGAATCCTCGTGGAGATGTTATCACCGGCGTCGCATTGGGAAAAGGATATGTAGATTTTCCTAAAATGTTAAAAATTCTGGAAGAAAATGGATACGAAGGAAATTGTTTTATTGAACTTTATATAGACCGTTGTGATACTCATGAAGAGACGGTAAAGAGAGAGTGGAAACTGGTAAAAGAAAGCATTGATTATGCGCAGAATGTTCTGAATCTTAAATGAGGTAGATTATGAATATATACGTGGGATTGGATCTTGGTTGTACAGGATGTAAGGCAATAGCAATGGACGAGAACAGAAATCTATTGGCAACAGCTTCACATCGATATGAGGGAACACTGATAGCTGTAGAAAATAACGCTTATGATCAGGATCCTCTGATTCTGCGTAATGCGGGTATGTTGTGCATGAAGAATGTGATCTCCAAAGTGGATGGAAATGAGATAAAAGCTATTGGAATTACTGCACAGATGCATTCTCTGGTGGCATTGGATTCTGAAAGAAATATTCTTCGCCCGATGATCAGCTGTGTGGATGCTAGAAATAATGCACAGATACAGGAAATTTATGAAAAATGTGGCGGACTTGTTCAATTCCTTTCTATGACTAATAATCGTATGGTGGCATCCTGTACGGGTGGGAAAATTTTATGGATGAAGGAAAATGAACCAGATTTGTTTAAACAGATAGATGTGGTTATTACACCAAAAGATTATTTTCGCTTGATTTTGACGGGAGAAGTGGCAACTGATGAGTCTGATGCCAGCGGTTATGGTTTATATGATGTACAGAATAGGTGTTGGAATAGTAAGTTACTTGATCTGATTGGGATTCCTAAAAAGATTTTGCCAGAAGTAAGGCAATCCAATTCTTGTGCAGGAACTGTTTTACCGGAAATTGCAGCGGAATTGCATATTATGTCAGATACAAGGGTTGTTATGGGGGGCGGAGATGCAATCGTTCAGACAGCAGGAGCAGGTGCTGTGGAAGAGGGCGTATACAGTGTCGTGCTTGGATCAGGAGGCAATGTTTCAGCTGTGTCAGATGTTTATTATGACAACAGGGAGGGGCGGATTCAGTTTTATGCTTCTTCTATTCCTGATATGTGGGTCGCATATGCGGGAATCATGAGTGTGGGAAATACGACAAACTGGTTTCGCAGCACATTTATGGAAAATAACAGTGAAGCATTTAAATATTTGGAGAAATGTGCGACAAATACCCCACCAGGTAGCAATGGCCTAATCTTTTTTCCTTCTATGCTTGGTCAGAGAAATCCTGTGGAGGATACAAATGCAAAGGGAATTTTTTTAGGACTGGATATTGAGCACCACAAGGGACATATGTTCCGCGCTATCTTGGAAGGAATTGCATTCGGAATGAGAGAGGTTTCGGAAACGATTACTCCTGCCTGTGGTGAGCCAGAATTATTGGTTTTATCTGGCGGAGGGGCTGAAAATGATCTCTGGTGTCAGATTTTTGCAGATGTATTTCAAGTCCCTGTAAAACGAGCGAAGAATGCTCCTTATTGTGGAGCAAAAGGAGCTGCGATTCTGGCAATGGGATGTGATCTGGATAAGAGAGAACTTCAGAAACTTTTTAAAAGTAACAAAGTAGAACTGATGTGGGAACCAAAAAGAGAAAATGCATCTTTATACCAAGAGCTGTTTGAGATATATAAAACTGTTTATGAGGCGAATAAAGAAGAATTTATAATGCTTCGGTCATTCAGAGAAAAATATAATAATAGTAAATAGAATTTGAATGGAGATGACACTATGAAAAAGATCATAAATGACCCTAAAAACTATGTAGATGAAGCAATGGAAGGAATTCTTGCTGCTTATGGTGATAAAGTGACATTTTTTGAAGGAGACAAGAGGGTTCTTGTAAGAAAAGGAGAAAAAAGAAACGGAAAAGTAGGAATTGTGACTGGCGGCGGTTTTGGACATCTTCCATTGTTTTTGGGATATGTAGGGCAAGGAATGCTTGATGCATGTATTGTAGGAAATGTATTTGCATCTCCAGCCTATACAAAGATGGAAGCTGGAATTCGTGCCGCTGATGCAGGGGCAGGTGTTTTATGTCTGTATGGAAATTATGGCGGTGACAAAATGAATTTCCGTCAGGCTATGGAAGATTGCAAAGAGCTGGACGATATCCAATGTGTGGAACTTCTGGGAACAGATGATATTGCATCTGCACCAATTGATCTTGCAGATACCAGAAGAGGAGTTGCGGGAATTGTATACGCATATAAAATAGCAGGAGCGGCAGCAGAGGAAATGCGTAGTCTGGAGGAGGTTGTAAGTGTTACCCAAAAAGCACTTCAGAATATCCGGACAATGGGAGTTGCATTGACTCCGTGTGTGGTTCCTGAAGTTGGAAAACCAACATTTTCTATTGAAGAAAACGAAATGGAAATTGGAATGGGAATACATGGAGAACCAGGTATTTCAAAATCCAAAATTCTGACAGCAGATGAAGTGGCAAATATGATCATTGAAAAGATTGATGCAGAGCTTCATTTGAGTTCTGGAAGTGAGGTATCAGTAATGGTGAATGGTCTTGGCGCGACCTCGGTAGAAGAGCAACTGATTGTATATAGAAGAGTTGCTCAGATTATGAAAGAAAAGAATATTACAATTATATCTCCGCATATTGGAGAATATGCAACTTCCATGGAAATGACAGGGCTTTCGATAACAGTATTTGCCTTGGATGAAGAATTGAAAAAACTTCTTCTTGTTCCTGCATCTACACCTTTTTATACAAATGCAAACAAATAGTAAGAGGACAAAAAATGATTGATAAAAAATGTATTATAAAGGGTTTCCAATATATATCAAAAGAGATTGAAGAAAATAAAGAACAGTTGACATATCTTGATCAGCAAAATGGCGATGGAGACCTTGGTATCTCTATGAGTGATGGATTTCACGCAGTATGCGATTATTTGGAAAATACAGAAGAAACCACATTGACACAATTGTTTTCAAGAGCAGGTAATTCATTTAATGAAGCAGCTCCCAGTTCTTTGGGAACGATCCTTTCTTTCTTTATGAAAGGAATTGCCAAGGGATTGAAAGGAAAAGAAAGTTGCAATACAAAAGAAATGGCAGCAGCCATGAAACTTGGGCTTCAAAATGTAATGGAAAAAGCTGGATCAAAAGTTGGAGAAAAAACAATTTTAGATGCACTTGATCCGGCAATTACCGTTTTAAGTGCTACTGAAACAAATCCATGGACATTGGCAGCAAAGGCTGCTTTGAAGGGCAGTGAGGCTACCAGACAGATGAGAGCTGTTTGGGGGAGAGCTGCATATTATGGAGATAGCAGCATTGGATTGCTGGATGGAGGCTCTTATGTAGGTGCTTTGATATTTAAGGCATTAGAACAAACAAGTAAGGAGGGATGAGACATTATGACATATGATGAGTTTGTTTTTAATCAGGCAATCAGACAGACAAAGACAGACATGATAAGTGTTGGAAAAAGACTGGCAGACAGAGGCCTGCTGGTGGGAAAAGGAGGAAACTACAGTGTAAGAATCGGTGAAAACCGTATTCTTCTTACTGCATCTGGATTTGATAAATCAGCTATTAATGAAACGCAGATAAGTTTGATTGATTTGGAGGGCAATGTTCTGGAAGGATTAAAACCGGCTCTGGATATCCGTATGCATCTTGAAGTTTATCGAAATATGCCGGAAATCCGTGCTATTGTACATTCACATCCGCCTATTTCTACGGGGTTTGCCATGTCTAATTATCATGTGGAAGATTTTATGATGCCGGAAGCTATTTTGGATATAGGAGGAATTGACACAACAGAGTTTGCAGTTCCTACAACCATAGAGGTTCCTCAGTGTGTGGAAACGTGTATCAAAAAGAATCCAAAGGTAAGAGCAATTGTCCTTCGAGGACATGGTGTTCTTTGTTTTTCAGAGAAGGATGTAATGGATGCGTGTTATAAGCTGGAATGTCTGGAAGCGGTATGCAACGCTGTGTTGACTACAAAGATACTGGGCGGAGCATATGAATTAGATGAGAGAGAACTGAATGGTGTGAACCGCGTTTTAAACGGAGAGAGATGGTAAAGATGTTATTCATAGGTTTGGACATTGGCACTACAGGGTGCAAATCAGCAGTATACGATGAATCGGGAAAAAGTCTTGGAAAATCGTACCAGGAATTCAATGTTCTTCATCCGCAGCATGGGTGGTCAGAACAGGATCCGGAAGTTGTGTGGAATTCTGTATTGACAGTACTTTTGAAGTCCGTGAATGAAGCAAAGAGTGCGGGTGCGAAGGCAGAAGAATTTGCGGCTCTCTGCACCTCTGTGTTGGGTGAAGAGATCATGCCGGTTGACCGAGACTTTAATCCGCTGAGAACTTCTATTCTTGGTATGGATTATCGGGCAAATTTGGAAACAGAGTATCTTTGCGATATTTTAGGTAAAAGGTGGATCTATGATACTACTGGATTTCCACCACATCCCATGGGATCACTTCCAACGATCATGTGGATGAGAAAACATCAGCCCGAGCTTTCGGAAAAGACTTATAAATATGTGACTTTTACAGAATTTATAATGAAACGTTTGGGAGCTGAACAGGGGGCTATTGATTATCCACAGGCTGGCAGAACCATGATGTTTGATATTGAAAACAAAGAGTGGTCCAAAGAACTTATCAAGGAAGCAGGATTGGAGATGGATATGTTGTGTCCTGTCTTTGAATCTGGTGAGATAGTAGGTCACTTAAGTGCAAAAATGGCAAAAGTGTTAGGATTGACGGAAAAAGTAGATCTGGTAGCGGGGGGACAGGATCAGACTTGTTCTGCGTTAGGTGCTGGATTGATAGATAGTTCTATTGCCATGGATTCTCATGGAACGATTGAAGGTTTGGGGGTTGTAACTGATAAAAAATATACGGGAGATAAGGCTTTTGATGCAGCGATATCCTGTTATATTTATACAATTCGTGACAAATTTTTTTTAATGTCGGCGTCTCAGGTTGGGGGCCTGCTTCTTAAATGGTTTAAAAACAATTTCTCTCAAGCGGAAATTGAAGAAGCAGCCAACAGAGGGATAAACGTTTATGATGTGATGTCCGAACATGCGCCAAATGGTCCTGTAAACGAAATGGTTCTGCCTCACTTCATTGGAAGCGGACCACCGTGGAATGATCTGGATTCCAGAGGCGCTATGGTAGGGCTTTCTATAGATACGACCAGACATGATCTTGTGAAAGCGATAATGGATTCTCTTACATATGAATTTAGAATCAATATGGAATATTATGAGAAACTGGGATTTGATTTTAAAGAAGTGCGAGTTGTAGGAGGGGTGTCAAAATCACCTTTCTGGATGCAGATTAAGGCGGATATACTGAATCGTGATGTGGTCAATGTTGTTGAGAAAGATTCTGCGTGTCTTGGAGCAGCCATGATTGCAATGAAAGCAAAAGGTGTTTATAAAACTGTTGAAGATGCTGTTCGCGTTTGTGTAAAAGTGGATCAGGTATATCATCCCAACGAAGAGATTATTGCTATGTATGATAAGAAATACCAGAAATATACGAAGTTGTATGAAAGTTTGAGAGAGTTTAATAAAATTCAGTGATAGGAGGCAAAAAATGGGAAAACATAATTATCATGCAAAACCCAAACTGGGAATTATTCCCATTGGAAAAATTAATCAGTACCAAGGGAATATATGGAAGTATGTAGATGTGGCAAAAAATACTTTCGGACAGGATCCAGACATGGAGAGTATGATTCCAGATGAACCGTTATTTGACTATGATGATGTGCAGAAAACCACTATTGAGATGGAAAAAGCAGACTGCGATATGTTTCTCTTTGTCATTGGTTCATGGATGTATACATCTATTGTAACAACGGCAATTAATGAAATTAACGGAAAACCGGCAATCGTATATGGTCTTTGCGATGAGATCGCAAATGGATCTCTTGGAGTTTCTGTACAGATCAGATATGTGCTGGAGGAGATGAAACTACCGTTTGTTTATTTGTACGGAAAAATTGATGATAAGGAACGGGCTGCGGATATTAAAGCTGCATTAAATGCAGCTTGGGCAAAAAATAATCTTCGTGGCAGAAATATCGCGCTTATTGGCGGTAAGTGTATGATGATGTACCAGACGCAGGTAAATGAATTTAACTGGAAAAAAGTTTTTGGTATTGATTTTCCACAGTATGACCATGTTGAAATATTTAAAGAACTGGAAAATATTGATGAAGAAGAAGCAAAATGTCTGGCTGAAAAATTTATTAAAAACTGTAAACAGGTAAATTGGAATCTTGCAAACGGTGAAAAGATTAATCCAGATGCAATAGTATCACAGATGAGACTATATCTGGCATATAAACGATTCCAACAACTCTACGATGTGGATATGTTTGCTACCAAATGTATGCCAGAACTGGTAAATAAATGTTACGGTTACAGTTATGGTGCGTGTCTGGCAACTGCGCTTCTTAATGAAGAGGATTCAACAATAGCAGCTTGTGAAGGTGATATTCCGGCAGGGATCTCCATGTATATTTTGAAAGAGTTGGCTCACGAATCGGTAATGTTTGCAGATATTTCCAGACTGAATGTAGAAGAAGGAGTTATAAATTTCTTTAACTGTGGTTCCGGACCTGTATCTATGGCAAACAGCAGAGGCTATCGTTTATGGCCGATTCCGCGACTTGTTCCGGATGAAGCAGTGGCTAAGCCTTATTTAAATGGAGATTCCGGAGGTGCCTGTATTGAATTTGAATTTGAGGGAGATAAAACGGTTACCCTGCTTCGGCTTGGCGGAAATAATGATACACTGAGATTTCATGTGGCAGTAGCAAAAACGACACTTCGTGTTAATAATAATGAAGAAGATCCGAATAATCAGTTTGCAGGAGGAACGCGTTGGCCAGGATGTGGAATAACTCTGAAAAATCCGGACTCATTTCTGAGAAATGCAACTGGACATCATTATGCAATTGTGTATGGGGATTACACGAAAGAATTGGAATACATGTGCAATTTCTATGGAATTAAATATGTTCTTGATAATTGAACGGAACCTTCCTTTACGGTATAATAAAATAGTAAATAATGGCTAAAACGGTCATTAAAGGAGGAGATATGGAAATACGTGAAGTACTGGAGCACAAACTGGAATTTATGATACCAACACTTCCAAAGGGAGAAAAAGCAGCAGCTTTATTTATTACAGATAATCTTAGCCAGGTGCCATTTATGACGCTGGATATGGTTGCAAAAGAATCTGGATGCAGCAGTGCTACCATAACAAGATTGTGTAAACGCATGGACTATAACGGATTTCTGGAATTTCGAAATGCAATTCGAAATGAATCCCTCGACGCCAAATACTGTGAGGTATCCGAAGAAGATCATGAGAAAGATCAGTTTAAAAAATTAATGCAAAATGTTATAGATTCAGATCGGGAAACAATGGAAAGTACATTGAGTCTGATTTCTGCTCAGTACAAAAGTGCGGGGGATGCGATCCTGAATGCAAATAGAGTGTTTATGTTCGGAAACGGAGATGCGATCATTCCGTGTGAGTCATTTTCATTAAAAATGGCTAAGATCGGAAGATTGTGTATGTCTTACAGTGATCAGGACATTCAAATTTTTGCAGCTGGTACGGCTGGCGAGGGGGATGTGGTGATTGTAGTTTCTCATACAGGCAGATCATGTTCAGTGGTTAATGCAGCAAAGATTGCTTATGAGCAGGGTGCTACAGTAATTGGGATTACAGCTGCATTAAAATCTCCACTACAAAGATACTGTACATATACGCTGTATGTGGGAACGAAAGATCTGACAGATACCAAAGATATTGTCTCCAGGCGTATTGGTGAACATCTTGTCCTTGAAACGCTGTATTTATACTATAATGTGAATGTTGACCATAAAGCACAGGATCATAGACGTAAGAGTGCTGACGTAATCTATAGCTTAAAAATGAACGATAGTGATGAATCACTGGATAATTCAGATTTAGAGGAAACTTGAATTAATGTGATGAATGGTTCTCTCTGAAAAATGGATGAGAGAACCATTTCCATTTTACGGAGGAAAAAATGAAAATAGCTATAGGATGCGATCCGAATGCGCAGAAAGCGAAAGAAGAACTAATTGCGTACATCAATAAAAAGCAGTATGGAGATATTACAGATTTTGGAAGTGAAGATGTTATTTATGCTCATGTGGCAATAAAAGTGGCTGAGGAGGTTGCAGCAAAAAATTATGACTGTGGAATATTAATCTGTGGAACTGGAATTGGTGTATCTTTGGCGGCAAATAAAGTAAAGGGGGCTTATGCGGCACTGGCCTACGATGTTTATACAGCTCAGAGAGCAAGATTAAGTAATGATGCAAATATTTTATGTATGGGAGCTTTTACTACTGGCTCAAAGGTTAGGGAGATGATGGTCGATGAGTTCTTAACAAAGAAATTTATTCCTGGATGTGCATCTCAGCCCAAAGTTGATTCTTTTGTAAATTACGACCAGAAAAGAGGATAATTTATGAAAAAAATATATTTTGGTAGTAATCTTAAAATGTACAAAAATATTCAGGATACTGTGACGTATTTAAAGGAGCTGGATTTACTTACGGCTGATATCAGTAGAGAGAAAATGGAATTATTTATTATTCCTTCGTTTACAGCATTGGAAAGTGCCGTTAAATGTGTGAGAAATATTCGGCTCGGAGCGCAGAATATGTGTTGGGAAGACGAAGGACAGTTTACTGGAGAAATATCTCCACTTATGTTAAAAGAACTGGGAATAGATCTTGTTATGATTGGTCATTCCGAAAGACGTCATGTATTCGGCGAAGATAGTTTTGAAGAAAATAAAAAAGTTATTGCCGGATTAAAACATGGAATGAAAACACTGTTATGCATTGGTGAGACAGCAGAAGAAAAAGAGTATGGAATTGGGGCAGAAACATTGCGTAGACAGTTGATTGTAGGGCTTCATGGAGTATCAGCAGATATGATTGGAGATATATGGGTGGCTTATGAACCGGTATGGTCTATTGGTGTTCATGGAAAACCAGCTTCTCCGAAATATGCCAGAGAAATGCATAAAATTATAAAATGCTGCCTTATTGAAATATTTGGCGACGCAGCGAAAGATATTCCTGTGCTGTATGGTGGAAGTGTAAATTCAGACAATGCAACCGAACTTATTGTCCAGGATACCATTGACGGATTATTTGTTGGACGGGCTGCATGGGAAGCAAATAAGTTTAATGGGTTGATTCGTGAGGCAATGGACCAGATAAAAAATTAAGCTTGGAATGTTTTGAAAGAGACAGACGACGAAATTTGGGGGCTGTCTCTTTTTCTGTGTTTTTAATGAGCATTAATCATATAAATTAAACAATTAAAAAGAGCAAACGATTGCGCAAATTAAAATGCAACGTGACAAAAACAGTAATTATAACGGTAAAATAATTACATATGCGCGGCTTGAAAAGAATATCAGGAGGAAAGAATGATGAAGAAATCCGTGAAAAAAGTAATGCTTCAGGTAATGGCAACAGCAATGGCAGTATCCTTTGGAGCACTGGTAAGTGCAGAGGATGAAACAATCAGTTTAACTGTATGGGGAGCAGAAGAAGATCAGACTTTATTAAAGGAACTGATAGATAATTTCCAGGCAGCTTATCCGGATCAGACATTCGATATTCAGATCGGTGTAGAATCTGAATCCACAGCCAAGGATACCGTTTTAACTGACGTAGAAGCAGCTGCTGATGTCTATGCATTTGCAGATGACCAGATTACTGATCTGGTAAAAGCAGGTGCACTTCTGAAACTGGATGATTGCGCAGAAGTACTTCAGATGGCAGGAAAAACTCTTGATGATGTGTTGTTGGTATTTCCGACAAATCATAAGAAGAATTCTACGGTCCGTATTCTGAAAACACCGAAGACAGAAAGCAGTGTGCGTAAAATATTCTTACCGAAGAGTGTTGCTAATATGTTGGTAGACTGGAAGGTTGAGCAAGATGAAATGAAAGAAATTCTTGGTGATGAATATATGGACTATAACCTGGTTATGGCAAGTACCTTTGGTCTTCCTCTCGGAGATGGAGCAATCCGTGGTCCTTTAAAAAAACTGATCGAGGACTATAATCTCCCACCGGTTGTATTTCACAGTTTTCGTCATAGCAGCGTTACTTATAAGCTGAAATTGAATGGTGGAGACATCAAAGCGGTACAGGGTGATTCCGGTCATGCTCAGGTCAATATGGTTACGGATGTGTACTCTCATATTCTGGATGATGACAGAAGGAAAAATGCAGAGCTTTTTGAAGAAGCATTTTATGAGAAAAAGAATCTGGATCCACAGATGCATGTACAGCAGGAAAATAATAATGCAACTGTTGCTGATGAAGTCGATCTGGAACTTCTGGCAAAAGTGTTGGCAAATCCAGAGATGCGGGCATTGCTCAATTCACTGGCGAAGACGATGAAGTAATTAGTCTATCTCCATCATATCTATTGGAATCTTCATCATTTGATGATGGAATGATGGAGATTCAGTTACAAAAAGGTTACAGATATTTTTACTGAATAAAATTTGCCAGTCAAAAACGCATGGACAAACCGTCTCGTATGCGTTATATTATTTATAGACAAGAAAATATCTTGTGCTTTCGATAGGAAGTTTAATTGAATACTGTTTACCATGATCGAACGTACGAAGCATGGTGGTCATATAACAGATGTCGATGGTAATATCAAGGCATTCCCCAATTATTAGCTGGAGCAAACAATCAGCTAACTTTCAGAGCTTTACAGAACTTGACAGAGGGGGTATTCAGAATAACTCAAATTGAATCGGAAACAGTTTTTAATAGTGTCCCATATGGGTTTACCTTACCTCAGATTGACAGAGAGTGACAATAGGTTGGAGCTCTCCTAAGCACTAGATGTGGGTTCGATTCCCGCACGGGACGTCCTATCAAAAGCGGAATGTATTAGAAAAATATCTAATATGATTTCCGCTTTTTTGTTTTTTTCAGAGGGGAAATGGAATGGAATATCAGCTAATACGGAAAGAATCCTATTAGCCGCTGTCTAATAAAACACACTGCTGGAATAATAGCTGGAAATAAATCGAAATTCTAATAAAAGAGAAAAGCCAGCTGTTTATTTGAGAAAGTGGATGTAAATTCAAGCTCAGATAAGAAAAAAGAGGAAGGGAAGTATCCGGCGGTAAGTTATTAGGTGTGAATACAATAAAATCTTTGCTTAGTGAAAACTAAGGTCAACAGTAAGCCTGTTTGGATCAGATTTCAAAAAGAAATCTATCTGGACAGGCTTTTTCTGTTACAGATAAGAAATGGAGGAAAGATATCAGGAAAGAGAAGAGGCACAGCAGTTGGCAGATATGCAGGAGCTTCAGAGCCAGTTACCGGATGTTGAATTGCCAGAAGATGCAGAAACGGAAGAACCATTATTTCCTGATCAGCAGGCAATGACAAACGAATTGCCTGCTCAAGAGGATTCAGAAATATCAGAACCAATACAGGTGGTTAATTTTCACATTACAGACGATGCTCTTGGGCGGGGGACTGCAAAAGAAAAATTCCGTGCAAACATCATGGCTATTCAGTTGCTTAAAAAATGCGAAAGTGAAAACCGTCATGCAACAGCAGAAGAACAGGAGATTTTATCCCGGTATGTTGGTTGGGGCGGATTGGCAGATGCTTTTGACGAAAGCAAGCCTGCCTGGGAAACCGAATATCTGGAACTGAAGATAGTATTAACACCGGAAGAATATGCTGCCGCAAGAGCATCTACCCTGAATGCCCATTATACACAGCCCATTGTCATTGAGAGTATGTATCAGGCACTGGAAAATATGGGATTTGAAAAAGGAAATATTCTTGAGCCTGCAATGGGCGTGGGCAATTTCTTTGGTATGATTCCAGAGAAAATGGAAAATTCAAAGCTGTATGGTGTCGAACTGGACAGCATCAGCGGAAGAATCGCCAGTCTGTTATATCCAGATGCCAATATCCAGATTAAAGGATTTGAGAAAACAGATTACCCGAATGACTTTTTTGACGTGGTAATCGGAAACGTACCTTTCGGAGCCTATAAAGTAAATGACAGGCAGTATGAAAAGTACAATTTCTTTATTCATGATTATTTCCTCGCAAAATCCTTAGATCAACTTCGACCGGGTGGTGTAACTGCACTGATTACCACAAAAGGAACGATGGACAAAGCATCACCGGAAGTGAGAAGATATCTTGCTGAGCGGGCAGAACTGCTTGGGGCAATCAGACTTCCCAATACCGCATTTTCAGCCAATGCAGGAACAGAAGTAACGGCGGACATCCTGTTTTTTCAGAAGAGAGAAAGTATTTCCCATGAAGAGCCGGAATGGGTTCAGCTTGGTAGTGACGCAAACGGAATAAAGGTAAATCAATATTTTGCAGAGCATCCGGAAATGATTCTTGGAAAAATGGAAGAGGTTTCAGGTCCATATGGTATGGAAACAACCTGTTCACCGATAGAAGAAGCAGATCTGGAAATTCAGCTGTCAGAAGCAATTAGACATATTCAGGGAACTATGACACCTGCACTTGACCGGGAATCAGAACTGGATGAAATGATAGAAAGTATCCCAGCTGATCCGAACGTAAGAAATTACAGCTTTACAGTGGTTGATGATCAGATCTATTATCGGATCAATTCCCTTATGAATCCGGTTAAAATGCCGGCAATGACAGCAGAGCGTGTAAAAGGAATGATTGGTGTCAGAGATACCGTAAGAGAATTGATTGCCATGCAGATGGATGAATATTCCAGTGATGAGGACATTGCTGCTCTTCAGAAACGTTTAAATGAAGTTTATGATGCTTATACGGAAAAGTATGGTGTCATTGGAAGTAATGCCAATAAAAGGGCATTTTCGGACGATTCATCTTACTGTCTGCTGTGTTCTCTGGAAGATCTGAATGAAGATGGAACCTTGAAGCGTAAAGCGGATATGTTCTATAAGAGAACCATTAAACGTGCGGTAGCAGTGACAAGCGTGGAAACATCCAGTGAGGCACTTGCGGTATCCATGAACGAAAAGGCAAGGGTTGATCTTCCTTATATGGCACAGATTACCGGAAAGACCGAAGAAAAAATAGAAGAAGAACTGACAGGAGTAATCTTTAAAAATCCTTTGACAGACCAGTGGGAAAATGGGGATGAGTACCTGTCTGGAAATGTCAGAGAGAAACTTCGGATTGCAAAGACATTTGCTGAAAGTCACCCGGAATATGAGAGCAATGTCAGGGCATTGGAACAGGTACAGCCGAAAGAACTGGAGGCTTCTGAAATTGAGGTGCGGATAGGAGCAACCTGGATAGAGCCGGAAGACTATCAGGATTTTATGAAGGAACTGCTTCATACCCCGTGGTATCTGCTAAAGGATAATGGGATTAAAGTACAATATTCCAATGTCAGCGGAGAATGGAGAATCAGCGGAAAAAATGCAGACAGCACTTCAAATTCACTGGTTTATGCTACCTATGGAACTGAGAGGGCAAATGCTTATCGCATATTGGAAGATTCCCTGAATCTGAAAGATGTGAGGATTTATGATAAAGTAGTAGATGATGATGGAAATGAAATTAGAGTATTAAACAAAAAGGAAACTATGCTTGCAACACAGAAGCAGGACGCCATGAAAGCCGCTTTTCAGGACTGGATTTTTAAAGACCAGGATCGCCGTGAGAGGTTGGTAAAGGTATATAATGAGCGCTTTAACAGCATCCGTCCCCGTGAATATGATGGAAGCCATTTGACATTTCCTGGCATGAACCCAGAAATAGAATTGCGGCCACACCAGAAAAATGCAGTTGCTCATCAGCTGTATGGTGATAATGTATTACTGGCACATGTAGTAGGTGCCGGAAAGACTTATGAAATGGTGGCTGCAGCTATGGAGAGTAAGCGATTGGGGCTGGCACAAAAAAGCCTTTTTGTAGTACCTAATCATCTTACCGAGCAGTGGGGAGCGGAGTTCTTACAGCTGTATCCAGGAGCAAATATTCTGGTTGCAACCAAAAAGGATTTTGAACCGGCAAACCGGAAAAAATTCTGCGCCAGGATTGCAATGGGAAATTATGATGCTGTGATTATCGGACATTCTCAGTTTGAGAGAATCCCTATTTCAGATGAACGTCAGGAAATGATGATACGCAGGCAGATAGATGAACTGAAGATAGCGATTCAAAGTGCAAATGAAGAGGATGGTGGGCGTTATACCGTAAAACAGATTGAGAAGACACGAAAATCTCTGGAAGTCCGGTTGGAAAAGCTGAATCAGAAAGATAGAAAAGACAGGGTTATTACATTTGAAGAGCTGGGAGTTGACCATCTATATGTAGATGAAGCACATAGCTACAAGAATGCTTTTCTTTATACAAAAATGCGGAACGTTGCTGGTATCGCACAGAATGAGGCACAGAAGTCTGCGGATATGTTCAATAAGTGTCAGTACCTGGATGAGATTACCGGTGGCAAAGGCATTACATTTGCTACGGGCACACCGATCAGCAACAGTATGACGGAGCTTTATGTGATGCAGAGATACCTGCAGTATAACAAGCTGCAGAACATGGGGCTTGGATTATTTGATGCCTGGGCTTCTACATTTGGTGAAGTGATTACCAGTATTGAATTATCACCGGAAGGAAGCGGATACCGGGCGAAGTCCAGATTTTCCAGATTCTATAATATCCCGGAATTGATGAGCATGTTTAAAGAGATTGCGGATATTAAAACAGCCGATCAACTGAAGCTCCCAGTACCGGAAGCGGAATATGAAACGGTTGTATTGAAACCATCGGATTATCAGCGGGATATAGTGAAAAGCCTTGCAGAGCGTGCAGAAAAGGTTAGAAATGGATTTGTAGACCCATCGGTTGACAATATGCTGAAGATCACAAATGACGGACGTAAGCTAGCACTGGATCAGCGTCTGGTGAGTGATCTTTTACCGGATAATCCAGAAAGCAAAGTAACTATCTGTGCTGAAAAGAGTTTTCAGATCTGGCAGGAAACAGCCAGTCAGAAATCAGCCCAGTTGATTTTCTGCGATCTCAGCACACCAAAGGGGGATGGGACATTTAATGTGTATGACGATCTGAAGCAGAAGCTGTTGGAGAAAGGTGTTCCAGAAAAAGAAATTGCATTTATTCATGATGCCAATACAGAAACAAAGAAAGCGGAGCTGTTTAGCAAAGTAAAAGCTGGACAGGTTCGTTTTTTATTAGGTTCCACAGCAAAGATGGGAGCCGGTACCAATGTGCAGGATCGTCTGATTGCACTTCATCATTTGGATGTTGGGTGGAAGCCATCAGATCTGGAGCAGCGAGAAGGCCGTATCATCCGTCAGGGAAACCATAACAAGAAGGTAAAAATTTTTCGGTATGTAACAGAATCAACATTCGACAGCTATATGTGGCAGCTGATTGAGAATAAGCAGAAGTTCATTTCTCAGATCATGACCAGTAAAGCACCGGTCAGAAGCTGCGAGGATGTGGATGAAGCAGCACTCTCTTATGCTGAGGTAAAAGCACTTGCAACCGGTAATCCGGCTGTAAAAGAAAAAATGTCACTGGATGTGGAAGTGGCAAAACTGAAACTGTTGAAAGCAAACCACCTGAATAACGTGTACCGCATGGAAGCGGATATTTCCAGAAATCTTCCACAGAAGATAGCGAAGCTGACGGAGATTATCGAGGGATATCGGGAAGACATTGCACACTATGAAGCACATAAGATCACAGATCCGGAGGCATTTGAGATGGAAATTGGTGGAAAAATATTTACAGAAAAGAAAGAAGCAGGTGCGGCATTGCTGGCTGTCTGTAAGCAGATTCAGTCTGTAAATGAGGCAAAGGACGTGGGAAATTATCAAGGCTTCCATATGATGGCACGTTTCGACAGCTGGAATAAAGAATTTATTCTTTCAGTGAAACACACAGCAGTATCTTCGCTTCCATTAGGTTCAGATCCACTTGGAAACATTGCCCGTATTAACAATTTATTGGAAAGTTATCCGAAGAAACTGGCAGATGCGGAGCAGAAACTAGAAACAGTAAAAGAACAGCTGGAAAATGCAAAACAGGAAGTGGTAAAGCCATTTCCAAAAGAGAAGGAGCTGAATCAGATGATGGAACGTCTGTCAGAGTTAAATGCACTCTTAAATATGGACGAGCAGGGAAGTTCCGAAGAGCCTGAGAACAGCGGAAAGCAGAGCATTCACGATAAACTGAATGCAATAAAACAAAAAGGTCAACAGGAACATGATCATGATAAACCAGCAAAGGGAAATGATATTGATCGTAGTTGACAATAGAGAAAAATAACTGGAACCGGTGGAAGAAAACTGCCGGTTCTTTTGATATGGAGGAAATACAAATGGCATTAAGAAATTATAATACAAGAGAAGAAAACGAAATGCAGGATCTGACTCAAAAGCAGATTGATCTGGCAGGCTTCAGCGAAAAAGGATTTTCACAAGAACAGATCAATCAGATCTATGAGTATGCTCAGATGGTGGGGGATGAGTTGAAAGTCCGTAATCTGATATGGAGTATTGCTGGGGCAAATGACCAATCAGATCAGGAACGAATTGTACAGCTTATGGATGATGCCAGAAAGGAAATGGAGATTTATCCGGATTCCGAAGTAACGATGAGTGCGTTGCATGGATATGGATATCTGGCTGACGATATGTATCCGCTTAGCAAAGAAGCAGCATTGGATTTGCACATGCGAGGACTGAAAATCTATTGCCTTCAAACAGATGGAACAAAGAGCGAGTACGCCAGTAGAGAAATGATTCAGGAGCATGAAGGGCTTTTCGGTGTCGAAAAAAGAGTATGGGATGCTTTGGAAGAAGATGAACCAGTTTATACAGAAGATATTGAGCCATTGCATGATCCTATGACAGTGATTGATAAAGGTATTGCTTTAAAATATTATGATGCAGGTGCAACGATTTATCTCATTACACCATTTTCACAGCTGATAGCGGCAAGCGAACGGATGGAAATTGAGAGAGGGGCTGATCATTTTCAGCTGTCAGTATATGAGCAGACATTGTTACAGGATTTGGAAACTGAGATGGAGAATCATCCGCAGTTGCAGTCATTAAAAGAAGCAAGGCTGTTACTTGGAAATGAGCATCGCTATGGCATTTACCAGTTTAAGGAAGGCTCTTTTGCAGAGACGTATGCTTTTATGAATATGAACTACATCATGGATCATAATATTACGATTCATAAAGAAGATTATAATCTTGTTTACAGCGCAGAAATGCTTCCAAGTGATTCACTGGACGGGCTGTATGAGCGATTCAATATCGACAGGCCAAGAGATTTTACAGGGCATTCTATGTCAGTGGGAGATATTATCGTTGTAAATGAAGAAGGAAATCTGAAGGCATATTTTGTTGACAGTATCAGTTTTAAAGAGTTGGATCAGTTCATTAATTTTGAAAAAGTTTTGCCGGAGAAGGAATCAGAAATACCGCAAAAAGAAGAATATAAGCCACTGACAAAAGTGGAAGAACTGGAGGAGCAGAATTATAATATGGTTGATAATGTGTTGAACAACGGATTTGGAGAGAAAGAGCGGAGAGAAGAAATCAGAAAAGCAGCAGAAAGCTATCAGCAGAAAACGGGAGCAACTATCACATTCTTTGCAGCTGTATGTGAGGAGTTTCCGTCTATGGGAAATTATTTTGACGGGCTTACCGTTGAACAGGTCACGGACAGATATAAGCAGATCTTGGCAGATCCGAGATTAAGCTATATGGGAAATGGAATGGGATTTGAGTTACACGATTCATTCCTTCCGGATTATCTGGATGGTCCGATGACCTTAATAAAAGGGCATACGATTTATGCGGATAACATTGATTCAATTTCATATTACCGTGAGCATCCATTGGTTCTGGAAGCAATACAGGAGCTTAGAGAGCGGTTCCCGGACTTCAAATATTTTATGACAGCCCAGGAAAAGCAGGATATTTATCCGGAGCATATGACAGCGGAAGCAATCGCTTATGCGCTGGTAGACCTGGCAGAAGACTTTGATACTTATGAGTTCCGGGATAACGTTGATGATAAGGAAACACTGGTCAAAGAAGTAGAATATGATCTGTATGCAGGACGTGGGAAAAAAGAATATTCCGGATTTTTAAAAGATGTGATGGACGAAAGTGATGAACTAAGTACAAAGGCACAGGTTCTTTTGCAGAGAATCAACGATTATTCCATTCCTGAAAAAAAGGATTTAGAGCCAATGGTAAAAATTGTATTTAGTGAATACAGAGAAATGGAAACTGGAAAGTATTTGCCGTTTAAAGAAGCAAACGAAAAACTTGGAGCATTGGATCAGACTTTTTTGAAGGAAAATCAGGCAAGTGATAAATGGGATGACTTGTATTCGGTTGGATATATGGTGCTTTGTTCTATAGATTCAGAGATTCACAAGGTAACAGGAAAGATCATGCTGGGTACCGGTGAGGGCGATATCATTGAACATATGAAAGGAATCGAAGATCAGCGAGATGTCCAGGAACATATCTTACCTTACCTGTATGAATATTGTGGGCTGGTGGAAAAATCTCCTGATATAGCTACAGAAATAAATGAGAAAGAGTCAGCAGCTAATCATAAAGAGGTACAGTCAGAAGCCGTTACTGTAAAAAGCTCCGATAGATCAGTAGGAGAAAAAAAGAAATCCATCCATGATCGTCTGAAAGAGAACAAAGAAAAACTTGGTCAGAAGTCGGGAAAAGATAATCCACAGAAAGGGGTTGAGCTGACGTGAAGGCCGAAAGGTAGATAGATGAGAGGATACCAAACTTGAGAAAATCGAGTACAGGTATCCTCTTATTTTTTTGCTTAAATGGATTGCTCCGGATTTTCAGAGGATAATTCTGGAAGAATATCGGTGTCCTGGAGCATAGCAGAAAAGTTGCTTTGCACAATATGCAGGGTTCGCTGATTAGCTTGAAGCTGCGTGAGTTCTTTCTGGGTAGCTGCCAGTTCTGTTTCCAGTTGCTGAAGCTGCTTCTGCAATTTTTCCTGTGAGGGCAGTTTCTTTATCCCAAGATCAGATAATTCCTGAAGGGTAGTATCATGCAGCTGGTACTCTGCCTGATGTTGTTTCTGATATGCTTTTTTATCTGGAGCATCTTTTTCAGCAAGTAAAACAGTTCTGCAATGGCGGTAAACATCACAGCGTTTTTGGAGCAGCCGTTGTGCATCCAGCTGTTTATTCAGAGACTGTATTTTGGATTCTGTAGCTTGAATTGCATCAGCGGAATCAGCTACATGATTTTTAAAATCTTCATAATTCAGTAGATTATGTTCAGATAGATAGTTGAAAGTCCGGGCAGTTTCTTTCAGATTATTCAACTTTGCCCAGTGTTCAAATCCTGCTTTATTATGATCGGACAGGTAAGTGGTCATTTCGACAAAAAGCCGGACACGGTTAATTTTTTTCTGCGGAGTACGAGCCTTGCAACGATTTTTTTTAAGACGAACCAGTAAATGATCATCTGCATAATAGGTTCCCAGTGTCTTCACATTGATAAAGTTGACAGCTCCTGGCGCACGGAACGCCAGGTACTTTCCCTGACGAGTTTCATAACCGGCTTCTTTCATCTTCAAAAGAAATTCATCGTAAGTCACCGATGTCCAGATGGCACGGTCAATCTGATATTTTAGTTTTGCCTTCCAGCTCTGTCCTCGCTTATATTCCATATCTTCTTTATAGGAACGTCCGGCTTCAGAAGTTGGCATAGAAGTAGACAGCCCATGTTCTTTGCAGATGCGGTTACTGATCTGGCAGAGTTTGTGGTAGGTGCGCTTGTTGGAAACATACTTATGATAATCTGTAAAGCTGGTGGCATTAAAAATCAAGTGGCTGTGAATATGTTTTTTATCTGTATGCGTGGTAAGCACATATTCATATTTTCCCTTCAGAACAGAATCTGCGATTTTGGTGCTGACCTCATGGGCAAGTTTGGGATCGGTGAGGTCATTGGGATGATAGGAGATGATCATGTGCCAGGTAAGGTTATCCCCCTTTTCCATGACATTATTTTTTCCCATTTCTGCTGTCATGGCAAATTCCAGATCTGCAGTTTCCGGAGAACAGCCAAACGAAGAGACGAGTTTTTGTTCATCCGTCTTATCTGGATTCGTGATATAGGCCACAGCCTTTTTCACTGTAGATTTGATTGGAAAGATCTTAATGTAAGCCATATCTTTTTCACCATTTCTTTCAGCTCTTCTATATCTTGCGGTGTGGCAGTACCTACGGTGTTTGCAACTTTGGCAAGCTGGTTGATGTTCACACCAATCTTGTGCATTTCCTGATACATTGCTTTCAAATAAGTGGTATCTGTATTGACAATCATGCCATCAATCGCCATCTTACGCAGATACACGCTCATGTTAGAGGTCTTGGATAGAATCATCCTCTTGCGGATCATCTTCTTTTCCTCCGGAGTAACCCAGAGCAGTATCTGTACATCTCTTTTTCTGTTTGCCATATAAAAATCTCCTTTATGTTTTCATAAAATCGAGCGAAGCGAAGATTCCAAAAGTGGGGAGGGTCCCGCTTTTGAGGCGAATGCCCGGCAGTGTATATACACTGCCTGTCCCTGCTATTCTTAGCTCTCAGATATTAAATACAAAAAATCAAAGAAATGTTTATCTTCAGAAAAAAATTATGATCCGTATGATGCCGAAGAATATGATAATGCAGATGATTTCGCAGAAGAATTTGGGGATGGAGATTACGATGAGGGGTATGACGATGCTTATGATTACTGGGAAGAAAGAGATTAGGTGAAAATGGAGAACGAACAGATAGTAATAGAATTAAAAGAACTTTTGTATATGGAATTCAGGCGA